>JAAYKL010000139.1 GCA_012522445.1 Myxococcales bacterium | reverse complement strand
TCTGGCCTATCTTCGCCGCCAGCGGGGGTGGTGTTCACCCACCTGAGCGCGGGTTGGGAACACACTTGCGGCATTCGCGCCGGCGACCGCATCGAGGTGTGCTGGGGCGCGCAGGCCCGAAACCTGTGACAGTAGCCCACCGCAATGCATTCCCTTTGCGCTGCCACTGCGTGCAAAAAAGAAAATCAGCAGGTTCGCTTTTTGGGCGTTCTGCGATAAATTGACCCATCATCCAATCATCCGGAGGAACCATGCGTGTTACCAAATGTTTGCCAGTAATCGTGGGTGGCTTTTTGCTGTTTGCGTCGGTCGCGAAGGCCGATGTCGACGCGGCCCGAGAGGCGTTCTCAGCGGCCACAACACTGTTTAATGACGGGGATTACACCGGGGCAGCCACAGCCTTTCGCGCGGCCTACGACGCCAATCCCAACTGGAAAATCCACTACAACATCGCCCAGAGCGAGGCGGCGGCCAAAAACTACGGCAGCGCCCTGGAGGCCTTCGAGGCCTACCTGGTCTCCGGTGGCGACGACGTGCCCGAGACGCGCCGCGAAGAGGTCGAAGCCGAGATGACCCGCATTCGCAACCTGGTGGGCTTTGTGGTGGTGACGGCGCCCGACGGGGCCGAGGTGTACATCGCCGATTCACTGCGCGGCACAACGCCCTTGCCCGGTCCCATCCCGGTGACAGCGGGGCGCGTACAGGAGTTGCGCGTGGTGCTGCAGCAACAGGATTTGCTCAAGCGCCCGCTCAAGGTCAACGGCGGCCAGAGTCTGGCTGTCGATGTCGCTGCCCCGGCTGCGTCGCCGTCCACTTCGGAGCAACTGGCGGCCTCGCAACCCGCAGATGCGTCGTCGTCCCAGGCGCCTAAGGCGGCGGTTTCGTCGCACCCGATGGTGCCCACCGGCATCTCCCTGATGGCCACCGGCGGCGCTGTGCTCATCGTCGGCGCCATCACCGGGGGCATGGCGATGTCCCTCGACAGCGACTTGAGCGCCGATTGCACGAGCGAGGGCTGTCCGCCCAAAAACCGCGACAAGCACGAGCGCATGCAGACCCTGGCCCTGACGTCGACCATTCTGTTGCCGGTGGGCGGCGCGCTGGCAGTCACCGGCGTGGCGCTGTTCATCGCGGGCAAAAAGAAGTCGCACCACGGCGAGCGCGTCTCGTGGCAACCGCTGCTGCAACCGGGCGCGGCGGGCATGACCCTGATGGGCACATTCTAGCAAAGCACTTGAAGAAAGATGTGAAATCGGACAATACTGCTCCATCGCATTCGAAACAAATGGACACTTTACCCAGAAGGGAGCCATTCCAATGAAAATGAAAAAAATGCTTCAGTGGTTCAGCGCCGTCGCCGTGGTTTTTGCCGTTGGCGCTTGCCAGCAACAAAACGTCGAGCCCGCCCCCGCCGCTCCGGTGGCCCCGCCCGCCCCCAGCATCCCGGGCATTGCCGTGCCCACCCCGGAGGTCTCCAGTGATCCCATGGCGCAAAAAATGGCCGCCGCCCGCGCGCAGCACGCCGCCGACAAGGTGGAGACCAGCACCCTGATGAAGGCCACCCTCGAAGAAGGCGCCAGCCAGGCCTACCAGGTCACGTTGCCCGGCGCGCCCTACTGCCAGGCCTTTGTTGCGGTGGGTGCCGAAACCCTGAGCAATGTCGACGTCAAACTCGCCCTGGCCGATGGCGCCCTCGTGGCCGCCGATTCCACCCTGGACGCCACCGCGGTGATCTCGAGCTACTGCCCGCCCAATCCCGGTCTGTACAACGTGACGGTTACGGCCGCTGCGGGTGCCGGTGAGGTAGCGGTGCAGGTCTTCTCCAAGTAGCTTCCTCGTCCATTTCCTTCCCGCGCTTTCGCGCTTCGTTTTCTCCGACAAGGCTCTTTTTGTTTTGTCTCGCGTTTCCCACGCGTTTTCCTTGCCTGCTGTTGTTTGGCCCACGGCGCACCGGCGGTTTCGGTTTGAGCGTAAATTGTCGTTTTCGTGCTCTTTTTAATGGGATTGAACAAAACAGGATTGATTCGCGCGCGTCTTTTGCGCTAAATTCAGCGGCAAATTCCCCACGTTATTCAACTCCAAAGGAGCGCCATTATGACAAAGTGGAATGATCAGGATCAATTCGACGAACAGATGGATGGACAAATGGGCGACAGCCCCGGCGGATTTGGTGCCCCGCCATCCATGGACGACACGTTTGCGGCCGACGATTTTGAGAAAAAAATCAACCGGGGCAACACCGGGTTTTTATTGGCCATGCTGGGCGGCGTGATTCTGGCCGCGATATTTGGCGTGATTTGGTACAAAAACAACGCCGAGGCCCAGGAGTGGCGCCAGCAATTCGACGCTGCCATGAAGCTGCCCGACGGCGAATTTGAGGCGGCGTTGCGCAAAATTGTGCTGGAGTGCCCCACCAAGAGCATCGTGGCCCAATCGGTCTTCGAGTTGGGCGTGGCCAAGGACAAAGGCGCGGTGCCCGTCCTGGCCAAAGCACTGGAGCAGGGCGGCACCATTGCCCAAGAGGCGGCGCTGGCGTTGGCCAAAATCGGCGGCCCCGAGGCCAAGGCGTCGACCGATGCCATTCTCAAATTGATGAACGAAACCAAGGAGATGGTGCAGGTGAAATACGCCTGGGCCCTGGTGTCGTTGGGCGACGAGCGCGGCTTTGAAACCCTGCTCGAAGGCATCAACCGCCAGTGGATCAAACCGGACACGCTGCCCGAGTACGACAAAGAGCTGGTGGCGCAGATGGCCACCACCGACCGCTTGATCCAACTCTCCGAAGCGCCGGACCCCATGCTCAAAATGTACGCCGCCATGGAGCTGGGCTTCCGCGACGACAAAGACCCGGTGCCCGCGCTGCTCAAGCTCTTGGCTGACGAGAGCAAAGAGGTGGCGCAAGAGGCAGCGGTATCCCTGGGGCGCACCGGTGACGACCGCGCTGGCAAAGCGCTGCTCGACAAAATCCGCACCGCCCCCGAGTTGCTGGATCCCATCCTCTCAGCGGTGACGCAGTCCGTGGGGGCGCCGGGCCTCGAAGTCATTTACGACAACGCCACTGATCCGGCGGTGAAGTACAAAATTCTCGGCCGCATTAAGGGGCTCAACGATCCGCGTTCGGCCAATTTGCTGCTGAAAATTGTCGACGAGGAGTTTCCCGGTTCCGACGACAAGGCCAAGCTGGAGGCCGACGAAATCCGCAACCAAGCGCTGTGGACCTTGGAAGAACTCGGCGAGCCGCGCGCTGCCGAAAAGATGTTCGCCAAGACCCAGTGGGAAACCATCGACCCCGACCTGATCCCCGACGAAGCGGTGCGCTACCGCCAAGAGGACATGTCGCGCAAAATCGCCAACGGCGTGGTGACGTGGATCGGCGAGACCAACCCGCCGGGCGCCTCGGCCATGCTGAAGAAAATCTACGACGCCAACTCCCCCTACACCAACACCCCCGAATGCGCCAAGCGCGTAAAGGTCGACATCGGCCCGCTGATGGACGCCATGGGACGCACCGGCGACAAGAGCTTTTGCCCGATCATCAAGCCCTTCTTGACCAAGGAAGACCGCTTCTACATCCAGGCGGCGTCCCACGCGCTGGCGCGCCTGAAATGCGACGGCATCGTGGCTGAGTTCAAAAAGATGATGATGATGAGCGCCAAGGAGCGCAAAGAAGAAAAATTCTCGCCGCTCATGGAAGGGCGCGACTGGCAGATGGAGGGCCGCCTGCAAGAGCGCCGCAACACCATCATGGCCACGCGCTACATCGGCGATCCCGCCTTTGCCGACAACCTGATGACCATCGCCCTAGATCCGATGGACGATCAGGAACTGCGCGCCGAAGCCGCGGCCTCGCTGGCCTATGTCGCCGACGACAAAGCCATGAGAAAAATCATCGAAAAAGTGCAGGACGAATCCGTGGACACCGTGGCGCGCGCCGCTCTCATCCAGGGGCTCTGGCACAACTCTTCCCAAGAGTCCATTGAGGCGATGATGAGCTTGCTCGAAGGCTCGGGCAAGGACAGCTTCGTCAAGGCGGCGGCCATCGCGGTGGGTGAGGCCGGAGACCCCGCTTACGCGGAGCGCTTGAACAAACTGCTCGACCACTCGGACGAGAACCGCCAGCGCGCTGCGGTGTTCGCCATTTTGCTCGGCGGCAATTCCAACCGCACAGATCGCATCATCGAAATCCTGGAAGGCCAGGAGTCGCGCCTCATCATCCGGCGCTGGTTCGAGGAGCACCCGCTCTATCTCTCTCGCGACATGTTCACCTCGAAGCGCCTCTTCCGCCGCCTGCAGGTGGCCCGCGATCTCTCCGACCGCACCTCGCGCAGCACCGACCAAATCCTGTGGCCCTGGAAGTACTTGATGGATCGCATCACCAAGGGCTGGGACACGTCGCCGGGCGGCTTGAACAAACTGCAAGTGCGCCAGATGCTCGTCGAGACCATTCGCAACGACGCGGAGTCCCGCGACTTGGCCATGAGAATTTTGGCGGGCCTTGGCGAGCGCGGTTATCTGTTGGCGCTGCAGGCCGACGACGACAAGACCGTCAGTGACCTCGCCCGCGCCACCCTCAAGGCGATGAACCTCAAGAGCGAGTAATTTCTCCCTTCTCCGGAATGTCCGGGCTTTTCTCCCAACACAATGAACGCCCACCGGTTCCTCCGGTGTCTTCGGTGCTGCGAGCGCCGTTCGTGCCCAGGGTGTCCTGGGTGTCTCTGGCGGGTGTCGCCGCTGCCCTGGGCGCCTTGGTGTGGCAGTCGCACCGCGTAGAGCCGGTGGCCCGCGATGCGGTGATGTGGTTTCTCGTCGCGTGTGCGGCCTACGGCGTGGCGCTGTGGGGGCTGCACCACGCCGGTCGGAACGCTGGTGAGCGCGTTGGGGGCGCGGGTGTGGCGCCGGGGCGAGCGTTGTTGTGGGTGCTGGGCGTCGCCGCGGTGTTGCACGCGCTGGCGAGCCTGGGACAGCCCCTGTTCAGCGATGACATTTACCGCTTCGCCTGGGACGGCCGCGTGCTGCGCGCCGGTGTCAACCCCTGGCGGTTTGCCCCGGATGCCCCGGAGCTCGTCGCGCTGCGGGACGGCCATTGGTCGCACATCAACCACCCGCAGATGCGCACCTTGTACCCGCCTGTGGCCCAGGTCTTCTTTGGGCTGCTGTCCCAGCGCGGGGCGGTGTGGGCGCTTCAGCTCGCGGCGGCGGCGGCCAACCTGGGGGTGGCGGTGCTGGTGTACGGGCTCATGGGGGGCTTCGCCGCGGCAGCCAAAGAGGGGACACAGCGCCGGGCCCTCGTCGCGTGTGCGGCCTACGCGTGGCATCCGCTGGCCTGCGTTGAGACCGCCATGTCCGGACACCTGCTCGAACCCCTGGCCCTGTGCGCCTTGCTCGGCACCGTGGCCCTGCTGCAGCGACCGGTGTTGACGCGGCGGCACGCGTTGGGCGCCGCGCTCTGCCTGGCTCTCGGCGTGGGCGTGAAGCTGATTCCCCTGGTGTTGCTGGTGCCGCTGGCCTGGGGATTGCCCCGACATCGCGCGCTCTTTGGTGCGCTGGCGGTGTTGGGCAGCGCGCTGTTGCTGTGGCCCATGCTCCACGCGGGCACCGACGGTGTGGAGACCCTGGACGCCTTCGCCCGCCGCTGGGAGGGGAACGCCGGCCTGTTTCGCCTGTTCAAGTACGGGGCGCTCTACGGGGTCGGCGCCTGCTTCGGCACCTTCGACGGCGAGGCCATGGTGCACCTGCGCTGGCTCGACGGCATCGCCCGGGAACTCCAACCCACCTTCTTTGCCCTGCACAAGGACGGGGCCTTTGATCCCGCGGCGCCGGGGGCCTTCCCCTTGCTGGATGTGGCGCTGGCCATTGCCCGCGGTCTCTCCTTGCTCGTCGTAGGCGGGGCGGCGTTGCTGGCCATGTGGCGCCGCATCTCCCCGATGCAGACGGCGGCCTTGATCATCGCCGCGGCCCTCCTGGTCGCGCCGGTGCTGCACCCCTGGTACATCCTGTGGTTCTTGCCCTTTGCCGCGATGCTGGGCATGCCGTGGGTGCTCGCTTTTGGCGCGGTCTCGGCCCTGTCCTATCTCTCGCTAGATATGTGGTGGGCTGAAGGGCTTTGGCGCGAGTGGGCCTGGGTGTTGGCGGTGGAGTACGGCGTGCTGGCCCTGGCGCTCTGGGCTGCGGGACGCCGGTGGCTCGTCGCGTCGCGTGCGCGTTCTCGTTAGCGCTTAGCGCTGCAGTGAAGAGATGATCCAGGTGGGGCGGTCCTGCAGGGGCAGGGACTCGGGCGCGAGCTTGTGGCTGACACCGCCGAGCAAGAGGGCGCTGTCCACGCCGAAGCCGTTGGCGCCGCGGATATCGGTGGGGATCTGGTCGCCCACCATCAGGACGCGCTCGCCGCGGGTTTGCTGGGCGGCGGCTTCGAACATGGGCGGAAAGGGCTTGCCCAGGCGCGTGAAGGGCATGGGGGTGCCGTAGCGCGCCAGGAGGGCGGCTTCGAAGAAGGCCGCGATGCCACCGGCGGTGAGGGCGAAGGTGCCGCCACCCGCGGGGTAGATGACGTCGGGGTTGGGGAGCAGCAGGTGGGGGGTGCGGCCGGCGTCGAGGGCGCGGAAGAGCGAGGTGAGCACCTGGTTGATGCCCTCGAGAAAGGGAAAGCCCCCCTCGTCCATGACGAGCAGGACGTCGAAGTCCTCGTGGCGCGGCACCAGCGTGGCGCCGGCTTCTTGGGCGCAGGCGACGCTGCCCTCCGGGCCGAGGACGACGCTGCGGGCGCCCCGGAGATCGGCCTGGTCGAAGTAATGCGCCAGCACGCTCCCCGCGGAGATGATTTGCGCCGCGGTGATGGGGAAGCCCATTTGTATGAAGCGCGCGGTGCTCTGGGCGAGGGTGGAGGAGGCGTCGTTGGTGAGGATGCGCCAAGGCACGCGCCGCTCGTCGAGGTGCGCGAGGAGTTGCGAGGCGCCGGGCATGGTGTGGCGGCCGTCGCACAGGACGCCCCAGGCGTCGAACCAGATGGCGTCGTAGTGGTCGATGATGTCGTAAATGCTTTGTCGTGGTGTCATGGTCATGGCGTCTTGGGTTGGGGGCAACGGGTGCGCGGGTGAATGGTCGTTTCGTATCGTTTTAAAGGCGGTTTCTGCTTCGGACTACCGTGGGCAGCGCCAATCGCTTTAACATGGTTATCAAAGGGCGTGGCGCGCGGTGCTCCGTTCGCCGCAGCCTTTCAAGATGGCCCATTTTGCTTTGGGCTGCAATGTTTCGTTTGCGGGTGGCACCGCACAATGTCTTACGGAGGGAAAAAAATATGCAACGCGTTTTATTATGGGCTGTGGGGATGGGGCTGGTGATCGGCGGGCTGGTGGCCTGTGAATCCGATGACAACAGCGGCCGAAACATTCCGGTGAACGGGCACAACGCACAACAACCGCAGGGCGACTCCGACGCACCCCCCATCAGCACCGGCAGCGACGATCTGTATTCCAAACCCAATGTGATTGATCCGTTGCCCGACCAAGGCGACGACGGCAAGCTGGAGATGGTCTGCGAGGACCCCAATGATCCGAGCACCTGCTACTGCCTGCGCCTGGCGGTCATCGGCAGCTTCGACAGCGGGGCCAACAAAAACGACGTCAGCGCCTTTGTCGATTGGCTCAACACCAAGAGCTCGGCCATCGTCTCCATGCACCAGCGCAAGCCCACCCTGGACGCGGGCTTCTTGTCCAACTACGACATCATCCTGTTTACCTTTCAGGCCGACGGCATGAGCGGACCTTTTTGGCAGTACTCGGCCGCTGAGGCGCAGGCGCTCAACACCTGGATCGACCAGGGCGGCGGCGTCGTGGCCATGACGGGGTTCAACGGCAACGCCACGGCCAGCGAGGTGGGGGCCATCAACAGCATCTTGCAACCCGCCACGGGCTTCTCGTACAACAACGACGCCTATCTCGACCAAACCGAGCCCGACTCCTACTGCTACGAAAACGCCGTGGCCGTGGACTGGACCAGCTCCACCCACGAGATCGCCCGCGAGGTCAAGCGCACGGCGGCGTTTTGGGGCTCGAGCATCTCCATCCCCGACGGGGCTGAGGTGGTGGTGCGCAAGCACGACGCCGGTGCCACCACTGACATCGCCGCAGCCGCGCTGGAAATTGGCGAAGGGCGGGTCTTTGTCTACGCCGACGAGTGGCCGCTGTTCTCCAACGTGTGGCTCTCGACCTCGGATCACAGCAACGTCCCCGCGGAGCAACTGCAATACGAGAACTGTTTCGACCAAGCCACGCAGATGTGGAAGGACCCCGACGTCTGGTTTCAGCACCCGCAGTTTTGGTACAACGTCATCCAGTGGACCGCCCCGGAAAACGACTGCTTCACCATCGACGAACCCATCATTATTCCCATCGATTAACGCCCGTTACCGCTTGTTACCGCGCTGTGCCGTTGCGCTTCAGTCGGCCTGGGGGTCGACCCGGAGCTGCCCAAGCCACTCGGGCAAGACGCGGCGGAAGTCGTCGGCGATGCCGTAGTGGGCGCGGGTGAAGATGGGCGCGCTGGCGTCGGTGTTGATGGCGATGATGGTCTTGGCGGCGCTGATGCCCACCAGGTGGGGCAGGGCCCCGGAAATGCCGACGGCGATGTAGATGTCGGGGGCGATGATGGCGCCGGTTTGGCCCACTTGCAGGTGTCCCGGCATGAGCCCCGCGTCCACCAAGGCGCGCGTGCCGCCTAAGGCTGCGCCCAGGGTGTCGGCCAGGGTTTCGACCAGGCGCATGTCTTCATCGGAGCGGATGGCCCCGCCAGCGGCCACGACGATGCGGGCTTCGCCGAGGGGCGGCCGGGCGGTGTGGGCGATGTCGCTGCCGAGGTACTGCGGCGTGCGGTGCGCGGCCTCGGTCGTTGTCGGCGGCGCTACGAGAAGGCGGATGGGCGCGGGCGCGGTTGTGGGCGCGGAGGACGGGTCGCCGAACTCGGCGGCGAGCACCGTGAGAACAGCGCCGGGGCTCTGCAGTTGCCAGGTGGCGGAGAGGTGTCCCGAGTGGGCCGGGGCGTGGCACCGGAGACGCCCGTCGCTGTGAGAGAAGGCCGCGGCGCGGGAGACCATGCCCCATTGCCGCAGCAGCGCCACCCGGGGCAAGAGCTCGTTGAAGGGGGCGTCGGCTGGCGCCAGCAGGGTGTCGGCGCCTGTGGTGTCGAGGGCGTGCTGGAGGCAGGCGACCAGGCGCGGCGTGTCTTCGGGGTGGAAGACCGCAGCGTCATTGTTGTCGTTGTCGTCTTTGTTGTCACCGGTGTCGTCGCCGGTGCGGGAGCCATCGCAGGTGTAGAGCGCGCGGGCGCCGGTGTGGAGCAGGTCGTCTGGGACAGCGCGCGACGCGCCCAACAGGAGGATGCTGAAGGCGCCGCCTTTGAGGGCCACCAGTTGCTGGGCCGCAGCCACGGTGCGCCGGGCGGTGTTGTCCGCGTTGCCCTTGGGGGCGTGGAGCGCGACGAGCACGTGCTGGGCGGTCCAGTGCATCAGGGCGCTCCACGTCGGTGTGGGCGGTTCGGGAACAAGAGGTGCGGGGGCAGCGCGCCGATGTGGCTAAGCATGTGGCACGGGGGCGCGGCCTCGGGGGGCGCGTGTCCGGTGATGCGGGTCAGCGGTGTTTCGCCCAGGCCCAACTCGGCCGGTGTCAGCGTTTGGATGGGCTTCTTTTTGGCGGCCATTACCTGGCGCAGGGCGGCGAAGCGCAGGCCGTCGGGGTAGGCGGTGTCGCGGTTGTCGACGCGCACGCTGCGGGGGGCGACGATGCGCAGGTCCACCGAGAGGACCGCGGGGAACGCGACGCGCAGCCGCAAGGTGCCCTGGCGGATGCCGCAGTGACAAGTGGCGCTGCGGGCGTCGGCGGCGAGGTCGAGCTGGCTGAGGTTGAAGGCGCCGGGCAGGGCGAGGCGTTCGCTGAGCATGGCGGGGACCTGTGCAGCGTCGTGGTCGCTGGCCTGCTTGCCCAGGAGGATGATGTTGGGCTGGACGCGCTGGGCCAGGGCGGCGAGCAGCGCGGCAACGCTGGTGGCGTCGTGGGGCGTGTCATTGTTTTCGGTGCGGATGTGGATGGCCTGGTGGGCGCCCAGGGCCAGGCATTGGCGCAGGGCGTCCTGTACCGCGTCGTCGCCGATGCTCACCAAGATGACTTCGCCCGCCACCCCGGTGGTCTCGAGGATGCGCAGGGCGGTCTCGACGGCGTACTCGTCGAAGGTGTTGGGCTTGTGGTCGCCGGGTGCGGCGCGCAGGGCGTGGGCGTCGGCATCGAAGGGAATGCGGGCGATGAGGTCGGGGTCGAGGACGCGTTTGATGGGGACGAGGATCTTCATGGTCGTGGCTGGGGCGCGTGGCCCGAGTCGCTCATATTACACGAAATCGATGGGGTCGGCGAGGGGACCGACGCAGGACACCACCATGTGGCGCTCGTCGAAGAGACGCTCGGCCAGTTGGCGGATCGCGTTGGGCGTGATGCGCATCATTTGCTTGGCGTAGCGCGCGTCTCCGAGGTGCTCGATGCCGTAGATCTCGGCCAAGGCCCTGCCAAAGGCGCGGGTGGCGGCGCGTTGTCGGCGGATGGCCCGGGCGCCGATTAAGTGGCGGGCGACCCGTTGGAGTTCGTCGGCGCTCGGCGGTGTGCGGCGAATGCGGTCGAGCTCGCGGCGGATGCTTTGAAACATTTGCATCTCGAGGCCCCCCGAAGTGGCGCCGTAGATGGCGATGTAGCCCGGGTCGACGCCTTCGAAGGCCAGGGCGGAGACGCTGTAGGCCAGGCCTTGCTCCTCGCGGATGTGCGCAAACAGGCGGCCGCCGTGACCGCCGAGCAGTTCCACGAGGAGGTCGGCGGCGAAGCGCTCGGGGGCATGGACGGCGATGCCGGGGAAGCCCACGAGCAGGTGGGATTGCTCCTTGGGCAAGAAGAGATGGGTTTGGCGCGGCGTGGCGGGCGGTTGCCAGGGCGCGGGCGCGTCGGGCAGCGCAGGTGTCGGGGCGTCGGCGCGGCAGTGCTGGGCTTCGAGGATGGCCACGAGCTCGTCGGGGGGCACCGGGCCGTCCACGGCCAGCACCATGTTGGCCGGGGCGTACCCTAGGGCAAAGGCCGCGTGCAAATCGGCGGGGGTGAGGGCGGCCAGGGTTTCGGCGGTGCCGGAAACGGAGCGGCCGTAGGGATGCGCGCCAAACAGGCTTTGGTGGAAGCGCGCAAAGAGCTGGTACTCGGGGTTTTGGGCCTGGGCGTCTTGCTCTTCGCGCAGCAGGGCGCGCTCGCGTTGGAGCTCTTCGGGCGCAAAGGCCGGGGCCTGCAGACAGTCGAGGAAGAGGGGGAAGCCCTGGTGGAAGCGCTGGGCGAGGAATTCGCCGGCGAGTCCGTGGGTGCTGCGGCCCAGGAAACCGCCGATGCTGCAGGCCGCGTTGTCCATGATGTGGGCGATGTGGTCGGCGGAGCGGGTGCGGGTGCCGCGGGTTAGCAGCGCGCTGATGAGGGTGGCGACGCCCGCTTGGGAGGCGGGTTCGAGGCGCGTGCCGCCCAGGAAGGCCGCCCGGGCTGCCACCAATTGGGCGCTGGGGTCGCAGCGCACCAGCAATTTGGCGCCGTTGGAGAGCGCGTGTGTTTCCCAGGCAGGGCCGTTGTCGCGGGGGCGCGCGCGGCGCGGAACGGGTTTGTTGGCGGGGGCTTGCCACGCGGTGCGGAGCTGGGCCTTGAGCGCGGTCATGCGGGCGGGCGGCGCGGTGGGCACCAGGACCGACAGGGTGGCGTATTGGGGTTGGAGGTAGCGCGCGGCGACCTGCTGCAGGGCGGCGGTGTCCAGGGCTTGCAAGGCGGCGTTGTAGCGTTCTCGCTCGACGGGGCCGTCTCCGTGCAGGGCGTCGTGGCCCAGTCGGCGCGCCACGCCGTCCACGGTTTCTTCGTCGTACACCTCTTCACTGCGCAGCATCACCCGCGCTTTGTCGAGCTCCGCCTGGGACACCGGCACCTGTTGCAGGAGGGACATCTCCTTGGCGATGGCCGTCACCAGGCGCGGCAGTTTCCCCGCAGGGGTGGCCGCGAGCACGGTGAAGATGCCCGCGTCGGCGGGGGTGTAGCACATGGCGCGCAGGTCGGTGGCCAAGCCCCGGGCGCGGCGGATGCGCTGTTCGAGGCGCGCGCTGGCCCCCTGGCCCAAGATGGCGGCGAGGACGTCGAGGGCAGCGGCGTCCGGGTGTTGAAAGGACACCGCGGGAAAGCCGATGGCGAGCTGGGCCTCGGCGGTGGGCATGTATTGAAGCCCCAAGCGCAGGCGTTGCTGCGGGGGCTCTGCCTCGCGCTGGGGTCTCTGGGGCGTCGCGCGGTTCAGGCCCGCGGCGTTTTGTCGCCACAGGCGCTCCAGGGTGGGGCGCAGCACTTCGGGGTCGAAGCGCCCCGCCGCCGCGATGACCATGTTGCTGGGCCGGTACCACTTCTGGTGAAAGCGCCGCAGGTCTTCGGCGGTGAAGCGCCGCACCGTGGCCGCCCGGCCGATGACCGGTTGCCCGTAGGGATGCTGCCGGTAGCGCTGGCGAAACAGCATCATCATGTTTTCGTGTTCGGGGCTGTCCTGGCCCATGCGGATCTCTTCGAGGATGACCGACTGCTCGCGCCGCAGCTCCGCGCTGTCGAACAGGGGGTTGGCGACAGCGTCGAAGAGGGCGTCGATGGCGGCCTCGGCGTCGGCGCTGGCCACGGTGATGTGAAAGACGGTCTCGTCGTGGGAGGTCCAGGCGTTGATGTGACCGCCGGCGCTCTCTATGTCGCGGGTGAGTTGCCCCACGGGGCGGCGGGCCGTGCCCTTGAAGATCATGTGCTCGAGTACGTGGGCGATGCCGGCCTCTTTGGGCCGTTCATCGGCGGCACCCACCCCTATCCACACCTGTACGGCGATGACGTCAGCGGCGTCACGGGGTTCGAGAACGATGGCAGGCCAGGCGCGTGGCGTGGTCAAGATCGGAGCGGCGGCAGGTGTGGGTCAGTTGGGGCGCTGACGGGATGTTTTGCGGCGGCGGCGGGCGGCTTCGCGGCTCTTGATGCGCTTGAGCTCGCTCGGCTTGCAAAAGTGGCGCCGGTTTTTGAGCTCGCGCAGGATGCCTTCGCGGGCCAGTCGGTTTTTGAGTTGGCGGATGGCCTGTTCGACGCGGTCGTCGCGGACAGAGACTTCGAGGGGACGGCAGATCACCGCCTCGCCCAACATGGCGGGCTTGCGGGTGCGCGTTTGCTCGGCGTCGCGCCCACCTTCGCGGGTGTCATCAGTGTTTTCGTTGTCCATGTTTTTTTGGACATTGCGGTTGTTTTCATCCATTTGGACATCCATTTCTGCGTCCCTGAGCATTGATGATCCTCCTCGAGATCGGACGGTGTTGGGGGGCGAATCGCCCTTTCAAGAGTGGGCACTTTAATCGCGCCTTTTGGGCTTGGCAAGCAAAAACAGGCCCGGTTTTGGAAATAATGCCGCGCCGATGCGCCGGGCGAGGGGGGGGGCCGGGTTAGGGCAGGACGTCGGCCATGCGCGCGAGGCCTTGGGCGATGGTGTCCTCGCTGACGGCGTAGGAGAAGCGCAGGTGCCCCGGTGCGCCAAAGGGGGTGCCGGGCACGGTGGCGACGCCGGCGGTCTCGAGCAGGTGCTCGGCCAGGTCGATGTCGGTGGCGTCTGCGCCCAGGCGGGCTGCGGCGGCCGAGATATTGGGCAGCGCGTAGAAGGCGCCAGCGGGCAGGGTGCAGCGGACGCCGGGCAGTTGGCGCAGGCCCGAGATGAGCTGGTCGCGGCGGCGGGTGTAGGCGTTGCGCCAGTCGGGCAAGAAGTCGTTTGGGCCCTGGAGGGCGGCCAAGGCGGCGGCTTGGGAGATGGAAGTGGCGCAGGAGGTGGACTGCCCCTGGATGACGGACATGGCCGCGATGAGGTCGGGGTGGGCGATGCCAAAGCCCAGGCGGAAGCCGGTCATGGCGTGGGACTTGCTCAGCCCGTCGACGACGAGGATGCGGTGGCGGTGGTGGGGCGGTGCCAGGGTGAGGGGCGAGTGAAAGGCGGCGTCGCCGTAGACGAGCTCGCGGTAGATTTCGTCGCTCACCACCCACAGGTTGTGTCGGCTGGCCCACTGCGCGATGTCGGCCAGGGCGTCGCGCGGGTACACGGCGCCGGTAGGGTTGGCCGGGGAGTTGAGGACCAGGACGCGGGTTTGGGGGGTCAGGGCGCGGTCCAGGTCGTCGGTGTGGGGCACCCAGTCGCGGTCGGGGCTCGTGGGAACGATGATGGGGGTGCCGCCGGCCAGGCGCACTTGGTCGGGATAGGACACCCAGTAGGGGGCCGGGATGAGCACTTCGTCGCCTGGATTGAGGAGGGCCATGAAGAAATTGTAGAGCACCTGTTTGGCTCCGGTGCTGATGATGACGTTGTCGGCGGTAACGGGGACGCGGCGCACCTCGGTGCTGGTGGCGGCCACGGCTTCGCGTAAGGCGGCGAGGCCCACCACCGGGGTGTAGCGCGTCTGGCCGCGGCGCATGGCCTGGGCGGCGGCGTCGACGATGTGCGCCGGGGTGTCGAAGTCGGGTTCGCCCGCCGTAAAGGAGATGATGTGGCGCCCTTGGGCCCGCAGTTGGAGCGCGCGGTCGGTCATGGCCACCGTGGCCGAGGGGCGGACGGTTTGCAGTCGGGATGAGGTGAGGGTCACGGGGTGGTGTCGGTGGGTGGGGTCTTGTCGCCGGAGGCGCTGTCCTCTGCGAGCTCTTTGCGCGACGCTTTGTCGTTGGCCTTGTCGGCGTTTTCGCCGTCCTTGAGGCCGTGTTTGAAGTTGCGGATGCCCTCGCCCAGCCCCTTGCCCAACTGTGGAATTTTTTTGGTGCCAAACAGGACCAGCACCACGACGGCGATGACGACGATTTCGCCGACGCCCGGGGTCCAAAGGGGAATGCTCAATAGGGTTGCGTACATGAATGCCTCATTAGAATGGAAAATGTTGTCTTCCGCCTCAATAACGCAACGGCGAGGGGAAGCCAATGCCTTGCGTGTTTTTTTGTAGCAGCGGCGGAGATTTGCGCCGGGGACATTCTGGGTTTTTCTCGCACCTGAAGTGCGCCTGGGCGAGATTTGCGGCTAGAAAAGATCCGCAAGGGTGGTGGCGGTTAGGATGCGGGAAAGGGCGTGGGTAATTTGCTCGTGGTTGAGCTGCGAGAGGCGGTCTTTGTCGGTATCTGCAATCGCACCGAACTTCATTTCGACGAGCTTCAACAGGCTCGCCAATGCACCGAGACGCAGGCCTTCCTCACGGCCTTTCTCGTGTCTTTCGTCCAGGATGTACCCCAAGGTTTCGGCCAACATGGTCTTCTCTCCCTCCAAATTCTCAAACCGGGGAATCCGTTCAGCGTCGACTCCCCGAGGCTTTGTTAAGTACTGGTTTTTACTTTGTTTTTATTCACTCAGAGTCATTTTTTTTGGCGTTTTGTGGGGCAAGTCACTCCGCATCAGGGAGTGTCGATGGTGTCGGATGCGGCTTCTTGGGGGAGCAGGCGGTGGCCTTCGAAAACCGTTAGTACATAAATGGCATCCTCGCATACGCGATATACGATTCGATAATTGCGAATGATGACTTCACGGATGTCTTGAGCGGAGCGCTCGGGCACCATCCGTCCTGCGAAGGGTGCCTCTGCGGCTTTGCGGGCGCGTTTTTGCAGTTGTTCGACCCAGGCCCGGGCGGCGCGTGGATCGTCCTGCGCGATGTATTGACCGATTTCCAAGAGATCTCGCCGCGCCCTGTCAGTCCAGAGAATCTTCACGGGTTCAACAAAACTTCATGGGTCCAGGGGACCGAAGGCATCGTCGAGGTCTTGCGTCAATGCGGTATCGTCGTCCAGCCGTCCGGCAGAGGCATCTGCTAATCCCTCGTCGATCGCCGCGTGAAACCTCGCCTGCGCAGCGAGGCGGTCGAACGCTGCCGGGGTGAGGAGCACCGCAGCGGGCCGGCCATTTTGCGTGAAGATGTTGCGGTGTGAAAAGTGGCCTCGAAAAGAATGATGTCTTTTGTTATGTGACGGTGCCGTTTTTCGGTTCTGTGCTATATTGGCACGCAACATTCCACCAAAGAAAGCCTACGAGGTGTTTCCATGAACGCACAAAAAATTCTCGACGAGATCTTGGCCCTGGACGCAAAGATCGCCGACCTGCGCGACCAATTCAAAGAGCTAGATGAAGGCTCGCGCTTCACCGCCCTCGAAACCCTAACCTACGATTTGTTCCAGCGCACCGGCGACCTGGATCCCATGCCCATGTCGATGCTGCGGGCCGTCGACCTGGTCTGCGACCTCGAAAAAGGCGCCGTCATCTTGGGAGCGGGCATGGGGCACCCCAACGAAAACGTACGCGAGCTGTGCGGCCACTCCTTGGTGACCCTGAGCGAAGAGGGCATCGACGCCATCGTTCCGGCGGTCGATCTCGTACTCGAAACCGGCGGCCACGCGGCGCAGGAGATGCCCTTCGTCCTGACCTACGTCGACAGCCCCGAAGCCACGGGTCACATCGTGCGCTTCCTCGAAGTCGACGACGCCGAAATCGTGGCATCGGCCATCGAAGCCCTGGCTGAGCTGCGCGATCCCGAGGCCATCCCCGCGCTGCAGAAGCTCGTCGACGACACCCGCGAAGTCCCCATGGACGAAGAGGATTTCGACGACGGCGACGACAGCGGTGCCGAGCGCATGATCTCCTTGGGCGCCCTGGCCACAGACGCCATCGAATTCATCACCGAAGCCTACGGAGCCTAACCATGAAGCGCGACTTTCTCGCGGTAACCGATTTTACGGCGCAAGAGGTGCGCGACACGCTCGATGTGGCGGTGGAGCTGAAAGCCAAGGCCCGGCGGGGCGAGTTTCCCCCGTACTTGAAAAACGCCGTGGGGGCGCTGGTGTTTCACAAGCAGTCGCTGCGCACGCGGGCATCCTTTGAAGTGGGCTTTTACCAGTTGGGCGGCAGCTCGGTGTACATCACCGGCGACGAAATCGACCTGGGCAAGCGCGAGTCCATCGCCGATGTCGCCCGGGTGATGTCGCGCTACTTCTCGTTCATCTGCATCCGCACCTACAAACACGAAGACGTCGCGCAACTGGCGCAGCACGCCACCGTGCCGGTGGTGAACATGCTCACCGACCTCTTGCACCCGTGCCAGCTCATGGCCGACATGCAAACCGTCCTCGAGCACAAGGGCACCATCGACAACCTCAAAATCGCCTACCTGGGCGACGGCAACAACATGACCAACTCGTGGATGAAGATGGCCCAGCGCATCCCCATGCACCTGTCCATCGGCACGGCGCCCAACACGTTGCCCGACGCCGACATCCTGGCGCAAACCCGGGCTGCGGGGCTCTCCGAGGTCACCGTGCACCACGACCCTGTGGCCGCCGTGAAAGATGCCGACGTGGTGTACACCGACGTGTGGGCCTCCATGGGCGCCAAAGATCAGCTCGACCAAAAGGTGGCCGCCCTGCAGTCGTTCCAGGTCAACGCCGCCCTGATGGCCCACGCCCACAAAGACGCGATCTTCATGCATTGCCTGCCAGCGGAGCGCGGCCGCGAAGTGACCGACGAGGTCATGGAAGGCCCGCAGTCGGTGGTGTTTGACGAAGCCGAAAATCGCCTGCATGCGCAAAAAGCCATCTTGGTGAAGCTGCATCAGTCCCGCTGAGTGCTCCCGTGTATCGCCTGAATTGCCAACAACATTGCCCGATGCGGCGCGGCCGGTGGGCGCTCTCCCTGGCGCTGTGGACGCTCGGGGTCCTGTGGCTGCTGGCGCGTCCCTGCCAGGCCGACGACGGCGTCTTCTGGGAACAGGCCGTGTCCGAGACCATCGCCACCACCAAAAATATGGCCGACAGCCGCGTGCAGCTCTTCGCCGGAGTTTCGGCACCCCTGGGCGCCGACGACGACAGCGACATGGGGCTGTGGCGGGTAGATGTGGGCGGGCGCTTCTTGGGCTTTGGTTCGCGGCCCACGGCGCGGCTCTTTCGGTTGGGGGCCTGGGCGGGGCTCGGGTTCTCGGGCGAGGGCGATGCGGGCGTCGCGCTGGACGCGGCCCATGCGCGCTTGAGCGTGTACACCTACCAAAAGGGCGGCATGCTCAACATCGCCAACTTTCAGCTCTCGCGGGAGCGGGCCCTCGACGAGGCGCTGGTGCTGCGCTTCGACGCGTTGGATCTCAGCGTGGGCGGCGCGGCCAAGGCCTTTGTCTTCGGGCTCAGCCTGGGGCTCATCGGCTACGAGCACCGCTGGCTGCGACACCGCGCCGACTACGACGGCTTTTGGCTGACCCAACTGGGGGTGGACATGGGCTTCGTGCTCTTCCGCCACGCCCGCGTCGCCGCCATGGAAATCAGCACCCACGGCGAACTGGCGCTCTCGCTGCCCGTGCAAAAAGACGCCAATGCCGGCTTGGCGCTGGCGGTGCATTTCAACAGCTTTGTGCTGCCCGTGTCCCTGACGGCGTTTGGCGACTTCGTCTACACCGAGCACGCCGCTGGCGACGACATGCATTTCTTTCACGTGGGGGGGCGCCTCAGCCTGCGCTATTGATGTCCGTCCCCGCAAGGCCGCACCCCCAGGCCGCCCAGAGAAGAGGCTTTTATGACCCTGTTTCGCCCCTGCATTGACATCCACGACGGCCAGGTGAAGCAAATCGTGGGCGCCACCCTGCGCGACGGTGCCGCGCAATCGCCGGTCACCAACTTCGTCGCGCCCCACGACGCCGCGCATTACGCCGAGCGCTACCGCAGCGACGCCCTGCACGGCGGACACGTCATCATGCTGGGTCCGGGCAACGAGGCAGCGGCGGAGCGCGCGCTGTCGGCCTGGCCAGATGGCCTGCAGCTCGGCGGGGGCATCCACTTGCAAAACGCCGCCCACTGGATAGCCCTAGGCGCGCAAAAGGTCATTGTGACCAGTTGGCTCTTTCGCGGCGCGCAGCTCGACATGGCGCGGGTTGGGGAGTTGTCGCAGCACATCGGCCCGGAGCGGCTGGTCATCGACCTGAGCTGCAAGCGCGTAGGCGACGGCTGGCGCGTGGCCACCAATCGCTGGCAAACCGTCACCGAGGTACCCGTCAACCGCGACACGCTGGCGCAGCTCGCGCAGCACTGCAGCGAGTTCTTGGTGCACGCCGCCGATGTGGAGGGGCAGTGCCGGGGCATTGACGAAGACTTGGTGGTGCTGCTGGGACGCGACTGTCCCATCCCCTGCACCTACGCCGGTGGCGCCAAGCACATCGACGACCTGGACCGCGTCGCGCAGTTGAGCGACGGCCGCGTCGACCTCACCTTTGGCAGCGCCCTCGACATCTTCGGTGGCGCGCTGGTGCGCTATGCCGACTGCGTCGCCTGGAACCAACGCCGCCTGCGGTCGCAGCGGACTACGCCATAATCAGCAAACTAAAGGCCATGAGCGCCATGCCGCCGACGACGCCGTAAATGGCCAGGTGGTGCTCGCCGTATTTTTCGGCGGTGGGCAGCAGCTCGTCGAGGGCGATGTACACCATGATGCCGGCCACGGCGGCGAACATGAAGCCGAACAGGGCCGGGCTGAAAAAGGACCGCAGCACCAGGTAGCCGACGATGGCGCCCAGGGGCTCGGAGAGGCCCGACAGGAAGGAGTAGATGAAGGCCTTTTTGCGGCTGCCGGTGGCGTAGTAAATCGGCACCGACACCGAGATGCCCTCGGGGATGTTGTGGATGGCGATGGCCACGGCGATGGAGATGCCCAGGGCTGGGTCGGCCATGGCGGCGGCGAAGGTGGCGATGCCCTCGGGGAAGTTGTGGATGGCGATGACCATGGCGGTGAACAGGCCCGTGCGCATCAGGCGCTTGTTGCCGGGCTGGCAGGGCGGCTCTTGGCACATCTCCTCGGCGTCCTTGATTTCGTGGGGGTTCTCCGCCGAGGGAATGAGGCTGTCGATGAGGGCGATGATGGCGATGCCGCCGAAGAATCCCGCGGCGGTCAGCCAGTTGCCGGTGCCCGCGCCGTAGACGTCGACGAGGGCCTCCGTGGCCTCGGAGAGGAGCTCGACAAAGGAGACGTAAATCATGACGCCGGCGGAAAAGCCCAGCGAGACCGAGAGAAAGCGCGTGTCGGTGCGCTTGGCGAAAAAGGCCAGGGCGCTGCCGATGCCGGTGGAGAGTCCGGCCAGCAGCGTGAGGAGCAGGGCGAGTTGGACGTTGCCTTCCATGGCGATTGAGACATTGCCTTCCACGGTGTTCTCCTTGCGTTGCGGTGTCCGGGGCGGAGTCTTGTCGGGGACTCCGGTTGGCGCGCAAAACATGCCCATCTTGTGTGGCGAATGCAAGTGCCCCGGGCGGCGCTGTTTTAATTTCACGTGGATGGGAATTTATTCTTGCATATTTTTCGTTCTGTGCAATTCTTCGGGCCGGTTTGTACTTTGACCGCTTTGAATGTCCGAAATCCCTTCCCTGGCCGAGTGACCCTCCCCCCGAGCGAATCTCTCCAAAAGGTGCCTTTCGGTAACGCGTGTTAACGGTGGCCCGAAGGGTACCCGTTGTTTTGGGCTTGAAATGCCCGGTTTGGAGAAAAGGAAATGAAAAAAATATTCGTCGGCAGCCTCTCTTGGAACACCACCGACCAAGGCCTCCAAGATGCCTTCGGTCGGTTCGGTACCGTGACCGAAGCCAAGGTGATCAACGATCGCAACACCAACCGCTCTCGCGGCTTTGGTTTTGTGACCTTTGAAGAAGACAGCGCTGCCGAAAAGGCGATTGAAGAGATGAACGGCACCATGCTCGATGGCCGCACCATCACTGTCAACGAAGCGCAAGAAAAACGTCGCGACGGTGGCGGTGGCGGTGGTCGCGGCGGTTACGGCCGCGGTCGCGGCGACGGTCACAGCCGCAACTACGACAACGACTAGTCCGCGTTTATCCGCAAACACTAAGGCAGCACTCGAAAGGGCGCTGCCTTTTTTTATGCCCTGCGCCGCCGCTCCGGGGTGCGTAAAAACACAACACAAATCAAATCAAATCAGCAGAAGGCCGCCTCGTGTTGGGGCTAAGGCGGGTTAGGGGCAGGCGCTCGGCAGCATGTCGTGGCCAAAGTTTTGGCAGGCGCGCGACAGCACATCGGCGTCGTCTGGCACCGGGGGGAGGGCGCGCATCAACTGCACCAGCAGGGGGCGGACGGCCTGCTGAAAGGACACGGAGGCTTCGCCAGAGGCCGCGGTGTCGAAGGCGTGTGCCAGCCAGGCGTCCATGCGCTCGGCGTCGACCTGCGGGTACAGCACCTGGATGGCGGCGAAGTAGCGGCGCAGATCGTCGGCGGTGAGGAGCGGGTCGTAGGGGGCCGCGTTGTTTAAGGCGCTGGTGTAGTGGCGCACGGATTGGACGTGGTCGACGGTGATGGGCTGTTCGGCGCAGCAGTCGAGGATGTCTTGGCCGGCGCAGCGGGAGAAGATGTCGGCGAGGCCCGGCCAGCGGCTGCCTTCTATCTCGGCGACGAGCAGGGTTTTGAAGCGGGCGTTGGGGTCGGGGTGCCGGGCAAAGTAGCCGGGGCTGTCGGCGGTGTGCAGGCCGAAGAGCGCGTCCAGGGCCAGCCAGTGAAAGAAGAGGGCCAGGGCCGACGCCTCGAAGTGGGGGGCGCCGATGACTGCGGCGTGGGGGGCGCTGAAGTGCTCGGGGAAGAGGGTGAACAGCTCGGGGTAGTCGCGGGTGGTGTCGAGGGCAAAGCAGCCGGTCTCGGCTTGGGCGCCGTTTGCGCATTGCAGCCCCGAGGCGCGCAGGGACATGGCGAGCACCGCGTTGGGGGCGACGGAGAAGCCGCGGGATTGAAACAGCATGGACGCGTGGACCGTGGCGATGGCCCAGGTCAGCGGGTAGTCGGCCATGTGGAAGTCGAAGTTGTCGCCGCGCAGCCCCTCGTAGTCTTTGCCGCTCCAGGGACCGCCGGCGTGCACGGTGCCGTCGATGTACAGCGCCTCGGCCGGACCGGGGGTGGCCGCCATGTGCGCTGTGTCGACCGCAGTGGTGGCCCAGTCGCGCCAGTCGTCGCCCGGGGGAGCGCCGTCGCTGTTGCCGGGGGGCTGGCGTCGTTTCCCGGGGCGCCGGGACCGCCTGGGTGGGCGTTGTGGGTGCCGTTGGTGCCGTCGCCGTTTGTGGAACCGACGGGCGGCAGCGTGGCGTCGCCGTTGGGTGCGTCGGAGTCGGCGGGGTCGGGCGCTGCGTTTGGGGCGCCGGGCAGGGGCGCTTCGTCGGTGTCGGCGATGTCGCAGGCGACGAGACTGGAGAGGGCAATTAAGAGGGCAAGAGTGGAAAAGCGTTTCATGGCATGTCCGTTTTAAAGGCTGCGCGACAAATATTGTTTAAGGCGTCACCGCAGCGTTGATGCGACGAGCATAACACAAAACGGAGAGCGACGCTGGGTTTTGGCGCGGGACCGGCGCGCGCTTTAGGTGCGGTCGAGGGCTTCGCTTAGGCCTTCGCTCACCAAGTTGACCGCCAGTACCAGGCAGGTGAGGGCGATGCCGGGCGCGAACATCAGCACGCCCTGGGCCTCGCTGTAGAGCGCGTCGCGGAGCAGTCCGCCCCAGCTAGCGGTGGGGGCCGCCACGCCGTAGCCGATGAACGAGAGCGTCGATTCAATGACCATGGCGCTGGCCACGCTAAACGTAGCGGACACGAGGATGGGGCCCTTGATGACGGGGATCATGTAGCGGCGCAAAATGCGGATATGCCCGAGCCCCAGGGCGCGCGCGGCTTCGACATAGGGCTCGTTGGCGACCCGCAGCATCTCGGCGCGGGTGGCGCGGGCCACGTCGGTCCAGCAGGTGGCGGCGATGAGGAAGACGAGCTGCCACAGGCTGCCCTTGCCCAGCAGTCCCTGGATGGCGAGGATGAGAAAGAGCGCGGGGAAGATGGTGAAGGTTTGCGTCATGTGCCGTGCGATGCGGTCCAGGTGTCCGCCGAACCAAGCCGCCGATGCCCCCAACGCGATGCCGAAGAAGGCGCCGATGAGCATGGAGCCGAGGCCCACCAGCAGGGCCGTGCGAAAGCCGTGGATGAGGCGCGCGAGGACGTCGCGGCCGTTGTCGTCGGTGCCCAAAAGATGTTGGCGCGAGGGGGCCCCGAGCCACTGGATGTCGCCGTCGCACTTCATTTGTTCCGGGCCGTAGGGGATGAGGGGCGCGAGGGTCCAGCCGCCGTTTTGCGCGACCTCGGCGGCGATGCGTTGGTTGTCGTATCCCGCCAGCGCCTCGCTGTGGGTGAGGGCGGGCAGGATGTGGAGCTCCCCGTTGAGGCGGCAGGCGATGGGCAGGTCGGCGGCGATGAGGTCGGCGAAGAGGGCGCAGAACAGGGCGGCAAAGATGACGACGGCGGCGAAGATGTTGGCGGGCCCGCGAAAGTAAATGCGGATGACGCGGCGCAGGGCGCGGCGCGAAAACATGGGGATGATGCGCTGGACGGCTTTGGGCAGGGAGGGGCGTTTGGGCATGTCAGTGGCTCCGCGCGGTGCTGCGCCCCGGCAAG
Organism: Myxococcales bacterium; assembly: GCA_012522445.1. Taxonomy (GTDB): domain Bacteria; phylum Myxococcota_A; class Polyangia; order JAAYKL01; family JAAYKL01; genus JAAYKL01. Next base: position 5,719 of record JAAYKL010000139.1, on the reverse strand, counting down.
ATGCGGGGGTCGACCAGGGCGTAGAGGATGTCGGCCAGGATGCTCGCGACGATGGTGATGATGGCGGTGACGGTGACCACGGCGATGAGCCAGGTGTAGTCGGCCGAGCGGATGGCGTCCAGGGTTTCTAACCCCATGCCCGGGATGCCGAACATCCACTCGATGACCAGCGCGCCGCTGATGAGAAAGGGCATCTGCACGGCCATGAGGGTGACCAGGGGAACGAGGCCGCTGCGCAGGGCGTGGCGAAAGATGACCTGGGTTTCGGAGAGCCCCTTGGCGCGCGCGGTGCGGACGAAGTCGGCCTGGGCGATGCGGAGCATGCTGGCCCGCTGAAAGCGCGAGAACATGGCCACCGAGACCGACGAGAGGCACAGCACCGGGACGATGAGCTGGCGCAGAAACGCGCCGAAGTGCAGCTCCTCCCAGTAGTGGGTGCTGCCCGCCAAGTAGCTGGGGTCGTGGTTGCTGAGCCACGAGAGGCTGCTGGGATGCACCAGGAAGCGCAGGACCAGCATGGCCAGCCAAAAGGAGGGCACGGCGTAGCCCACGGCAAAGAACCAGGACAGGGCGCGGTCCAGGCGGGTGCCGGGCTTCATGGCGGTGATGATGCCGGTGGGGATGGCCACCAGGTAGGCGAGCAACATGGCCAGCCCCGAGAGCCACAGGGTAATGGGCAGGCGCTTGGCGAGGATGAGGCGGATGGGGCGGCCGTCCTTGGCGCTCACGCCGAAGTCCAGGGTGAGCACGCGGCGCATCCAGTGAAAGAAGCGCGTCTCGGTGACGGTGCCGGTGAGGCGGCGCAGGCCCGTGAAGGCGGTGTACAGGTCGTAGCGCTGGTGCCACCACTCCTGCCAGCGCAGTTGGTTCTCCCTGATTTGCTCCGCGGTGGCGCCCGGGGGCAAGGGGTCGTTGCGCCCGCTGATGTCGCAGAGCAGGCCCACCAGTTGCGCGCGCGCGTCGAGGTCGAGCTTGTCGTCGGCCAGGGTGGACATGAGCTCGGGCAGGATGAAGGTGTCCAGGCGGCGCAGCTCGTGGAGGGCCAGGGTGTCGCGGTGTCGCACCAGGCGGCGGATGAGGCGGGTGACGCGCGCCGAGGCGTAGTCGGAGCCGTACACGCTGTGGTAGCGCGCCCAGTACGCGGCGGGGTCTTCGGCCAGGGCGAGCTCCTCGTGGTTGCCGATGCGCTGGGCAATGGCCTCCAGGGCTTCGAGGGCGGCGTCGCGCGCGTCCGGGGGCAGGTGCGGCAACTCCGGCACCAGGTAGGGGATGACCGCGGCGCCCCGGTGGATGAGGTCGCGGATGGCGCGGCGGCGGGTGTCGGGCTGCTGGAGCTGGATGAGCGAGCGGGCGGTGTGGGTCTGGATGTCCTCGATGGCCGGGTTGAGAAACAGCGGCAGGTGGAGCGCCAGGGCGCGCTGGTAGGCGTCGGGGCTCTCGTCGTCATTCACAGCGAACGCCGGGGGAGGGGCAAAGGCCTGGGAGGCGTCCAGGGCGTGGGCGTGGGTGTCGGTGTGGGCGCTGGAGCGGTCCAGGGCCAGGTTGATGAGGATGAAGGTAAACAGCGCAATGCCGAACACCGTGGGGATGAGCGTGACAATGCGGCGCAGCAAAAACCGGAGCATCAGGGGTGCCCTCCCCGGTGTGCCGCGCGGGGGCTTCGTTCGGAGCCGACGCGGTACAGGTGGCGTTCGTCGAGCTCGTCGGCGCGCAGCCGGATGCCGGCGATGTCGCTGCGGGCAACAAAGGAGCGCAGGGGCCGCGAGATAAAGGACAGGGGGCGCGCGTCGTCGCAGTGCTGGGCCAGGGTGTCGCGCGGGGCGTGGACGTCGATGTAGGGCAGGGGCAGGTTGCCGCTGTCAAAGGGCTCGGCGCTGTCGATGGAGACCCAGGCGGCGTCGTAGCGTTGGGCGTGCAGGCGCTGTTGAAAGAGGTTGTCGCCCACCTCCACCAAGCCCATGCGGATGCCGGCTTTGTGCAGGTCGCGCTGCAGCAGGTGCACGACGCGGCTGTGGGTGCGGTTGAGCTTGGGCACGAGCAAGTCGAAACGCAGCGGGGCGCCGTCGCGCCACAGGGAGCCGTCCTCTTGGAGGGCCCAGCCCGCTTTTTGCAAGTGGGTCCGGGCGCGCTCAATGGAGAAGACCGGTGCCGCCGGGGCGCGAGGGACGGACATCCAGGGCGCCGTCACCAGCAGCTCGCGGCAGCGGAACAGCGCGTGGCGCAAGGTGTCGCGGTCGATGAGGCGGTCGAGGGCGCGGCGGGTGTCGGCGTCGCGCAGGGCCGGGACGCGCGGGTTGTACACAATGGCCGTGGTGTGCGTGCTCGGGGCGAGGCGCTCTCCTGTCATCGGCTCGTGGGCCGCCGCGTGGGCCCCGGAGACAATGTCGACTTCACCGCGCGACAGCAGGCGCAGGGCGCGCGCCGTGTCGGCCACAAAGCGGTACTCCAGCCGTTGCAACCCCGCCGGTGCCTCGCGCCAAGTCGACGAGCGGCGCAGCTCGAGGTGCTTGCCGCGCGACCAGTGGTGAAAGCGAAAGGGACCAGTGCCCAGCGGTGCGCGGGCCGCGGGATGGGCGGGGATGGTGCTGCCGGCGAAGACGTGCTCGGGCACGGGAAAGACGCGGCTCAAGCGGGCGGGCAGGGTGTCGCTGGGGGCGTCCAGGGTGATGTGCACGGTGGTGTCGTCGGCGGCGCTGACCTCGGCCACGTCGGCGAAGCTGCGCGCCACAACGGTGCCGCCCTGGGGGTCGAGGATTTGCGCGAAGGTGAAGGCGACGTCCCGGGCGGTGAAGGGCGTTTGGTCGTGCCACAGGGCGTTGGGCACGAGGGTGAGGGTCCAGTTGAGGCCGTCGTCCTCGGTGTGCCAGGCGTTGGCCAGCCCCGGCGAGAGGGCGCCGGTAAAGGCGTCGGCCACGACGAGCGGCTCCACGACCTCGTGGGCGATGATGCTGGCGGTGGCGCGGTGCTGGGTGTAGAGGGGCAGCAGCGTGTCGGGCTCGCTGGTCAGGGCAATGGTGGCGCTGCCGCTGCGGCGCGCGGGGGCGGCGGAAGCGTCGTCGGCGTCGTCGTAGTCGGCAACGGCGGGTTGCCACAGGTCGGGGGCGGTGCATTGGGGCGTCGCGGAGGCCGTCGCTGGGGAGGCGCCATCCTGGGGACCACGGGTCAGGCACGCGCTGGCCGTCAGGCAGAGCAGGGCGCAAAGCCCCAGGCGGGCGGGCGCGGCAACGGATGTGGACAGGCGGCGGTGCATGAAGGTTTTTATAACTGAATCCCCGTGATAAATCGAATAGTGAACCCAAGGCCGCAGGTCGTTCTTTTTCGGCCCGGCCCCAGACAAGGAGCACCCCCATTGAACGCCGCCCAACGTACCCGCAAACGAGAACAACTGGCCGCCAACATCGACGGCGCCATTCTGCTGCTGGGCAGTGACCCGGCCCCGCGCAACGCCCCCACCAACACCCATCCCTTCCGCCAGGACTCACACTTCCTGTACTTCACGGGCCTCGCGGCGCCTGCGCTGGCCTGGCTGCGCGCTCCCGACGGCGGCGACACCCTGTACGCCACTGCGCGCGACGTGAAAGACATCGTGTGGAACGGCCCGTCCCCCAGCCCCGCCGATTACGCGGCCCAGGCCGGCATTGCCCAGGTGGCGCCCTTGTCCCAACTCGCAGACGACGTGGCGAAGCTGCGCGCGCGCGGGGTGCCCATTCACTACCTGCCGCCCTACCGCGCCGACGCCCGGTACACCTTGTCGCGCTTGCTCGCGGTGCCCGTCGACCGCGTTAACGACGGGGCGAGCGCGCCGTTGTCCGCAGCGGTGGCCGCCATGCGGTCGGTGAAGTCCGCTGACGAGGTCGCCGAAATCGAGCGGGCCTTGGGGGTGACGGCCCAACTGTACGACGCGGCGCTTTCCGAGATGGCGCCGGGGAAATCCGAGCGCGACGTGCTGGCGGCGGTGACCCAGGTGGCGGTGCGCGCCGGCATGCCCTTCTCCTTCGCGCCCATTATTACGGTGCGCGGCGAGTTCCTGCACAACCCCGGCTGCGCAGCCCAGATGCGCCCCGACGACCTGCTGCTCATCGACATCGGCGTGGAGGCGGCGCCCTCGCACTACTGCTCCGACATCACGCGCACCTTTCCGGTGGGCGGGCGGTTCAGCGCCCAGGCGCGCGCGGTGTACGAAATCGTGCTGGCGGCCCAGGCGGCGGCCATTGCCCAGGCGGGTCCGGGGGTGCCCAACACCGAGGTGCATCTGGCGGCGGTGCGGGTGATTGTCGCGGGGCTCAAGTCCCTGGGCCTGCTGCGCGGCAACGAGGAGGAAGCGGCCCGGCGCGGGGCCCACACGCTGTTCTTTCCCCACGGCATCGGGCACATGCTGGGGCTGGACGTCCACGACTTGAGCGACTTGGGCGACCTCTCTCACCTCACGCCCCGCAGGACTCAGAGTGATTCGGTCAGGACTCAGAGTGATTCGGTCGGGACTCAGAGTGATTTGGTCAGGACTCAGAGTGATTCATCCCGTCTCGATATTGGCAGCGCGCTCCGCAGCACGCAGAGTGATTACGGTCTTCACCTGCTGCGCCTCACCCGCCCGTTGGCAGCGGGAAACGTCGTCACTGTCGAGCCCGGCATTTACTTCATCCCCGACCTGGTGGCGCAGTGGCAGGCGTCGCAGCGCTTGGCCGAGTTCATCGACTACGCAGCGGTGGCGCCCTTCTTGGGCCTCGGCGGCATCCGCATCGAAGACGACATTCTCATCGAGTCGGGCGGCGCCCGGGTGCTCGGTCCGGTGCCCATTCTCAAGTCGCCAGACGACATCGAAGCGCGTCTCCGCGGGTAGCTTTTTTGTCCCGAAAAATGCTTGACAGGGCGCGGCCTTTCGCCGATATTCCTGCCGCTTTACGGCGTTCCTGTTTAGCTCAGTCGGTAGAGCGGGTGGCTGTTAACCACTAGGTCGGCGGTTCAAGTCCGTCAACAGGAGCCATTGGAAGGCCCAACCAATCGCCTTCCAAGACCACCGCTGCAACAGCGGATTTTATATGAGAAAGCCTGGTCTTCGGATCGGGCTTTCGTCATTTTGGGGTGGTGGTTTGGGGTGGTCGTTTTCGCGTCGTTTTGGGGTGCTGTTTCGGTGCCGTTTTCTTTTCGTTTCTCGCAACGCATTCTCGCCCTTGGGGGTTCGGCTTCCACACGCATTGTCGCTGTCTTCGGTGTAGGGGAGCCCCCCGTGGTCGCCTGGGCCCTTGCGGGTACCCTGCCAAAAACACTGTCCGAATCACTCTGAACGCCCCGTTTTTTCGCCGCCCAAAACGGGACAATATCTGTCTCGCGACGGGACAGTATTTGGCCGAATTTCAAAAACCTAAAATAATGCTCAATAATTTCAGTGGGTTACACAGTGCACATATGTGCACTGAGGTTTTCTCCCGCGCATCGAACTGCGTCCAGGCGGGTTTTTCATGCCGTGCAACATTCCGCGTTGCCGGGGTGCCCCTTGCGGGTTTTCATGCATCCCAATGCCGTGCAACATTCCGCGTTGCCGGGGTGCCCCTTGCGGGTTTTCATGCATCCCAATGCCATGAAACATCCCGGTGTAGTCAGTATGGAGCGACCAACTCCGATCGCAAAATCGTAGGTTATACTGCGAATGTAGAAAAACGTAGCACAGAGCTACATACGAAGGGAGTTGGTCGTGAAGAAGAATACACTATTTGTTGGG
>JAAYKL010000138.1 GCA_012522445.1 Myxococcales bacterium | reverse complement strand
TTCCCCAGCACTCGGCTTTGCTGTCGTCCGTGCGAATGGCGCAGGTGTGGTACCCGCCCGCGGTTAGGCTGGTGAAGGTTACGTCTTCAGGCGGTGTGGATTGGCCATAGTAATCGTCTCCCCAGCACTGGACCTTGCTGTTGTCCGCGCGAATCCCGCAGATGTGGTCTTTGCCCGCGGCGAGGCTGGTGAACTTCACGTCCGCCGGCGGTGTACTTTGGCCATAGTAATCGTCTCCCCAGCACTGGACCAGGCCTTTGGAGTCGCCGTCCGCGCGAATGCCGCAGGTGTGGCCCCAGCCTGCGGCCAGGCTGGTGAAAGAGGGGATGTCGGGATCGCAAAAAGGGGAATTGAGCGCTGGGCTGGTGGAAAAGCCTGGGCAAATGTCGCAAACGCGATCGAACAAGCCGGTGGGATCTGTGACGACGTACTCGTTTTTTCGACAGACATCCCAGGATTGACAGGGGGTTGTCGGGTCGCCGTCGTCGTCCCAGGCATTTTGCGCGGCGCAGTCGAGGCAAATGTAGTCGGCGGCGGCGCTGCCCTCGGATTCGCAAAATTCACCCGGTACGCACGCCGTCCAGGGGGTGCAGGTGTCCTGGTTGGGTTCGCTGGAGAAGGTGCCATCCGCGCAGGCCGCACACACCTGATCGGTGATGCCGCTGCCCTTAGTGCTGATGTATTCACCCGCGTCGCAGGGCGTGTAGTCGGTGCAGGCCGCCCGATTGGCCTTGTTACTAAAGGTGCCCTCGGGACACCGCGCACACGCCTGATCGACGGTATCGCTGCCCTTGGTGTGGATGTATTCGCCCGCTTCGCAGGTGGTCCAGGCAATGCACGGCGTCGCCGGATTGCCGTCGTCATCCCAGGTGCCTTTGGCGCAGAGGGGCGGCGTGTCGACGCTCGTGTCGTTGGGATTGCCGGTGTCCGTGTCCGCTGCGGCGGCGACAAAATCCTTGTTGATGAGGTCGATGCAACCGGTGCCCCACAGCAGCGACAACCCCACCCACGCGTATCTCCAGACGTTCAATTTCCATGGAAACATTTGGCACCTCCCCATCCCAATTGTGGCCACAATAGTTGGTTGTAGCTGCGGATGCCGATGGCATGCATTCGCTGTGGTTTATTCGATATGGAATGAGAGCGGTTATATCAAAATACAGACAAGTGATGCCACCGAAATGCTGCCAAAGAGGGCCGTGAAAACGCCGTGGATTGTCGATGCGTAACAGGATGTTAGGGCGGGGAGATAGGGCGATGCACCCAGCGGAAACTAGAGATTGCGGACTTGTTCGCCCCAGCACACTTCGACGAGGTCGCCCGCGCGAATCCCACAGGTGTGGGAGCTGCCCGCGCCTAGGCTGATAAATCTCATGCCCGCAGGTGGCGTGGCTCGGCCGTAGCCGGTGTTTCCCCAGCATTCGACTAGGCCGTTGTCCGCGCGAATGCCGCAGGTGTGGTAGTTGCCCGCGGCCAATTCTTCGAAGAGCACATCGGCCAATTCGGCGGGCATTGTGGCTTGGCCATAGTCGTTGCTCCCCCAGCATTCGACCAGGCCGTTGTCCACGCGAATGCCGCAGGTGTGGTGTTCGCCCGCGACCAATTCTTCGAAGAGCACATCGGCCAATTCTGTGGGCACTGTGGCTTGGCCCTTGTTATCGTATCCCCAGCATTCAACCAGGCCATTGTCCGCGAGAATCCCGCAGGTGTGGTAGATGCCTGCGGCCAAACTGGCGAAGGGCACATCGGCCAATTCGGCGGGCACTGTGGCTTGGCCTACATCGTTTCCATACGAATTACTGTTGCTTCCCCAGCACTGTGCCCGGCCATCGTCTGCGCGAATGACGCAGGTGTGGTTGCCGCCCGCGGCCAAATCTTCGAGGAGCACATCGGTCAACTCTGCGGGCACTGTGGCTTGGCCATAGCCGTTGCTTCCCCAGCACTCGGCCCGGCCATCGTTGGCGCGAATGCCGCAGTTGTGGTTGCCGCCCGCGGCCAGGCTGGTGAATGCCACGCCCGCTGGTGGCGCGGCTTGGGACTGGTCGTTTCTTCCCCAACACATCGCGTTACCGTTGTCCTGGCGAATGGCGCAGGTGTGCTGGTTGCCCGCGGTCACACCGACAAAGGTTATCTCCGCAGGCGCGGTGGCGCCGCTGAAGTTGTTGGATCCCCAGCATTCGACCAGGCCGCTATCGTGGCGAATGCCGCAGGTGTAGTTGTCGCCCGCGGTTAGGCTGCTGAAGGTTACGCCCTCGGGCGGCGTGGCTTGGCCGTAGCTGTTGTTTCCCCAGCACAGGGTCTTGCCGTCGCTCTGGCGAATGCCGCAGGTGTGGTTGTCGCCCACGGCCAGGCGGGAAAATACGTCTCCCGGCGCTGCGGACTGGCCATCTACATTCCACCCCCAGCACTGGGTTTTGTTGTCGCTCTGGCGAATGCCGCAATTGTGGTTGTCGTTCGCGACCAGGCTCAAAAATGCGACGCCCGATGGCGGTGTGGCCTGGCCCAAGTAATCTCCAACGAAATTCTCATCGCTCCCCCAGCACTCGGCATGGCCGTTGTCCTCGCGAAGCCCGCAGGTGTGGAATTCGCCTGCGGCTAGGCTTTTGAAACGCACATTGGTCAAGCTTGCGGGCACTGTGGCCTGGCCCTTACGGCGTTCCAGCATATCCACATTGCTCCCCCAGCACATTGCCCGGTTGTTGTCTGCGCGAATGCCACAGGTGTGGTTGTAGCCTGCGGTTAGGCTGCTGAAAGTTACGCCCTCGGGCGGCGTGGCTTGGCCGTAGTGGTTGTTTCCCCAGCACTGGGGTTGGCCGTTGTCCGCGCGAATCCCGCAGGTGTGGTTGTAGCCCGTGGTTAGGCTGGTGAAGTCTACGCCCACAGGCGGTGTGGCTTGGTCAAAGCGGTTGTATCCCCAGCACTGCGCCTCGCCGTTGTCCGCGCGAATCCCGCAGGCGTGGGATCGGTTCGCGGACAAGCTGACAAACGCGGGGACGCTTGGTGCACAGAGAGGAGCATTGGGGCCTACGCTAGTGGAAAGTCCCGGACAAGGCATGCAAATGCGATCGGTGAAACGGGTGGGAATTTGGTCGACGTATTCATCGTCTTGGCAGACATTCCAAGATTGGCAGGACGCTTGGTTGGGGGCGCTCGCGAAGGTGCCTTCGGAGCAAAATGCACACGTTTGATCGGCGGTGTCGCTGCCCGCGATGCTGATGTATTCGCCCGGTGCGCACTCCGTCCAGGGGGTGCAGGCTTCGGCGTTGGCTTCGATTGAGAAGGTGTCGTCTGGGCATGCCGCACAAAGCTGATCGGCGGTGTCGCTGCCCGCTTCTGCGATGTACTCACCCGCCTCGCAGATGGACCAGGGTTTGCAGGGCGTGGCCGGATCGCCGTCGTCGTCCCAGGCGTCTTTCTCTGCGCAGTTCGCACACGTTTGATCGGCGGTGTCGCTACCCGCGATGCTGATGTATTCGCCCGGTGCGCACTCCGTCCAGGGGGTGCAGGCTTCGGCGTTGGCTTCAATTGAGAAGGTGTCGTCTGGGCATACCGTACAAAGCTGATCGGCGGTGTCGCTGCCCGCTTCTGCGATGTATTCGCCTGCATCGCAAACGGACCAGGGTTTGCAGGGCGTGGCCGGATCGCTGTCGTGATCCCAGGTGCCCTCGGCGCAAAGAGGCGCTTTGTCGGTGTCGTTCGGTTCACCGGTGTCGTTCGGTTCACCGGTGTCGTCGGGTTCACCGGTGTCGTCGGGTTCACCGGTGTCGTCGGGTTCTCCGGTGTCGTCGGGTTCACCGGTGTCATCCGGGTCGCTTGTATCCACGGGTTCACCGGTGTCGCTTCCGTCGGTTTTGCCGGTGTCGTCGGGTTCTCCGGTGTCGTTTGGATCGGCGGTGGTGGTGACGTTCGCGTCATCGCCGCATCCCCCAAGTCCCATGAGGCCCACCAGCCCCAGCACGAGCCACCATCGGTTTGCATTGTGCATTTTGCCCTCCTTACTTTGGCTATCCCATTTTGGTTATTCAATTATTGATATACGTTATGATGTTTTTGGCAATCCAAAAGATCACAAACCGTTTATACCGGATATAAAAAAAACCAAGACGCGAAAATGTGGCAAAACAAGCCGCCAGCACAGCGCGACGCCGGGTGCGACACCGCAAAAATCCATCGGCGGCCTTGTGGTGAGGTGCCGAAGTAAGGTAAGTGCGTATCCATGCGGTTTGTCGACGAAATCAACCTTCGAATCATCGCTGGCAACGGCGGCGACGGCGCGGTGGCCTTTCACCGCGAAAAATATCGTCCCAAGGGCGGACCGGCGGGTGGCGACGGCGGCCGAGGCGGCGATGTGATCTTTGTGGCCGACGAAAACATCGGCACCCTCATCGACCTGCGCTACCGCCACCAAATCACCGGCGAAAACGGCCAAAACGGACAGGGCCGGGACTGCTACGGAAAGAGCGGCAGCGACACCATCATCCGCGTGCCCGTTGGCACCGCCATCTACGACAGCGACGAAGACGCCCTGCTCGCCGACTTAACCACCCACGGCCAGCGCTTCGTCGGGGCGGCGGGCGGCCGCGGCGGACTGGGCAATATCCACTTTGCCACCCCCGCCAACCAGGCGCCCCGCCAATTCACCGAGGGCACACAGGGACAGACGCGCAACGTGCGTTTGGAGCTACGCCTCTTGGCAGACGTGGGACTCGTGGGCCTGCCCAGCGTGGGAAAGTCCTCCATCATCGCCGCCATCTCTGCGGCACGCCCCAAAATCGCCGACTACCCCTTCACCACACTGGTGCCCAACCTGGGCGTGGTCAAAATGGACGTGGACAGCCACTTCGTCGTCGCCGACATCCCCGGGCTCATTGAGGGCGCCTCCCAGGGCGTGGGGCTGGGCATCCGCTTTCTCAAGCACATCCAGCGCACCGCGCTCTTGGTCTACGTGCTGGCCCTGGACGCCACCCTCGAAAACGACCTGCGCGACGACTTCGATGTTTTGCGTCGCGAGCTCAAGGCCTTTGACCCGGAGCTGGCCAACCGCGCCAAGCTCGTCGTGCTCAACAAATCCGACCTGGCCGAGACCCGCGACTTGGCACCGGGGCTCGAAGCCTATTTTGCAGAGATGGGGATTGGCTTCTGCTGCGTCTCGGCGGCCACCCGCGACGGCATGGACCGCCTCAAGCAAATCATGGCCCACCAGGTGGCAACGGCTGCCGACGAGGACGAGGACGAGGCTGAGACCGAGATCGAGACCGAGACCGAGACCGAAGCCGAGACCAAAGCCGAAACCGAATAATTGCGTCCCCCGCGAACCGCGCCGCTCGTTTTGTCTATTGGCAGGCGGGTAGCGACACCAGCGCGCTCTCGTTGTCGGTTTCGTCGCATTCGCGGAAATACCCGAAGGGGCGCTCGGACGTGGGCTCGTCGATGCGGAAGAGGATTTCTGCCGGGAGCGAGATGGTTCGGAACTCCACGTTGTTCCATGGGCCAAACTGCGCCGCGAAAGGAGAAATCCACGTGAACGCACCCTGCACCTCGGCACCGGGGTCGATGCGACCCGCCAAGGTCATCGCGCCGATCCAGCCGAGGTCTCCAGCGTCGCTTACATAAAAGCTAAGGCGCGCCCCGGCAGATGCGCTGAAGGTGCCCGTGTTTTTGACAGTGGCGATCAAATCGATGCTGCTGGGGCATTGGGCGGGGTCGTGGGTCAGCGATGTCGCCACCAAGTTGGGCGCATCGAACAGGCCCGTGGGCAGCACATTTTGCCGAAAATTGTTGAGGAGGGGGACACGCCAATTCGCGGGTGCGACCTTGGGCACGGTGCCGTCCTCGTGGATGTTGGTGACGTGGTAGTTGTACTGGTTCCAGATGCGGCGCGTGCGCACCAAGCGCCCTGCGGGATCGTAGAAGGCGCGGATGCCCGTGTGGCCCGCATTTTGATAGTCGTTGGAGACGGCGATGATGTCGCTGTGGCCGTCGTTGTCGACATCCACGACCAGGGGGTATTCGTCGGCCGTGCCCGAGCTATTGTCGATGTCCATAATGAACTTATCGCTCTTGAAGTATCCCGTGGACGAATCGAAGGCGTAGCTCCCGGGGCCTTTGTAAACGTGCAGGTGTTGCGCGTCGGCATACAGCACCTCGGCCACCCCATCGCCATTGAAGTCGAAGGCAGCCGATCCCGCCGCAACGCTGGAGGCGCCTTTTGTATTGAAGTCGGCCCATGCGACTTCGCCGCTGTTGTCGTAGACCACATACGCCCAGCGCGTGGCCAAGCCGATGTCGGGTTTTCGGTCGCCGTTGCAGTCGGCGATGACCAAGGCGCCGCCGCCCGTCGAACAGTTTTTGCGCCGCGTCATTTCTTCATCGGGATCGCTGAGGGTGACCTCGCAGTCGTAACCGATCCGGTCGTAGTCGATGGGCATCTCCGCCGACCAGAGGCGTTGGCGCGAGAAGCGTTTTGCGTCCCCTGTGCCCACGGCAAATAGTGCGTACACCTCGACCTTGCCCGGTGGTGGCGCGACCTCGGTGCCGTCTTCGTCGTCGCCGCTGCGCATCACAATTTGCTCGGGCCGCAGTTTGCCGTCCGCCGCGTCCTCGCTGAGATCGATATCGGCAATGGCCGTGCTGGTGCCCGCGACGTTGTCTGCGCTGACGACTTGGCAGTCTTTGTTCCAAATTTGCGCGCCAACGATTTCAGCTTCGCCGTCTTCGTCGATGTCGGCCACCGCAAAGCCGCCAAAGTCGGCGTTGCAGCGCCACCCATAGGATTTGTCGCTGGGATCGTATTCGATGATGCCCCTATCCGTGACGATGTGCGGATAGTCCCCGCCGTCCAAGTTGACGAAGTGGAAGTTGGCGCTGGCCCCTGCAAGCGTTGCGATCACGTTGAGCTCGTAGCCCGTGCCATCGCCCTTGGGCAGCAGGTTTAAGATGCGGGTTTCATTCACGCCGCTGTTGCTGCTCACCACAATCTCGGGGTATTCGTCGCCGTCGATTTTGCCCGCCGCGGGGTTTCCAAAGGCGTAGTCCAGCGTGTCGGCGATCGCGATGTCGGTGCCGTCCTGGCCGCTGATGACGCGCAAGGCGGTTTGCCCGTTATAAGAGCCGTGCTCTGGCTTTTTGTTAAACGCGGTAAAGATTAAGTCGGGGATGTCGTTTTCGTCGATTTTGCCATCGCCGTTGTCGTCGGTGAGGTTGATCACCGCGGGGATGCGCATGACCTGTCGAAAGTCGGGTGCCTCGGAGGGGAGGCCGTCGGGCATGCTCTCGGTGGGCCAATGCCATTTCAGCCAGGGGTCAAAATTGCCAGGCACAGGCCGCGCGATGCAGGCGTTGGGGTCGGCGCTGATCTTGACGCACGTGTGGGTGTTCGCATCGCAAAACGCGTCCATGGCGCAGTCGTAAATCGTGTGGCAGGGCGCTCCCTTGGGCTGGCATTCCGCCAAGAAGCAGATCTCCGTTTCGGCATCGCAGCAATCATCTCCGCAGGGGTCGTCGCATTCTGCGGCCACACACGTGCCTTGCGCGTCGCACAGCCGGGGCGATTCGCAGGTCGCTTGGCAGAGCTTCACCGCCTCGTCGACGTCCCAAACGCACTGGCCATCCGCGTTGCAGACCTCGGGCAATTCGCAGGGCGGCTCGCATGTCGTGTCGTCGGTGGAAACGGGTTCGGAATCATCTGGTGGGTCGGTGTCGTCGGTGGAATCGGCGCTGGAGTCGCTCGGTGGGTCGGTGTCGTCGGTGGAAACGGGTTCGGAATCATCTGGTGGATCGCTGTCGTCGGTGGAATCGGAGTCGGAATCATCTGGTGGATCGCTGTCGTCGGTGGAATCGGAGTCGCTCGGCGGCGCGGTGGCGGTGTCGTCGGTGGAATCGGCGCCGGAGTCGCTCGCGTTGTCGCTGCAAGCAAATCCTCCTAGCGCTAGGGCCAAAGCCAATGCCAGCGAAAGCAGTACTCTTTTCATGACTCGTTCCTTTTGCATAATTGTCCGCATTGCTGATTTCCCGCGTGCACAACAGAATACCCCACTCGGAAGGAAACCGACCGCCAATTTTCAATGTCGAAGGCGAAAGATACGGGATGACAACAACGCCGGGAAGCCGCGCGGGCGGAGGCTTTGGAAATGGTGTGGGCGAGGCTTTGGGCAGGCGGATTTAGGCGGTTTCGGGCACGTCGAAGGGCAAGAACAGCGTGGAGCCAGAGCGGGGCGTTGCGGGCGCGGGCGGGGCCGAAGCGGTTTTGGGTCCCGCGGTGATTTTGTTTCGAATGAACTGGACCAAGTCCTCGAAGCGAAAGGGCTTGGGCACAAAGCCCACCGCTCCGGTGTTGGCGCGGGCGAGCTGCAGCGGCGACAGGTGATAGGCCGACATGAGCACCGTGCTCACCGCCGGGTGCTCGTCGCGGATGTCGCGGGCGATCTGCAGGCCGTTTTTTTCGGGCATCATTAAATCGATGAGGGTAATGGCGACCTTGCGCGACTGGAGAACGCGGTTCATCTCCACCACCGTGGACACCGCAAACACCGAAAATCCCTCGAGCTCGAAACCGATTTTGAGCGCCTTGAGCTCGGATTCATTCGCGTCGACGATGAGGATGTTCGGCTGGGTCGGCGGTGTAAAAAACATACAGTCACTTTCGGGTTTGTCGCTGGCGCAAATATCACCACAGTAAAATAATGCAATAATTGTGCCGGTTTTTCCGTGTCGCGCCCGCCGTGAGAAAGTCCGAAAAGACGGTGGAAAAGGCCGCCGCATCTGAACATTTGGCCCGGAGATGGATTTCATTTGTGCAAAACAGTACTGCCATAACTGCAATTATTTCGCGTTCATGGCGGCCGGTGTGGCGGTGTCGGTGGGGCGAGAGGGCAGGGCGGAGGCGCTATTGGGGTTGTCCCGGGGAGGACAGGGCGGCAGCAAAGGCCGGCAGGGCGCCCTCGATGGTGTCCTCGGGCACGCAGTAGGCGATGCGAAAGAAGCCCGGTGCCCCAAAGCCGCTGCCCGGCACCACCAGGACGCGCTGTGCGCGCAGCGCTTCGACAAAGGCGATGTCGTCGCCGCCCGGGGCCTCGGGGAACATGTAAAACGCGCCGTCGGGTTTCACCACGCGATAGCCCATGTCGGTCAAGGCGCCGTAGAGGCGGTCGCGGCGTTGGCGGTAGCGCGTCAAGTCCACCACGGCGTCTGGCACCTGGGCGATGGCGCGCTGCATTAAGGCCGGGGCGTTGACGTAGCCCAAGGTGCGATTGGTAAAGGCGCAGGCCGCCGCCAGTTGCGCGCGTCCCACCAGGCGCGGCGAGATGGCCAAGAAGCCGATGCGTTCCCCCGGCAGCCCCAGGTCCTTGGAGAAGCTGGTGCCCATGAGGGTGTTTTCGTAGGCGGCAAAGGCGCTGGTGCACTGCGGTACATCGAAGACCAGGCGGCGGTAGGGCGCGTCGTCGATGAGAAAGATCGGGCGTTCGCGACCGGCGCTGTGGCGGCGCAGCACATCGCCCAGCGCGTCGAGCTCGTCCTGGGCGTACATCACGCCGGTGGGGTTGTTGGGGTTGGTGATGAGCACCGCGCGGGTGCGCTCGGTGATGGCCGCTTCGATGCCCGGCACGTCGAGGCGAAACCCCGGGGCCGGCGGAATGACCCGCAGCGCGCCGCCGTGGTTGTCCACGTAAAAGCGGTACTCCACAAAGTGGGGCGCGGGCACGATGACCTCCTCGCCGGGATCGAGGATGGCTTTAAAGGCCGCGTTGAGGGCCCCGGCAGCGCCCACGGTCATCACGATGTCGTCTGCGCCAAAGGGCAGCGCGTAATCGCCGGCCAGGGATTGGGCCAGGGCCTGTCGCGTGTGCTGGTGGCCGCTGTTGGGCATGTAGCCGTGGCGTCCGGGGGTGGTGTCCTGGGCCAGTTGCTGCAGGGCCGCGGTGAAGGCCTCGGGCGGGTCCACGTCGGGGTTGCCCAGCGAGAAGTCGTAAACCGGACGGCCCGTGCCATCGGCGCGCAGGGCGACGCCCTCTTCGAAGAGGCGACGGATCCACGAGCCTTGGCGCAGGCATTGGGCGATGTGACGGGAAATGGGCATGGGGCCTCCTATCATGAAAGAACGGCGCTTGGGCAGCGGGCTAAAAGGGTTCGTCGGGATGGGTCTCCGGGCGCTGCAGGGCGTCGGCCACCTCGTCGGGAATGCGGGTGGGGCGCCCCTCGCGGTTGATGGCCGCGTGCCGGGTGAAGCCGCGCACCAAGACGTCGCCCCGGTGGCGAATCTCGTGGGCAAAGGTGAGCTGCACCGCGCGCATCTCCGCCACCCAGGTGCAGATTTCTAGCACTTGTTCGTAGAGGGCCGGCTTGTGATAGGTGATGCCCGCCTCCACCAGGGGCAACTGCACGCCCGCGGACTCGGTCTGCGAATAGGGGCGTCCGCGCCGCCGCATGTAGCTGCCGCGCCCGGCCTCGAACCACCGGAAGTAATTGGAGTGGTAAACGACGCCCATTTTGTCGGTGTCGGCGTACAACACCCGCGCCTGGGTGATGCTGTGATTTTCGTTGGGTTCCCGTGTTTTCATGGGCTGCGTTTTACCAGCCAGCCGCCACAACGCAAAGCCGTAATCCAGCGACCTCCACGCATCCCCGGTCCATACCGGCCCCATCCCGGCATCGCCTAACCCAAAACTGTCCCGCGCGAGAAGGGCTCAATAGGCCGATAAACCGTAGGTAAAGCGCGTGCCGTCGGCGAATTCAAAATAGCCGTCGGTGAGTTCGAGGGCGTGCCAGGCCGTGCCGATGTGGGTGGTGAGATCGGCGTCGCAGTAATAGGCGGTGTTGTCCTGCGCCACGTTCGAGACAAAGCCCTTGGCGTACAGCGTGGTGCCCCACTTGGTCATCTCGGTGAGGTAGGTGCCCTCAAAGCTCCAGCCCTGGTCCTTGCGGACGATGTAAAACACGGCGTCGCTAAAATCCTGTTCGATGCCGAAGAATTGGCTGACATAGCGCGAGCCGGAGTAATCGATGCCCAGGCCGCCGTCCTGCAACTGCTGGGTGAAGTGGTCGAGCGACATGGGCGTGGTGCTCATGTGCATGGTGAGCTTGT
>JAAYKL010000024.1 GCA_012522445.1 Myxococcales bacterium | reverse complement strand
ACAAGCTCACCATGCACATGAGCACCACGCCCATGTCGCTCGACCACTTCACCCAGCAGTTGCAGGACGGCGGCCTGGGCATCGATTACTCCGGCTCGCGCTATGTCAGCCAATTCTTCGGCATCGAGCAGGATTTTAGCGACGCCGTGTTTTACATCGTCCGCAAGGACCAGGGCTGGAGCTTTGAGGGCACCTACCTCACCGACATGACCAAGTGGGGCACCACGCTGTACGCCAAGGGCTTTGTCTCGAACGTGGCGCAAGACAACACCGCCTATTACTGCGACGCCGATCTCACCACCCACATCGGCACGGCCTGGCACGCCCTCGAGCTCACCGACGGCTATTTTGAATTCGCCGACGGCACGCGCTTTACCTACGGTTTATCGGCCTATTGAGCCTTCGCCCACCGCGCCGCCAAGGGCGCACACCAGGGGCCAATCGACAACGGGTATCCGACATTGTGCTTGCCTCAAAGAGGGGCATCTGATTATATTGCCGCGGCCCAAAAAGCCCCTTGAAAACACCGAAAAGCAAACAATTTGTGCGGATTGGCCTTGCCCAACCCAGATAAGGAGACCCCCATGAGCAGCATTATGAGCATCATCGCCCGCGAAATTATGGATTCCCGTGGCAACCCCACCGTTGAGGTGGAGGTCGAACTGGAGTGCGGCAGCAAAGGCATGGCCGCCGTTCCCTCCGGTGCTTCCACGGGCGAGCACGAAGCCCTCGAGCTCCGCGACGGAGACAAGTCCCGCTACTTGGGCAAGGGCGTCCTCAAAGCCGTGCAAAACGTGAACGAAAAAATCCAGCCCGCGCTGCTCGGCATGGATGGCCTCAACCAAGTGGCCATCGACCGCGCCATGATCGCCCTGGACGGCACCCCCACCAAGAGCAACCTGGGCGCCAACGCCATCTTGGGCGTCTCCTTGGCCGTGGCCAAGGCAGCGGCGAACTGCCTCGACATTCCCCTGTACCGCTACATCGGCGGCACCAACGCCGTTACCCTGCCCGTCCCCATGATGAACATCGTCAACGGTGGCTCGCACTCCGACGCCCCCATCGCCTTTCAAGAGTTCATGATTCGCCCGGTGGGCGCCAAAACCTTCCGCGAAGGCCTGCGCATGGGCGCCGAAGTGTTTCACGCCCTCAAAGCCGTGCTGAAGGCCCGCGGTCTGAGCACCGCTGTGGGCGACGAAGGCGGCTTTGCCCCTGCCTTTACGGGCACCGAAGATGCCGTTGAAGCCATTTTGGAAGCCGTTAAAAAAGCCGGTTACAAGCCGGGTCTCCAAAAAGACGGCGGCGATGTCTCGCTGGCCTTCGACTGTGCGGCCTCGGAGTTTTTCGTGAACGGCAAGTACGACTACACCAAGTTTGAGGGCAAGGACGCCGCGGTGCGCACCAGCGAAGAGCAGGCGCAATACCTGGCAGATCTCGTCGCCAAGTACCCCATCGATTCCATCGAAGACGGCATGGACGAAAACGATTGGGACGGCTGGAAAAAACTGACCGACCTCATCGGCGACAAGTGCCAGCTCGTGGGCGACGACCTGTTTGTCACCAACGTGCAGTACCTCAAAAAAGGCATCGAAACGGGCTGCGCCAACTCCATCCTCATCAAGGTTAACCAAATCGGCACCCTCACCGAAACCCTGGACGCCATCGAGATGGCCCACCGCGCGGGCTACACATCGGTGACCTCGCACCGCTCGGGTGAAACCGAAGACGCGACCATCGCCGACATCGCCGTGGCCACCAACTCGGGCCAAATCAAGACGGGCTCGCTGAGCCGCTCGGATCGCATCGCCAAGTACAACCAGTTGCTGCGCATCGAAGAAGAGCTCGGCGAAGCTGCGGTGTACGGCTGGGCCCGCTAACGCGCACGGAAGCGTTCCCTCCCCTCGTCACCGGCGGCGCACTTGCCGCACACCCACACAGTCGCTGATCATTAATTGTTATCGCCAATGCCGTCGTGGTCCCCGAAGGGCGCGATGCTGGGCACCAGTCCCGGCGTGCTGGTGTTGTCGGCGTTGTACTGCCACGTGTCGGGGATGATCTCGGGGAGCTCGGCCAGCACTTTCATGAGGGAGATGCCCTCCTTGGGCTTGAGGTGCGGCTGGTTGAACTGGCTGACCAGCGCGCCGGTGGCGTCGTAGAGTTCAATGCTTTCGGAGACGCTGTTTTTGAGCCCCGATGTGCCAATAGAAGCGCCGATGTCGATGATGAGCGTGCCCGGCGGCGGCGAGACATCCACAGGGTTCTCGGGATTGTACTTGTCGGAGACGAGGATGGCGGCCTGTCCTGGGTGCAGCCAGGTGCCTTCGGCAATGAGGTCGCCGTTGCAATCGGCTTCGTCGTCGATCATCCAGTTGGACAAATCGACCGCCTGCAAACCGTAGTTGAAAATTTCGACGAACTCCTGCGCGGGCTCTGGTCCGAGGGGATCGGCCAGCACTTCGGTGATGACGACGGTTTCGCCCTCGCCGCCGCGGATGCTAGCGGTGAATTCGGTGCGGTTGTCGTTGGGGTCGTCGAGATGCAGGAGCAGGGTTGAGTCTTCGTCGGTGGGCAGGTTGCGCACCAGCACCACGTGTACCGTGCGAAAGCCGCCCTGCAACGGCTGCGCCGCATCGCCACCGTGGGCGACAACGGTGAGCCGGGTGGGTTCGTCGGTGATGAGGCGCACCGCGGCCACGGCAGGCCCTTGGGTGAGGCAAACGGGATCGGATGGCGTTTCGTAGGGCGCGCACACCGGCATGAGGATTTCGGGCGGATCGGTGTCGTCGGGATCGCGCAGCAGTTCGAGGATGTCCTCATCAAGATCGCCGAGCTCGGTGCCTTCTGTTTCGATGCCGAGCGGATCTCCGCCGTCATCGTTTGGTGGAAGCCCGCCCTCGACCACGCCCAGGTCGTGCACCAAGTCGGGTCGCCAGATGTCTTCAGCGGCGGCGCTATCGGTGTCGCTGCCCGTTTGGCCGACCTCGCGGGTGAGATCCAGATTCATGCAGGCGCTGGAAGCGACCGCGGCCCAGAGTGTCCATGTGCAAAGTGTGTGTTTCATGTGGTAATATATCGGCCGCTGCGCACAAAAGTTTCCTAAAAAAATGATGCGCGCCGAAAATATTGTCATTTGCCGCAGTTTTGTGCCGATGGGCGCGAGGGAGGTTGCATGGTACGCCGCCAGGACATCGTGGAATTTTTAGATGACTTGCTCGACATTAATGATGTCAGCGATCACTCCGTAAATGGGTTGCAGGTGCAGGGGTGCGAAGAAGTGCGCAAGGTTGGCTTGGCGGTGGACGCTGCCCTGTCGGTGTACGAGCGCGCCATTGCCGAGGGGTGTCAGATGCTCGTCGTGCACCACGGATTGATATGGGGCGGCTTGCAGCGCATCACGGATCGCAACCACGCCCACGTGTCGCGCCTGATACACAGCGGGCTCAACCTGTATGCCGCGCACCTGCCCTTGGACATGAGCCCGGATGTGGGCAACAACGCGCTGCTGTGCCAGATGGCGGGCCTGGTGGGCATTGAGCCGTTTGGCGCATACCACGGGGCCAAAATTGGCTGGAAGGGCGCGCTAGAAGTGCCGTGCGGCATTTCGCAATTCGAAGACGTATGGCGCGAGCAGCTCGGGGCCACGCCGCGCACCTTGCCCTTTGGTCCGGAGCTGATTCGCACGGTGGCCATCGTGTCGGGGGGCGGCACCGGCGCCCTGAAAGAAGCCATCGACGAGGGCATCGATTGCTTTGTTAGCGGCGAAGGCCCGCACGAGAAGTATCACGAGGCGTTAGAGGGCGGCATTCACCTGATGTACTTGGGGCACTATTTGACGGAGACCGTGGGGGTGAAGGCGGTGGGGCGCTCGCTGATAGCGGAGTTTCCCGAGCTATCAACGGTGTTCATCGACGAGCCCACGGGCTTCTAGGGGCGCCGCGGGTTCGCTGTCTGCGGCTTCGGCGTTGTCGCGAAACGGCACCAGGGTTTGGCGCCACAGGTAGCGGCGAACGTAATAGATAGAGAGCAGCAATGCACCAAAACCGCCGGCGATGAACGACGCCCACACGCCGGTGACGGGCCAATGCAATACAAACGTGGAGATGAAGGCGCCGGTCACGCCGATGCCCAGCACGCGCAACGCGGTGATGATGAGCGACGGCCAGCCGAAGCCGAGCCCCTGCAAGATGCGTCCGGTGGTCATGCCGACGGCCATGAGGGGATAGGAGAAGGCCACCCAGCGCAGGTATTGGGTGCCGATTTGCAGGGTGTGCGCGTCCTTGGTGAAGATGGCGATGAGGGAGGGCGCAAAGGCGTAGGAGAGCGACCCCAAGGAGACCGCGCAGATCAAGGCGGCGCCGTAGGCGTTGATGGTGGTGCGGCGCACGAGGTCGCTGCGGGCGGCACCGGCGAAGATGCCGGTTAGGGTCATGGCGGCGGAGGCGATGCCCATGATGGGCAAGGACACGCACATGTCGATGCGGTTGCCCGCCACGTAGCCCGCCATGGCGGTTTGGCCATATGCAGAGACCGAGCGGTTGATGGCGATCATGCCCATGGCCATGACCAGTTGTCCGGCGGTGGCTGGTACGGCGAGGCGCACGATGTCGAGCAGGCGCTGGGCGCGCATGGCCAGGTGGTGCTTGAGAAAGTCCTTGAGGCTCTGTTGCGAGAAGACCATCCAGGCCAGCATGACCGTGGCCACGGTTTGCGCTACCAGCGTGGCGACGGCCGCTCCGCGGATGCCCATGCCAAAGGTGAACATGAAGAGCGGGTCGAGGGCCACGTTGATGAGGGTTGACACCGCTAGGGCGATCATCGGGCGCTTGGCGTCGCCTTTTCCGTTGAGCATGGAGCGCAGCGCCGTGGCGATGAAGAAGAGGGGCATGCCCGCAAACAGCGGCGCCATGTAGTCGAAGGCCAGCGAGATGGATGCGCCCTCGGCGCCCAGCAGGGGGATGAGCGCGGGGCCAGCGAGGATGGTGGCGATGCCCAGGACAATGCTGATCAACACGGAGAGCGTGAGGCCCGTGCCGCCGTATTCGTCGATGGCGGCGATGTTTTTGGCGCCGTAGGACTGCGCGACATTGGCGGTGATGCCCGTGGCCAGGCCGTTGGTGAGGGCGATGGAAATATAGAAGATAGAGCTGATGTAGCCGGACGCCGCCAGGGCTTCGGGGCCCAAGCGTCCGATGAAGACGGAGTCGACGACGGTGTACAAGGCGTGGACAGTGAAGCCGGCGATCATCGGGAGCGAGAGGTTGAATAGGGCGCGTCCGGGGTGTGCGACGAAGGTTTCGAGCCGACTTGGCGTGGCGTGGGTCATGGGCGCGCGGCCCGTGAGCATGTGAATGGAGCGGGTGAAACGCTGTGTTTAGAGGGGCGATGTACAACGCGGATGTTGGTGGTGGCAGCGGCGATCATGGCCCTGTGTCAGAGCGGATTTCAGCAAATAAAGCAAGGCTTTCTTGGGCCGCCCCTTGGGGTGTTCGGGGCCAGGCGCGAGATGCGTGCTTTTTTGTAAGGGATTGTACCGGAGGAGGGACTCGAACCCTCACAAGCTTTCGCCCACTGGATTTTGAATCCAGCGCGTCTACCAGTTCCGCCACTCCGGCAAGGGGACTGCGCGTAAAGCGATGTGCGAATTATCACGATGCAAAGTCCTTGTCCAGTGTTGTGTGAGACGTGTCAGAGGAAGGCATCCCTCGCCGTGCAATTGCATCGTTGCCGATAGAACCTTGCCCAAAACGTCTTTTGATCGCATACTCAGAACTGGCTCTCTGGGGTGCTTGTCAGAGTGCGTAATATCAATTCCGCTGTACCGAAACCCCGGGATCTGTCGCTCGTCGCGGTGTGCACGCCGGCTCTTGAGCCGGAAGCCTAAAGCGATGATATGGAACCCATATGCAGCGTCGGCGGGGTTGAATTTGGTCTCGATGGCACTCCGGAGAGCTTTTTTATTTTCACCGCCCAAAACCACTACCCACGCCGCCCAACAGTCCGCATATTGACCTCATGATGCACACCACCCTGTCTCAAATTTACGAACCCATGCTGTTGGCCCTGTTTGGCATCTCCGCGCTCGTGGCCATCGTCTTGATGTGGATCAACGCGCCCTACGGGCGTCACCTGCGCTCCGGCTGGGGCCCCACCATCCCGGCGCGCGCCGGCTGGATCATCATGGAAACCCCGGCGGTGGTCGCCATCGCGCTAATGTTTATCTGGAGCGACCGACACTTCGACCCGGTCTCCATCGCGTTCTTGGCCCTCTGGCAATCCCATTATCTGTACCGCACCTACGTGTTTCCCTTTCGCCTGCGCGCCGCACGCAAACCCATGCCCATCCTCATCATCCTCATGGCCATCACCTTCAACTGCTGGAACGGCTTTCTCAACGGCGCCTGGCTCTTCCACCTGTCCCCGGAGCGCGACATCTCCTGGTGGCGAGACCTGCGCTTCATCTTTGGCACCGCCTTGTTCTTCGTCGGCATGATCATCAACCGGCAATCCGACGCCATCTTGCTGCGCCTGCGCGCCCCCGGCGAGACCGGCTACAAAATCCCCCACGGCGGCATGTACCGCTGGATCTCCATGCCCTCGTACTTCGGCGAATTGGTGCAGTGGGTGGGCTTTGCGTTGGCCACCTGGTCGCTGGCCGGACTGGCCTTTGCGGTGTTCACCGCGGCCAACCTCGTCCCGCGCGCCGTCGCCAACCACCGGTGGTACCGACAAACCTTTGCCGACTACCCCCAAAATCGGAAAGCCGTCATCCCATTTGTGTTGTAAGTTGGGCGCATGAGAAGTCTTCTGGCGCATCCAAGCCACCGCGTGCCCAATACTTGCGCAACGCATAGGAGGTGGAAACATGAAACCGAAAAACACGCCCAAAAAACCGCTGCGTGTCGCACGGCACGTCGCCCCGGTTGCCGCCCTGGCCGCAGTCCTCACCACCGCCTGCGCCTGGCAAGCCGCGCCCGAAAAACACGCCCCGCCAGCCCTGCGTCCGTTGACCGGCGAGGTGTGCAACCACATCGTGCCGCAAGCGCCAATCACCATCGCGACGTCTCGGGTGGAAGCCCAAAATCCCGTGCTTCAATCCGACGGGCAAAGCTACGCGCTGGCCTACGCCATCCGCAGCACCCCCACATCGCACATCCGCTTGCTGACCCTCGACAAACAAGGCGTCCCCCAAGGCGAGGGCACCCTCTTCTCCGCTGATGGCCAGAGTCGCCAGCCCGCCATCGACGGTGACGGTTCCGGGTTCTACCTGTCGTGGCTCGAAGGGACGCGCCTCAACGCCATCCGCGTCAACGCCCCCGAAGCGTCGCCCCGGATCTACAGCGAAAACGCGCAGTCCGCGGCGTCGGGCCCCTGGGGTGCGCTGGTATGGGTCTCGCAAAACACGTTGTTCTTTCGCAGCGACAGCTTGCCACCCGCGACGGGCATCGGCGTCCCGCGCAAGGAGCCCAAGCCCCTGGCCATCGCCCACGGTCCCATCGAGGATCCCGCCATCGCCTGGACCGGGCACTTCTACGCCATTGTGTGGTCGCAGGCGATGAGCGGCGGGCGGCAAATCATGCTCCAGCGCGTGCTCAACGACGGCTCACTTATGGGGGCGCCGGTTCGGGTCTCCGGGGTGGCGGGCATCGCGCAAAAGCCCTCCGTCGTGTGGACCGGGTGGGACTTCGCCATCGCCTGGGCCACCGCTTATGCCGACGAGGGCGCCTTCGACAATCGCTTTCGCATCTTCTTTGCGGTCGTCCCCGAAAAAGGCACCGTGCCCGCTCTGACGCGGCAGCTCGACTTTCGCGGTTCAGCCGACGAAGTCTCCATGGCCACCTCGGGCAGCGAAATGGTCCTGGCGTGGGTGGGCAGCTCCGAGATGGGCGCGGCAATTTTCGCGCAGCGCATCGACAAAACGGGCACCCTGCTCGGTGAGACCATCCAGCTCAACACCGATGACGCCATGTGCGGCAGGCCCGCCATCGCGTTTGATCGCGACGGTTACGCCATTGCCTGGCACGAAGCGCTCGACGATGCATCGTACCGCATCCGCTTTGCCAAGCTCGCCTGCGCTAGCTCCGCCGAGGCGCTCCCAGCACCGGACGCGGACACCGCCGTTGACAGCGACAGCGATGGCTTAAAAGATGTCTTTTAATTCGCCCGCATCGCCATGAAAACATCATCGTCACCGCGGAGCGCGTCCGCACTGGTGCACATTGATTTGACGCGGCGCCGCATCGACATTGCCCCGGTGCCCGCAGATGTGCGCCAGCAATTCCTGGCCGGTCGCGGCTTGGCGACGTACTTGCTTTGGGAACACGGCACCGACGGCGACCCCGTCATCCTTTGCCCGGGCGCCCTGGCCGCCACCCAAACGCCGGCGACCTCACGCGTGTCCTTGGTCGCACGCTCGCCGTTGTCCGGTGGCTTGCTCAGCGAAACCGGCGGAGGCACCTTGGCCCATGCGCTGCGGTGTGCGGGCATCGCCGCCCTGTGCATTGTCGGTCGCGCCAACAAACCCTGTGTCATTCGCATGCAAGACCAGCGCGTCCAGCTCGTCGATGCCACCGCCGACATGATGCGCGACACCCCGTCCTTCGCCGACGCCTTTGCGGGCATGGCCACCATCTGCGCCGGTCCGGCGGCCCGCAGCAATACGCCCTTTTCGAGCCTCGTCATCGACAGGCATTTTGGCATCTGGCGCGGCGGCGCGGGTGCGGTGTTTGCGCAAAAAAATCTCGTGGGCATCGCCGTGACCGGCAGCGAAACGCCCCAGCCCAACGATCCCGCGCGGCACCGACAAATCTGCGCCGACATCCGCCGCCTCATCGACGCATCCCCGGCGCTCACAGGGCCTTACGGGTTTTCGCGCCTGGGCACATCGGCGCTCCTCGACCTGCTCAACGCCCGGCGCATGCTGCCCACCAACAACTTTCGCGCCACTTTTTTTTCCCGCGGCTCCCAGGTGAACGCCGTGCAACTGCACCGCGCCGTATCCAGCCACGCCGGGGCCTGCGCCGACTGTCCCGTCGCCTGCAAGCGCATCGCCACCCGCGACAACCGCGCGCTGCCCAACTTCGAATCCCTGGCGCACTTCACGGCGCTCTTGGAAAATGCCCACCTCGAAACCGCCATCGCCGCCGACGCCATCTGCCGCCAGAGCGGCCTCAACCCAACGCACTGCGCCGCCCGACTCGCCGCCATGGCCGAGGACGCAGGCACGGCCCTGTCCCCAGACGACATCCTGCGCCAACTGCGCCAGTGGTCCGCGGGGCACGTCGACGACCTCCCCGACACCGCGCCCTTCATGGCCATCAAGGGCATGGAGATGCCGCCCTACGATCCCCGCAGCGCCCTGGGCTTGGCCCTATCGCTCGCCACCTCCACACGCGGCGCCTGCCACCTGGAGGCCTGGCCCATCGCCACCGAGGTGTTGCGCAAACCCGTGGCCGTCGATCGCTTCTCCTTTGCCGGCAAGGCCAGGGCGCAGCGCTTCAGCGAAGACCGCAATGCCGCCGGTGATGCATTGGGGCTCTGCCGCCTGCTCTTCCTCGGCCCCGCGCTCGCAGAATACGCCGACGCCTACACCGCGGTCACCGGCGACTTCATGGACGCCACCGGGCTCCTCCACATCGGCGCGCGCATCTGCTACCTGGAGCGCATGCTCAACCAGCGCTTCGGCCTGTCGCCCCGCAGCGACACCTTGCCCGCGCGTTTCTTTGCCGCGCCGGGCACCGCAGGTCCCGACTTCGCGGTCGCGCCCATCGACGAACGCGCCTTTGCCGACGCCAAAGCGCGCTACTACCGCATCCGGGGGCTCGGCGAAGACGGCCTGCCAACTCTCGCTGAGGCCGAGAAACTGGGGCTCACATGGAAGTAGTCTTTCGCCATCTTCTAGAGCGGCTTTCGCGCAGCGGCATGGCATCGCCCGACGACGTGCACATCGCCACCTGCGACGACACCATCGCATGGCACCGCCCCCCGGCATCTGCAGCGGACTTCGCCCAAATGATGAACGCGCTGCGCCTCGGCACACTCCTCTTCGGCGCGCCCATGGAGCCCTACCGCACCCTCATCGCGCACCAGGCGGCCCAAGCCCTGGCCCAGGGACAAGACGCCATCTTTCCGAGCGACTCGGAGACGCGCACGTTTTTGCACCGCATCCCCTGCTTGCCTGCGTTCACCCCTGCCGCACTCGCAGCGGCACTGGCCAACGCCGCGGTGGTCATCTCCGCGCAGGGACACGTCGCATCGCGCGGTTTCTTCTCGCCCTTTGAGGCGCTGGTGCATTTCTCGTCGGCCTGCTTTGCGGCCCAGGTGCGCTTTGTCGTGCAAAGCCTCGACCCGCCTTCTCGCGCCACCGCACCCGTAGACGTTGGTGCCGGCGCCGCGCGGCGCGTCCTCCTCGATCACCTGCGCCCCCTGCCTCATATGCCTCCGCAGCCTCGCGCTCCCTTCCACAGCGAGGCCGAAGTGTTGCGGGCCATCGCCCACGCCGGTCGCAGCACGGTACACCACCGCTTGGTGGACTCCGCCTTTGGCAACGCTTCTCTGCTACACGACGGCGTCCTGTACATCAGCCAGACCGGCGCCCCACTGGATGAACTCGAAGGGCAAATCGACGCCTGCCACCTAGATGATTCCCACACCAACGCCATCACCGCTTCGAGCGAACTGGCCGCCCACCTCGCCATCGTCCAGCACGCGCGATTCGACGGCGTCCTCCACGGGCATCCCCCCATGACTGTGGCCCTGTCGATGCACTGCGACTTGCCCGACTGCGCGCAACGCCACCGCTGCCACACCCACTGCCAAACGCCGCGCTCGCTCAACGGCGTCCCCATTGTGTGCGGTGAAGTGGGCGCTGGCGACCACGGTCTGTGCCACACCGTGCCCGCTGCCTTGGCGCACAACGACGCGGCCATTGTGTTGGGTCACGGCGTCTTTGTCGGTGCCACAGGAGACTTCTGCGCGGCGACGCAGCGTTTGTGCGACATTGAAAACGCCGCTGCGGTCGAGTGCAAAAAGCGAATTAGTCGATGGTGGGGATGAAGCAGGCGATGTTGGTTTGAATGCGGAAGTTGGACGCCTTGGTGTGGCGCTCGGCGTGGAAGATATCCATTTTGTAGGTGCCGCCCACTTCTAGGCCAAACTCGCTGGCGATGGCGTCGAAGTTGATGGTGTCTTCGAAGGGCCAGTGCAGGCCGCCCAAATCCAGGGCCAACTTGTCGTTTACAAAAATCCAGAGGTCGTCGTCGCCGCGGAACGTAAAAATTTGGTTGCCGGTGTATTCAAATTCGAAGTGAATCTCAGTGGTGAACAAGAAGTTGCGGTTGACCCCGTTGTCGTCGAGCTGACCGGGTTCGGCGCCGAAGCCCTTGCCGTCCAGCGGAAAGAAAAAGGGATTGTCGTAAACATAGGAGTCGCCCTCTTTTTGGAGGATCAGCGTGTCTTCGACGCGCATGTTTACCCCTTCGACGTCGGTGTACCACTGCGGAAATGTCGACGCGCCTTCCCACATTTGAGTGCTGCCCCAGTCTGGTCCGGTTTCGATCAATTGGGAGCGGCTCACCAAACCGCCGTTGGGACAAGTGTCGCTGCACTGTGAGTCCTCGATTTTGTGGGTGCCCTGCAAGGCCGAAAAAACGGGTTTTCGATCGGCGTTGAGCGTGGGCTGAATCATTCCCTTGGCCGGTCCCCATCCCAGGTCGGCGCGTTCGAAGTCGGGGTGCGACGATGTGAAATCGCGGAAGACGACCTTTAGGCTGTTTTGGCACGACGGGATGATGTCGGTATTGTTGTTCGCGTTGTTGTTCGCGTTGTTACCGTCGTTAAAGTTGTTGTTGTTATTTCCCGGTGTGTTGTTGTTGGCGCTGTTGTTGTCGTTGTTGACGCTGTTGTTGTTATTTCCCGGCGGCAAACCGCGGTTGTCATCGTCATCGGAACAGGCCATTGCGCCAAAGGTTCCCACCAACGCCAAAGTTAAAATCATGCGAAAAAGTGTCATTCGAAGCCTCCTTTTTGTCGTGCCACATAGGCCAACATCGCGTCTTTAAAGCTATCACAAAACCCATGCGATCGCGGCATTTTATCGCAACTCATCGCGCAATCGCAAACTCCCTGTCATTTTGGAAAGAAAGATCATTTTGTGTTGGAAAGGCACATTGGGTGCACATTGGGTGCGCAGGGGTGCGCAGGGAATGCGCAGGGGATGCGCGGGGATGCGCAGGGGATGCGCGGGGATGCGCAGGCGCCTACCAAACGCCGGCAATAACGGTGCCGCACTCGCGACAACGGCCATTGGCCATGTTTTGGCGCTGGATGTGGAAGCCGCGCCGCGCGATCACCTCGGTGCCGCACCCGGGACAGAGGGTGTTTTCGCCGGGATGCCCCGGTACATTGCCGCAATAGGCGTAGCGGATGCCCGCCTCCATCGCCGTCTTGCGGGCGCGCTCCAAGGTGGCGATGGGCGTATTGGGCAAGTTCATCATGCGGTATGCGGGGTGGAAGCGCGTAAAATGCACCGGCACATCGCGGCCGAGCTTTTGCACAATCCACATGCTCATGGCCTCGAATTCGGCGGCCGAGTCGTTGAGACCGGGAATGACCAGCACGACGATTTCGAGCCACACCCCGCTGTCGTGTACCCGGCGCAGCGTGTCGAGCACCGGTCGCAATTGCGCCGAGCAGACGTCGACGTAAAAGGAATGCGAAAATGATTTGAAGTCGATCTTCACCGCATCGAGATGGGGCAGCAGTTGTTCCATCGGCTCTTTTCGGATGAAGCCGCTGGAGATCATGACGCGGCCAATGCCCGTGCCGCTGGCGGCCAAGCAGATGTCGCGCATGTACTCGTAAAAGACGACGGGTTCGGAATACGTGTGGGCGATGATGCCCGCTCCGGCTTCTTGGGCGCGGCGCACCACGGCTTCTGGCGGCAGGGAGGTGTGGCGTAGGTCTTCGGGGCGCGCCTGGCTCAGCTCCCAGTTTTGGCAAAACCGGCAGGCGAGGCTGCATCCCGCCGTGGCCAGCGAAAAGGCCTTTTGCCCCGGCCGAAAGTGAAAGAGCGGTTTTTTCTCGACGGGGTCGACGTGGATCGCGCTGGGTTTGGAATGCACGAGGGTGTAGTATTTTCCGCTGCGGTTTTCGCGCACGCGGCACAGACCGCGCTCGCCGTCGGACACCCGGCACATCTGCGGACACAGTTGGCAGCGCACCTCATCGTTGGGCAGGGGCTCCCAAAACATCGCCTCGTGGTGCGGGGGTACGGATTTTGGCAGTGTTTCGTCTGCGGCCACCACCACCTTGGGCACCAGGGCTGCCGCGCATGTTGTTTGCAAAAAGAATCGGCGGGTTGTCTGCATGCTCGTCCTCTGTCACAGCGCAACGCGCGATACGCCAGCACAAAAGGCCTGAAGCGCACCGGGCACTGCCGAGCATAACACGAATGACTAGGATTTGTTTTTTCGGGACTGCTTGCCGGAGACGCCCTTGAGTAAGTCGCCAAAGGTGCCCATGGAAACCGAGGATTTGGTCTCGCGAAACTGCGACACAATGGCCGCTTCTTCCTCTTTGTCGACATCGACCATCGACAGGGAAATGCGGCGTTGCGCGTCGTCGATTTCGAGCACGCGCACCGAGACCTTGGCGCCCACTGACACCACCTCGCGCGGATGCGATACGTGCTGCCCCACGCGTAGCTGCGAGATGTGCACCAGTCCCTCCACCTCATCGGATACAGCGACAAAGGCCCCAAACGACACCAGCCGCGTCACGGTGCCTTCGAGCACGGCCCCGGCTGCGGTGTGCGCCACAAAGGCGTCCCAGGGATCGGGGCTGAGGGATTTGAGGCTGAGTCCGATTTTTTGTTTGTCGGCGTCCAGGGTTTTGACCTGCACCGCGATGCTCTGCCCCACGGCGAGCACCTCGTCGGGGTGTTGGATGCGCTGGTACGAAATTTCGGAGACGTGCAGCAGGCCTTCGAGATCGTCGAAGCGAACAAAGGCGCCGTAGGGTTGCAGCGAGGCCACCACCCCGTTGCGGACATCGCCGACGCGCAGGCTTTGCCAGGCCAGCGCCGCGCGTTCTTTTTCTTCGGCCTCGAGCAGGGCGCGACGGCTCAGCACGAGGTTGCGCGCATTGGGCTCGCAGCGCGTGACGCGAAAGGTGTACGCGTGGTTGAGGTGCACCGATGGGTCGGCGCAGAAGCCCCGCTCGATTTGGGAGACCGGGCAAAACCCCCGCAGTCCCATGACGTCGACCTCCACCCCGCCTTTGTTGACGGCCTTCACCACGCCCTCCACGGGCAGCCCCGTCTCCGCGGCCATTTCCAATTGCGCCCACATCTCCGACTTGTCGTCGTCGCGCTCCAGGGTGCGTTGGCCCGCGCGCACCGCGCACATAAACACGCCATCGCGCATCGCCGCCAACACGACGGACACTGTGTCGCCCTCTTTGACGCGCAATTCGCCGTCTTCGGTTTCGAACTCGGCGCGGGGTACCAGGCCCTCGGCGCGCGTGCCCAAGTCGAAAAAGACGTACTCTTTTCCGATGGAGATCACCTGTGCGTCCACCCGCTCCCCAATGGAGAGACCCTTGCGAACCGGCATGGCCTCATCGAGCATTTCTTCAAAATTATCTATCGACATCGCGTATCGCAGCTCCTTTTTTGCCCAAGCCCCCCTCGTTCTTCGAAAGGGTTTGCGCCCGCAGGAAATACCCAAAAAGCCCTGTTCGCGCAATTGCCAAAACAGGCGTATCGCCCTATGATTCGCTGAATTTATGAGGCCCACACTGTGATTTGTATTTGCTGCCATGCGCGGTTCACCTATCCCGCCCCATGCCCCACTTGTGGCTTTCGCGCTGCGGACAGCGCCGAACCCGGCGACTATCCCGCGCAAACCCGCATCGCCGATCGCTACGTTGTCTCGGCGTCCTTGGGGACGGGGCGCTTCGGCACGTGTTGCGCTGCCCATGACGAGCGGTTCGGCGGCGATGTGGCCGTAAAGTTCATCCATCCGGGCTACCTGCCCAACCCCGCGTTTGTCGAACAGTTCGTGTCGGGCATGCGGTTTTTGCAGCAAAACAATTACCCCACCACAACCCAGGTCGTAGATGTTGGCGCCCACGAAGGGCGGGCCTACGTCGCCACCGAATTGCTGGCGGGCGTTTCTTTGCGCGAGCACCTCGACCAGCGCATACGCGACAAACAGCCTTTTTCTCTTCCGGAGATCGACAACCTCGTCCGGCGCATCGCGGCCCATCTCGTGGAGAGCGATGCCGGCATTCACGGTGCGCTTTGCCCCGAAAACATTCGCCTGTTGCCCGATGGCATGAAGGTGATGGACGCGGGGCTGGTCGAAAACCTCCCCTTGCCGGTCCTCGAGGTGCGCCTGCTGGCCAACGCGGCCTCGTCGCCCTATGTCGCTCCCGAGCTGCGCAACGGCACCGACTTCTCCGCTGCCAGCGATGTTTTTTCCCTGGGCGTTCTCATCGCCGAGATGGCCTGCGCCCATCCGTTCTCCGGCCACGTGGAGAGCTTCATCTCACAATTTCAATTGACGCATTCGCCGCTCGAATCCCTGTTGCGCCGTGCCCTAAGCGATGCGCCGCAGTCGCGTTTTCGCGATGCCGAAGCCCTGGCGCGCCTATTGGCTGTGGCCGCGGGCAATGAACCGCCGCATTTCAATCGCCCCTGGGGCGCCGCTGCCCCTGCCTCTCTTGCACCAGAGCCGCCTTCGACGACCGGCGAATACAGCGACGACACGACCCAACAAGTCCGCATGGACGAAATCATCTCCCAGCACCAACGCAGCAAATCCGAACAACGGCGCCCCGCGCCGCCCAAGCCCACGTCGGTACCCGCGCCGCCCAAGCCCACGTCGGTGCCCGCGTTGCCCAAGCCCGCATCTGTACCCGCGCCGCCCAAGCCCGCGTCTGTACCGGCGCCGCCCAAGCCCGCGTCTGTACCGGCCCCGTCACGGACACAGCGCAAAACCCTCAACCCCGTCATTCCGCCGCCACCCAAACGGCCCGAACCCGCAGTGCGCCGAGCCATTTTGCCGCCGCTCACAGACGGTCCCCAAAAAGCGGTGCTCGACGGCGCCGCCGCCGGCGTGTTGCAACTGCCCGACGACGAGCTGCGCGACATGCTCCCCATCGACGAGCTCAGCGGTCTCATCGAGATATCCGACGCGCCCCAACCCACCACCACCGAGAATGCGGCCGCCCAACTGGAACAGCGGGCGAGCACCGCGCTGGACACCTCCACCGGTGAGTTGCTGAAACGCGCCCGCGACCTCGACGGCATCGACCCGCGCTTTATCCGCGCCGCCCACAAGCTCGAAACCGAACGCATCAGCCAAGAGGCTCAGCAGTCCGCCGCCCTCATCCGCGACAACGCCAAAAACCTCGACGGCATCAACCCGCGCTTTATCCGCGCGGCGGCGAAGCTCGAGCAGGCCCGCATCGCCGACGTGGCGACGACACCCAGCAAGGCGCCGTCACCAGAGGCCTCCGAGTCCGCCGACGACTGGCGAGATCGCATCGCCTCCGAAACCAGCGCCAGCCCCGACTCCGTCATCTCGTTTTTGGCGCCCCCCACCCAGCGCGCGCAAAACCACGTCGAGGGGTTTCCGCGCACCCATCAGCGACAAGGACGCAACCGTCCGCCCGCGCCCCCGCCGCCCTTGCCACCCAAGCGCCGGTAGGGCATCTCGCAAGCGAAGCTGCCGCGTTTTATTTCGAGGTGTTTTGCGGTTGCGGCGCCGGTTTATCGGGTGCCGAAGCGTGGATGCCCAGGCCCTGCTGTTTGGCCTCGGCCTCGGCGCGCTGAAAGGCCTCTTCGAAGCGGCTCTTGCCGTAGCGCGTCCAGTACGTGGTGTATCCCTGGCGCACCATCTCCACATTGACGTGGACGTCCCCGGCAAAAATATCGGCGAGCAGGCGCCCAAAGCCATCGCGCGATTCAACCCCCGGCTTTCGGAATTCGAGGCGAATGTCACCGGCGCGCACCAGGTATTTCAGTGCCTCGGTGGCCTCGGAGAACAGCGGCTCTCCCTTTTCGGGGGTGTCGATGCTCAGCAGGCGGATGTACTCGTTGCGCAAGGGCTGTCCCGGCAGGGCCAGGCGCGCCACCAGGGTGTCGCCGTCCACCACGCGGGTGACAAACCACTGCTCGTCAGTGGGAGCGGTCGATGTGGCTGCACCGGCGGCGGCGTCTTTTTCGGTGTCGGGTGCTTCTTCGGTAGGTGAAGCGGTCGCCGGACATGCCGGGCAGGGCGGGCAGACGGGACACGCCGGACAGGGCTGACAGGCAACGCACACCGCGGCGATCCATCCGCACACACACAGCAGCCACCACCGCTGCGCAGCGCCAACAACAGGGACCCAAAAACGCAAAATGAAATGTGACATACTCACTTGCATAGGCCGACCACTGCCAAATGGCCACCGGAATCCGGCCGAATTTCCGCGTTTTTTACGGCCTGCACTTGGTTTATGATGCGTCCTCGGCTAAAAGCGCTTCGGGTGCCCAGCGCACCTTTTAAGGAGAGACATATGAATGAAACAAAGAAAACGCGAAAGACCGGCACCGAAGAGCTGCCGTTGATGCAAAAAATTGTCGCCCTGTGCAAGCGCCGGGGTTTTGTTTTTCAGTCGTCGGAAATTTACGGCGGGTTAAAGTCGGCCTACGACTACGGCCCCCTTGGCGCTGAGCTCAAGCGAAACATCATGGCCGAGTGGTGGCGCACCATGGTCCACGAGCGCGAAGACGTCGTGGGCATCGACGCCTCCATTATCATGTCGCCCAAAGTGTGGGAGGCCTCCGGCCATGTCAGCGGCTTTGCCGATCCCCTGGTGGACTGCCTGGTCTGCCGCGCCCGCTTCCGCGCCGACAAAGCGCCCCAGGTGTCCCCGGGCGAAACCGTCGAGTACCGCAAGGAGGGCAAAACCATCAAGGGCGTCGCCGAACGCGGCTATGTGTGCCCTGAGTGCGGTGCGGTCGAACTCTCCGAAGAGCGCCAATTCAACTTGATGTTCAAGACCAACCTCGGCCCCATCGACTCCGACGACAACACGGTGTACCTGCGCCCCGAAACCGCGCAGGCCATGTTCGTGAACTTTCTCAACGTGCAGCAAACCTACCGCCTCAAGCCCCCCTTTGGCATCGCGCAGCAGGGCAAATCTTTTCGCAACGAAATCACCGTCGAGCACTTCATCTTCCGCTCCTGCGAATTCGAACAAATGGAGATGGAGTATTTTTGTCCGCCTGAGGAGGCGCCGCAGTGGCTCGACTACTGGAAGGACGAGCGCTTCGACTGGTACATCCGCCTCGGCGTTAAAAAAGAAAATCTGCGCCTGCGCCCCCACGACCCCGACGAACTCGCGCACTACGCCGACGCCTGCTACGACATCGAATACCGCTATCCCTGGGGCTGGGACGAACTCGAGGGCATCGCCAACCGCACCGACTACGACTTGGCGCAACACCAGGCCGCCTCCGGCAAAAAGCTCACCTACTTCGACCCGCAACGCGTCAATCCCGACACGGGAAAACCCGGCATGCACTACTTGCCCTACGTCGTCGAGCCGGCTGCGGGCGCCACCCGTGCGGTGTTGATGTTCCTCGTAGACGCCTACGAAGAAGAGCCCCCCAGCGAAGGCCGTCCCGATGGCCGCGTCGTGCTCCGCCTGCATCCCCGCCTCGCGCCCATCAAAGTGGCGGTGCTGCCCCTGGTCAAAAAAGACGAGTGGCTCACCGGGAAATCCCGCGAGCTCGTCAAGGCGTTTTGGCGCAACTCCATCAACGCCTTTTACGATGAAAAAGACGCCATTGGCCGCCGCTACGCGCGCCAGGACGAAGCCGGCACCCCGTTTTGCATTACCGTGGATGCCCAAACCCGAGAGGACGGAACCGTCACCCTGCGCACCCGCGACGACATGCAGCAGGAGCGCATTCCCCTCGAAGACGCCGTTGACATTATCAACCGCAAAATTCGAGACAGTTGAGGTTCCCCATGCGCAAAGGAGGCGTGTTCACCATGTGGCCCCATTTGTTTCGCGTCACCATTCTCGGCAGCGCGCTGTTGCTCTGCGCTTGCGGAAAAGACAAGGCAACGCCAGCGGGTGACACCGCGCAAAGCGCTTCGGAGCGCGAGCCCGAATCCCTGCTGCCCGAGCATGCGGCCAAGGTCGTGGCCCGCGTCGGCAACACCGCCATCACCGTGGGAGACGTAACCGAGCAAATCAACCGCCTCTCGCCTTACATTCGGCGCCGCTGGGCCGCCCCCGAAAAGCGCCGCGAGTTTTTGCAAAAGCTCATCCGCATCGAGCTGCTCGCACAAGAGGCCATTGCCCAGGGCCTCGAAAATGACCCCGAGGTGCAAAACACCCTCAAGCAAGTCATGATTCGCCTGATGGTTACCAACGACCTGCAAAACGATTACCTGCCCACCGCCATCGAAGAGGCTGTCCTCAAGCGCGAATACGAAAAAGAGCTCTCCAAGTTTGTGCGACCGCCGGAAATTCGCATCAGCCAAATCGTCGTTGCCACGGCAGAGCAGGCCCAAAAGCTCATCGCCGAGTTCGCCTCTATCAAGCGCGACGACCCGGCGTTTCGCGAGCGCGCCCGCGAAATCTCCCTCGACAAAGCCTCTGCCGAACGCGGCGGCGATGTGGGGTACTTTCCCCATCCCGAACAAGCGCCGGACGCCGAGCTCCCCGTGCCGCACAACGTGGCCGAGGCCGCCTGGCAGTTGTCCGACATCGGCGAGGTCGCCCCGGCACCGGTCAAGACAGACCTGGGCTACCACGTGCTGCGCCTCACCAACAAAAAGCCCGAGCTCAACCGCTCCTTCGAGAGCGTGAAGCGCCTGCTCGAGAACCGGCTCCTGCGCGAGATGCGACAAACCAAGATGGACGAATTCGTCGCCGAGCTGAAGCAAAAGGCCACCATCGAGATCTACGAAGACAACCTGGCGGCCATCCGCATGCCGGAGCCTAAAGACGAAGCGCCCGTTGCCAAGGACGAAGCGCCCGTTGCCAAGGACGAAGCGCCTCCCCAAGCCGACAAAAAGAAAGACGACAAGTAATGGTCAACCACCGCGAACGTTCCCCCTTCCGCCGGATCGCGTCACGCTGCCTGTTGGCCGCTGTCCTCGCATGCGCGCTCCCGGCCACCGCCCAGGACGCCGCGTCCGATGTGCGCATCGACGGCATCGCCGCCATCGTGGGAGACCACATCATTTTGCTGAGTGAAGTGCATGTCCACGCGCGCCCGATGATCCTCGAAGCCGAGGCGCAAGGCGGCACCAAGACATCTCCGGCGCAGCGCCGCATCCTCCTCGAAGCCGCGCTCAACGAAATGATCGACGACCGCCTCATCGCCGAGCAGGCCGCCGAAATGCAAGTCGTGGTCACCACCGAAGAGGTGGAGGCCGCCCTGCAAACCATGGCCAGCGAGCACGGCTTGGAGATGAGCGCCTTCGAGCGCGCCCTCGAAGCCCAGGGCACCACCATTATGGAGTATCGCGCCAACATGCGGCGGGAGCTGCTCAAGTACAAGGTCATCAACTTGCGGGTGCGCGGGCGCGTCAAGGTGGGCGAGGCCGAAGCCCGGGATTACTACAACCGCCTGGTGCGCGACGCCCGCTCCGGTGGTTACTTCGTCGGGGCCCACATCTTGGTCCGCGTGCCCAAGGACGCCCGCAACGCCGATATTGCGCGGCTCCGCAAAGAGGCGGTCGCGCTAAAATCCCAACTCGCCGAGGGGGCCGACTTCGCCGTCCTCGCCCAGCAACACTCCGAAGATGCCGTCACGGCTCCCCGCGGTGGCGCGCTGGGAAAACACCTGCCCGGACGCCTGCCGCGCACACTGGACGCCGCCTTTCAAGATTTGGAAACCGGTGAAATCGCCGGGCCCATCCGCACCAACGCGGGTTTTCACATCGTCAAAATGCTCGAGCGCGAAGACCTGGGCGTTCAACCCTTTGCCGACGTCAGTCAGCGCATCCTCTCGCAGCTCATGCAGGAGGAGATGATGCGGCAGCAAAAAATTTGGTTTCAAGAGCTGCGGGCCAAAACCTTCATCGACATTTTGCTGTAGCGGGTCTTTGTTGCGGGATTGCGCGGCGATTCGTTGCGGCGTTTAATTGCCCAAGTGCTTGTCTAGGATGCGGCTGAACGCCTCGGCGGGACGCGCGCCGACCACAGTCTCTACGGCGCGACCATTGTGAAACAGGGCAATGGTTGGAATGGAACGCACCCCCATCTGGCCGGCCACGCGCTGCTCTTCGTCGACGTTTACTTTTACCACTTTGGCCCGCCCCTGATATTTCTCGGCGATTTGCTCGAGCACCGGTGCCACCATGCGGCAGGGACCACACCAGGGCGCCCAGAAATCCACCAAAACGGGAACCTCGCTTTGGATTACTTGTTCATCGAAAGTGGCGTCGGTGACATGCGTTACATTGCTCATGTTTTTATCCTTTCCGCGTTATCAATAAGACCGCGTTGATGCGTTCTTTTTGCGCTCTGCATATAAGAGCCAACCCGGCGGCCTTGGGTGTCGCCAAAAAAACACGCATTTCTACAAAACCTTTCAAAAATCCTGTTATAGGTTGCCCCGTGACACCGCGCACCAACATCGAACGCAAACTGCGCCGCAAGGGAGAAGAGACCC
This sequence comes from Myxococcales bacterium, assembly GCA_012522445.1. Classification (GTDB taxonomy): domain Bacteria; phylum Myxococcota_A; class Polyangia; order JAAYKL01; family JAAYKL01; genus JAAYKL01. The sequence continues at coordinate 4,175 of JAAYKL010000024.1, read as the reverse complement.
TGGCCCTGTTGCGAAATCTCATCCCCGACAACCAGCCCCTAGACCTGCGCATTGTCTCGCGCATGCTGCTCCACGCCTCGCTGGTGGGACTGGTCGCCGGCATCTTCGGGGTGGCGTTTTATTACGCCCTCGAACTGCTCCAGTGGTTCTTTCTGCAAAAGCTCGCCGGTTACACCGTGCTCCACGCCGCTGGCGAAAAACCCATCGGCACTGCCGACAGCTCCCACACGCACTTCCGGCCCTGGCTCATCGTGTTGTTGCCCGCCCTGGGCGGACTGGCCGCGGGACTGCTGGGACGTCGCACTCCCGAAGTTTGCGGCGGCGGCGGCGACGCCATTATCTCTTCGTTTCACCACCAAGGCGCCATGATCCGCAAGCGCGTCATCCCCATCAAGGCCCTGGCCTCCCTCTGCACACTGGCCACCGGCGGCTCGGGCGGACGCGAAGGCCCCACCATGCAAATCGGCGGCAGCCTGGGTGCCCTGGTGGGACGCTTCTTGCAACTCCCCATCCGCGAGCGCCGCATTTTGCTGGTGGCGGGCATCGCTGCGGGCATCTCCGCCGTGTTCCGCACGCCCCTGGGCGCCGCCCTCATCGCCGTCGAAATTCTCTACCGCGACGGCTTCGAAGCCGATGCCCTCATCCCATCGGTGTTTGCCAGCGTCGTCGCCTACTCGATCTCCAGCTCCATCACCGGCGAATCCGCCCTCTTCTTGTGCGACCGCTCCTTCCCTTTCTACCCGTCTCATCTGCCCCTTTATGCGGCCCTGGCCCTGCTGGTGTCCTTCGCCGCCATCGCTTTTCTGGGCATCTTCCGCATCAGCCGCACGCTCTTCGGCAAACTGCCCGGCCCCACCTGGCTGCGCCCGGGCCTGGGCGGACTGCTCCTGGGGCTGCTCTGCCTGCCCGTCGTCACGTGGATCAGCAGCCAAACCGGCAAGACAGGTTCCGGTGTCGGACTCATCGGCGGCGGTTACGGCCTCGTGCAAACCGCGATCTCCGGGGCCTCCTGGCTGGGCACTGGCTGGTACACCGTCGCGCTGCTCACGGGGCTGGCCATCACCAAAATGATCGCCACCTCTTTCACCATTGGCTCTGGCGGCAGCGCGGGCGACTTCGCTCCCTCCTTGGCCATCGGCGGCTTGCTGGGCGGCGCCTTCGGACATTTGGCCGCCATGCTCCTCAGCGACAACACCATTGATCCCGGCGCCTTTGCTCTCGTGGGCATGGGCGTCTTTTACGGCAGCCTCGCCCACATTCCCTTGGCGGCGGTCATCCTCGTTTGCGAAATGGCCGGCAGTTACGACTTGCTCGTGCCCCTCATGCTCGCGCAGGGCGTGGGCTTTGTCCTGCTGCGAAATCGCTCGCTCTACGAAACCCAAATCATCGACATCAACCGCTCCCCGGCGCACCAAGCGAGCTCCCATGCCGACATCATGAGCGGGTTCCGCGTGGCCCAAGCGCTCAACGCGCGCGAGCATGTTGCCTTTCACGCGGCGGTGCCCCTCGCCCAAGTGTCGGCCAACGCCAAGAAAGCCGGGCGGCAAGCGGTGTTCCCCGTGCACAACGATCAAAACCAACTCATCGGCATCATCCCCTGGGCAACGGTGGCCGCCACAGACCCGGATCTCGAGATTATGAATTGGCTCATCGCCATGGACATCATGCAGTCGCCCGTGACCATCTTGCCCCAGTCCCCGCTCGGCGACGCGGTGTCGCTCATGGCCACCCACGGGCTGCGCGAGTTGCCCGTATGCAATGAGCAAGGGCATGTCACCGGCCTGCTCACCCAAGAAGACATCCTGCGTTTTGTGGCCCAAACCATCACCCCCGCCGACGACCACGCGTAGACAAGGACCCTGGTTGCGCCGCTGTTCATAAGAGAGTGAGACGTTCGTTCATGACGCATGTGAAAACGCAAAGCCGCCAACTGAAGCGCATCTTCTTCATCAGCTTTGTGGCCCTTACATTTGCCTCGAGCTTTTCGAGCGTCTTTTACAAGCACGTCTTGGTGGACGCCGACGGCAAAACCGACGACCACCTCCTGGGATGGATTTTCTTCATCATGCCGCTGGTGGGCATTGCCGCCAACATTCCGGTGGGCATCATCGCCGACAAGCTGCACGCGGGGCGCCGCATCATTGCGCTGTTTTGTTTTGGATTGGCATTTGTTTCGCTGTTGGTGGGCTTTGCTGGCAGCGACTGGGCCATGGGCATCGGTCTGTGGCCGCGCTTCCTCTACCTCTTTGTGGCGCTGTTGTTCTACAACTTCTTCTTCCAGCCCATCGTGCCCACCATCGATGCGCAGACGATGATTTTTCTCAATGAACACGGGCGGCGCGAGGATTACGGTAGCATCCGCGTGTACGGCACACTGGGCTGGACAGTGGCCTCCATCGCCATGGGCGCGGTGTTGTTCTTCGTCTTTCACCTGCCGTTGATTTTCTATCTGTCTGCGCTCATGTTCGCGGTGCTCGGGGTGATGACTTGGCGCATGATACAGGCTAGGCCAACGCAGGGCGCCATCGAGATTCCCTGGGCGCATTTGCGCGGTGACCGCGTCTTCATGTGGTTCCTCGTCTTTTCGTTTCTCAACGGCGTCGTCTACTCGGCATCGTTTTTGTTTACCGGTTATCTCTTCGACGACGTGATGCAAAACCCGCTGGAGTTGGGGTGGGTGCTCGGCACCTGGACGCTGTTTGAGATCCCCATTTTGTTCTTCTCGCGGCGCCTTCTCACGACCTTTGGCCACCGCAACTTGATTATGATCTCGCTGTTGATCAACGGCCTGCGCCTGGTGCTCTTCTCTTTCTTTACGCTGGAGACGCCGTTTGTGTGGAAGTGGATGATCGCCACCCTGCAGGGCGCGGCCTTCGGGTTGTCGCACCTGGGCACCATCGATTACGTCGACCGCTGCAGCCATCCGCACATGCGCAACACCTACATGAACGTCATCAACGTGGCCCGCCATACCATCGCTTCGTCCATCGGCGGCAAGGTCGGCGCTCTCGTGGTGGCGTCCTACGGCGCCTCGGCGTTGATGCAGTTTTGCGGCATCGCGTCGGTGCTCTTGATGGGCTTTTTTGCCCTGTTTTGCTGGCATGACAAGGAGACAACATGAACCCATTGCTCACACCCTGGACCCTCGCTTCGCTGTCCCTGCGCAATCGCATTGTGCGCTCTGCTACCTGGGAGGGCGCCTGCGACGATGCGGGCCAGCCCACCGACAAAACCATCGATTATTACCGCGCGTTGGCCCAGGGCGGCGTGGGGTTGATCATCAGCGGCTACACCTTTGTGACGCCGGAGGGCAAACAGCAAAAGGGACAGGCAGGCCTTTACAACGACGCATTTGCCGCAGCTTTTCACGGCATGGCAGAGGCCGTACACGCGCACCAGGGCAAGGTGGTGCTGCAGTTGGTGCACACGGGCGGCCAGGCCAACCCCGCGCAATCGGGACACCCGGCGGTGGCGCCTTCGGCAGTGGAGACGGCGCAGTATGCACAAACGCCGCAGGCCCTGGACGCACCGGGCATTCAGCGGCTGATCGAGGCCTTCGCGACAGCGGCAGCGCGCGCGAAACAATGGGGCTTCGACGGCGTACAGCTCCACGCCGCACACGGCTATCTCATCAATCAGTTTTTGTCGCCTGTGACCAACCAACGCACCGATGAGTGGGGCGGCAGCGCCGAAAACCGGCGGCGTTTTTTGTGCGACATCGTGCGTGCAGTGCGCCGCCAAGTGGGGGACGACTTTGCCCTGCTGGTCAAATTGAGCGCCTGCGATCACCTGCCGGGCGGCCTGTCCGAGGACGAGGCTGTGGCCGCGGCGATGGCGTTGGATGCGCTGGATGTCGACGCCATTGAGGTCTCGTCGGGGACCGCGGCGTCCGGTGTGTTGGGCCCCACGCGCACGGGAGTCCTCGCCCCGGAAGCCGAAGCCTACAACGCGTCACACGCGGCGCGCATCAAGGCGGCGGTGCGCTGTCCGGTGATTGCCGTGGGGGGATTTCGCAGCGTCGATGTGGCGCAGCGCGTGCTGGAGACCGGTGGCGCCGATGCGGTGGCGATGTCGCGCCCATTTATTCGCGAACCCGATTTGGCGATGCGTTGGCAGAATGGCGATTTGCGCGCGGCCACCTGCGTGTCGTGCAACCGCTGCTTTGTCGCGGGATT
>JAAYKL010000023.1 GCA_012522445.1 Myxococcales bacterium | reverse complement strand
GGATTTGGCGCAGGTCGTCGTTTTCGAATTTGATTTGGGTGCGGTTGCTCAACTCGGCGGCCATGTCGATGGCGTCGAGGCTGTCCAAGTCGAGGTCGGTGTACAGGTTTTTTTCGGGCGCCACATCTGCTTCGGACAACTGAAATGTTTGGATCAAAATTTGCTGCACCTCGGCGAGGATGGTCTCGCGGTCCGCGGCGGCAAACGGGGTTGGGGCGGTGGGGGTGTCGGACATGGTTATGGCTGCTTTCCGGCGGGCGCGTTTTGTTGGATGAACGCAGCCATCGCCCTGACGCTGGCGAAAATTTCGCGGTTTTCTTGCGGGTCGTTGCTGAGCTGAATGCCGTATTTTTTGGAGATGCCCACGCCGAGCTCCAGGGCGTCCAGGGAGTCGAGCCCCAGGCCGTCTACGAAGAGCGTGGCTTCGGAATCAATGTCTGCGGGGGAGATGTCTTCGAGTTTCAGCGTTGTAATGATGTACGCTTTGAGTTCTTGTTCCAGGGTGTCCACGAGCGGTCCTCACTGGCAAAAAGCGACAGCCACAGCCGAATTTTGCCCTGGGTGCGAAAACGAACGCACCGGTTTAATGAGGCTCTATTAGAAAGCGAAGCACCTCAATGTCAAGCGCAAAGGCGCGGGGCTTTGGCGCGAATTTTCGGCGCTTTACCCCATGAAGTGAAGGCGTTAAGGTGGCGCCATGATAGGACCCCGGTTTTCACATGGCGCGGTGCCCTGCGCCCTATTCCTTTCGTTGTCGTTGGTCGTCGGGGCGTGCGGATCCCGAAGCGCCGAGCCCGCCCCCGGCACATTGTCCGCCACCGACCCCGCCTCCCAGGCCGCGGCCGTCAACCCGCTGGTCACGTGCTTTCGCGGCGAAAACGCTTACGCCCACATCGCGAATATCGTGGCGTTTGGCACCCGCCATTTGGGCACGCCGGGCATCGACCAAACCCGTCAATACATCGAAAAAACGCTGCGCCAGGCCCAGCTCGTGCCCAAGCAGCATCCCTTTACCGCCCACACCCCCCACCCCGAGATCGGGTCGACGCCGTGCTTGAATATCTCGGTGGACATCCCCGGCACCGACGCCCCTGGCACCGACGCCGCCGCCCCCGACAAAATCGTCATCTTCTCGGGGCACTTCGACGGAAAAATCATCGACGAGGGCATCTTCTGGGGCGCCAACGACGGCGGCTCCTCCACCGGTGTGCTCCTCGAAATGGCGCGCTGTCTGCAGCGGCATCCCCCCAAGCGCCCGGTGCGCCTGGTGTTCTTCGACGCCGAAGAATCCCTGCTCGACTGGACCGACGCCGACAGCCTCTACGGCTCCAAAAATTACGCCGCCGAGCTCATCTCCACCGGCGAAAAAAACCGCATCGCCGCGCTGGTCAACATCGACATGGTGGGCGACCCCCGCTTGCGCTTCGAGGACGAACAGCACTCCACCGCCTGGGTGATGCAGGCCCTGCGCGACGCCGCCACCGCCCTGGGGCGCCCCGAACTCTTCGCCGGCGGGCGCCGTGTCCACATCGAAGACGACCACCTGCCCTTTGTTCGCATCGGCATCCCGGCGGCCAACCTCATCGACCTTAATTACGGCCCGGGCTGGGACTCCAACGCCTGGTGGCACACTGCCAACGACAACCTGCAAAACATCTCGAAAGAGAGCCTCGAGATCAGCGGCCGCATCGCGCTTCAGGCGCTGCCGTCGCTCTACAAGGAACCGCAATGAAACAACTGGACGCATCAGAACAAGGCCTGTGCCAGTTCGCCTGGTCCCCGGATGGCCGGTGGCTGGCCTATGTGCGCAACGAAGACGAAGTCTGCATCGCCGATGTTGTGCAGGGCGACATCCGCATCATCGGCAAGGGCGCCTCGCCCGGCTTTGGCGCAAACAACGACGTGGTCTACGCGAGCGACGACGAAATCCGCGTGGCCCAGGGCACGGGGCACCGCACCTTGGTGCGCCGCGACGACCTCAACCGCCAGTCGCCCAAAACCCTGCCGGTGGTGTCCCCGGACGGGCGTCACGTGGTGTTCGTGGTGAACCACGTCTTCCACAAGGAGAGCCAAAACCTCAACGCCTATTCCTACCGCCACTTTCTCGGACGCGCCGCGGTGGACGGCAGCGACAAGCCGGTGATGCTGAACACCCAGTGGTACGGCGGCGTGGCGTTTTGGTTTCCCCAGAGCGATCGCTTCGGGCACTTCGAATACGACTCCACCGGTGGCGCGCGCATCCACATCCACGCGCTGGGCGGCAAGCGCATCAACATGGTGTCGGGCCTGCACCCCGCGGTGTCCCCGGACGGGCGCCGCATCGCGTGCAAGCCCCGGACCGCGCAAAACGTCGTGGTCTACACCGCCAAAGAAGGCCTCTTCACCGACGACGACTTGGAGACCGCGGTGTTTCGCATCCCCGAGAGCGACGCGCGCCTAACCGGCAACAGCCCGCAGTGGCTCGACAACCGCTACGTGCTGGTCGACGAGGGCGGGCGCCTGTTCCGCATCGACACCCGCAAAGAAGACCCCACCGAAATGAAAAAGCTCCCGGTGCCGGTCAACCGGGGCGTGTCAACGATGTGCCTCTCCCCAGACCGGTCCCTGCTGGCGGTGGAGGTGGCGCACAACGACGCCTTTGCCCTGCACGTCGTCCCCCTCTCCTAGCGTTTTTTCCAAAGCGTCTCGCAACAGCCTTTCGCAACAGCTTTTCGCTGACGTCATCTCGCCAACATTTTTGCCAAACGTTCGCGTCGCCTCAGGGCGGTTTTTCCCCCGGGCGTCCATCAACGGTAATGTGAATTATTTGTAGCGCTGCTGCAGCGCGGCGGGGCAGGTCACTTCTTTGTACTGGTAGGTGGGGTTGTCGGCCGCCTGCATCCAGTCGACGTAGAAGAGGCAGCCGTTGAGCAGATCCTGCTTACCGCTGAAGAGGCTGTTGCACATTTTTCGCACACAGGACTTGAGGGACTCGAGGGTCGCACCCTGGCCGCTCTCATTGCAAGAGGTGGTGAAGCCGCCGTAGTGCTTGCCCACCACGGATTCGTCGTAGACATTGACGCTCCACTGGCGCTGGCAGCCCTCTTTGTATTGACCGAGGCCGCCGCCGGGGATCATGAGGTCGAGTTGTCCCTGGCCCACGTCGCCGCCGGTGTTGGAGGCCATGACGATCATGGTTTTGCCCCGGAGGGCCCGGTGGGAGTCCTTGGCTTCGCCGTGTTGGAAGCCGCCGTCGAAGTCGAGTTGGTAGCACTTTCCGCAGACGTTTTGTCCATCGGCGGGCACCGCCGCAAAGCCGTAGGCGAGGTCTTTGCAGACCGCGAAGGGCGATTGATCCCAGCAGGTGTAACCCGCGTTGTTGTCGTCGCTATTGCAACCACTTTGTTGGGGGGTGTTGATTTTGGCGTTGCTCTTGTTGCAGGTCTTACTCGTGTTCCCGCCGGAGTTGTTGGGCCACGAACAGTGGGGCATGCAGCAGTCCCAGTAGCGCGAAGCCCAGCCCTTTCGCCCGCCGCTGACCGGGGAGGGTTTTTCGGAGGCCGTGCACTCCCGCATGCCGTCTGGATCCGGTGGGGTGTCGGGCGTCGTGTCAATAACGGGGGGCTTCCCCGTGTCGGTGTCTCGGGTCGAGGTGTCGCGCCACCACGGCGGGGACTGGGTGTCGGAATCGATCGTGTTGTTGTTGTTGTCATTCGTGTTGTTGTTGTTCGCGTTGTTATTGTTCGCGTTGTTATTGTTCGCGTTGTTGTCCGGGACATTGTTGTTCGCGTTGTTGTCCGGGACGTTGTTGTTCGCGTTGTTATTGTTCGGGACGTTGTTGTTCGCGTAGTTGTTGTCGTCGTAGTTGTTGTAATTGTAGTTTTCGTCGTCGGTGCCGAACTCATCGCCATCGGTG
>JAAYKL010000022.1 GCA_012522445.1 Myxococcales bacterium | reverse complement strand
CGGGCTCTGCGACGGCGGTGTACAGCTTTCCGCTGGGCCAGCGCTTCGACAACGGTCTGCCGCGCGTCGCGCTCACCTTTTACGGCGGCGGCGTGCCCACAGCGGTGTTGAACGGCGAGTACAACTATTTCACGATCCCGCTGGTGCTGGGGTTCGGCGTATCGTTTAGCCCCATCCGGCACATCACCATCACGCCCTGGTTCGAGCTCTCGCCGAGCCTCAATGTCGACACGGTGATCCACCCCTTTGTCTACGAAAAGGACGACACCACGTTGGGCGATTGGGGCATCAAGACAGAAGACGAGGGCGATCATATTTCCAACATCGATATGCCGGACGCGCGCGTCGCCGACATCGTGAACGCGTCGGTGGACCTGGACATCTCGGTGACGGTCCGCATGCGCGGCGGCCTCGCCCTTGTGGCCAATCTGGGCGACCGGGTCGATCTGCAGCTCAACGCCACCGTCGTGCAGATGGGGATGAAGTTTTCGCAGAAGCCCGCGATGCTGGTGGGGGTGGGGCTCGCCATCGCCTGGGATGACCCGCCGCCTGCGGTGTTGCCCGCTGCGAAGCGCCTAGACGCCGAGAACTGCACCTCGGTGGAGAAGCGCTTCTTCACCTGTCCGGGATACCGTGCGTTGGAGGCGCGCATCCGCGAGGAAGTGCTGGCCGAGCAGGCCGAAGCCGCCGAAGCCGCCGCCGAGAGCGCCCCCGAAGAATCGCCTGTATCCGACGAAGGCCCCAAGCCCGTCTCGCCACCGGTGTCCTTTTCGGGCGGCAATGACGTCGCGCCGGCGCCGGTGTCCCCCAACCTTGACGCCGAAGCCGCACCGGAGGCAAACGGCGATGCACAGCCCACCCCGCCCAAATCCCCGGACGCCCCCGTCGCTCCCGAAGGCCCCGCTCCTGCGCCCCAGGCGGCCGCCCCGGCAGCCGACGCACCGTAAACCCAACGCACCGACAATCCGCGCACTTTGCGCTGTCTCGCCCGATGCGGCTTCGTTCGCGGCGATGTCCCTCTGGGGGGCTCGGTGCTGGGCGCGGTTTGCGTTACCGGGTGGCGATGACAGCGTGGGCGGGCAGGGATTGCAAGCGCGCACGTCCGATGTGCAGGGCGCGTTGTAGCAATCGCGTGCGGGCCTCGGCGGCTTGGGCGTCGGCGGGTGTGGCGTCGTCTAGGTGGGGGGCCAGCACCGTCAGGGCGTCGGCCAGGGATTGGTCTTCGTCGATGGCGACAAACGCTTGGGCAAAGCGTTGGGCGTCGCTTGGAGAGACAGGGGCCGTGTGGACGCGCTGGGCGGCAAAGGCGTTGGCCAGCGCTGTCATGACGAGGCTGCTGAAGGCGGGCAGCACGTCGGGGGTGGTTTCCCAGGGGCCGAGCAGTCGCAGTTTGGGGAGGAGCGCGGCGGCCTGTTCGGCTTCGGCGAGCAGTTGCTGTGCCAGTGCAAGCTGCGACGTGTGGGCGAAGGGCTGCAGCTCCTTGGGGAAGGGGAGCTGCGGCGCGGTGGCGTATTGCCCGGCGTCGGTGAGCCAGGCCCACCACGCGGGCACGTGGGGGCGCAGCAGGTGAAGGGCGATGCGGTGCGGGGGATCGAGCCAGGCCCCGGCGTCGTTGTCGAGGGTGAGGGCGGGGTGGCGCAGTAGTTCGCGGGCGCGGTCGCGCAGCGGGGCGAGGACCCCCATGGCGGCCTGCATGAGTTGGCCGGGCAACAGGTGCGCCAGGGCGTGGGCCGCGGTGTCCGGGGTGTCGCAGTGGAGCGCCGAGAGCCCCAGGCAGACGAGGTCGCGGCTCAGGGCGATGTGGCGCGCGATGGCGTCGAAGTCAGAGAGGTCGCAGTCGAGGGCGCTGAGCAGCATGTTGGTGGCCGCGGTGAGCTCGGCGGGGAGTTGCGCGGCGCGCTGCTGGTGTTGCGGTACGCTGGATTGCCGGAGGTGTTGGATGGCGGCGTCCAGCAAGGCGGCGTCCCGGTAGGTGTGCTGGTAGAGGGCGGGCACGTCGATGTCGATGGCGGGCACCGGGGCCATCGCGGCGCTCTCGAGTTGTTGGATGAGCGGGGCCGCCGGGCGCGGTGACAGGAGGCGCAGGCCCTCTTCGCGCGTGGCAAAGCCCAGGTCGGCTAAGCGGTTGTTGCGCCACCGCAGGGCCAGCTCTTCGAGCTCGGTGGTCATGTCGTGGCGGACGCACTCGAGTTCTTTTTGGTAGGTCTCGAAGGGCAGGGAGAGCAAGCCCTGCAGGAGGCCGCGCACCACGTCGGGGGTCTCGCCCTCGGAGACCAGCTCGATGAAGTAAAAGGTGTCGGGGCAGGCGATGAGCTCGTTGTCGTCGTTGGCGGGGATGTCGTCGTCTTTGTCTTCGCGCAGGTGCACAATGACGTGGCGGCGCAGTAGCAGGGTGCGCAGCTCTTCGTCGAGGCGCGTGAAGGCGAGCCGGGCCTCGTCGACGCCCCGTTGTACCAGGGGCCAGATGAGGTGCTCTAGGGCCGTGTAGTTGAGGGTGTCGCCCTGCCAGCAGGCGAGGTCGCACAGCCCGGTGAATTGCGCCGGGGAGCTGAGCAGCAGCAGGTCGCCGCGCTGTTCGTCGTCGGCCTCGCGCAGCAGCAGCAGCAGGTCGGGCGGGGCCAGGGGCGCCACCAGGGCATGGGGGACATCGGCGTTGCGGAGGTGCCGCAGAAACTGGGTCGCGCGCTCTGGCGTGACCGGCTGGGGGGCGGTGTCCAGCGGGGGCGCGGTGTGCTGTGGAGTCGGGGTTGTCGCCTTGTTTTCGGGGGGTGTTTTTGTCATATTGCTCATTGTAAGGCGTTATTGTTGGAGTACCATGACAAGTCAATGACTTCCGAACGAAAAACCATTGTCCTCTCGCCCTTCCGATTGCTGCTGCTGTTGCTCGCCCTCCCGCTGCTGGTGGTGTCGCTGTGCCTGTTGCCAACCCTCTTCGCCTTCGACAAGGCGCTGTCGCGCACCGAAACCTGGGACCAGGTGGCCGACGCTGCGGGCCTCTCCGAAGCGGAGCTCTTCGCCGAGCTGAATCCCCGCGCGCTGTTGCAACAATTGCCCGAACCCCTGCTGCAACTGATGGGCGACCCCATGCGCTTCTTCTCCGACGCCGACAACCAGTTGATCGACGACCTGTTTCGGCAGGCCATCCGGGAGACGCGGGCCAACGCCTTGGCGCAAATTCCGCAGCACTTGGCCGACCCGGGGGGGCCGGTGCGCGTGGCCATTCCGCTGACCGCCGCCCGCGAAAAAATGACCGACACCATTTTGGAAAAACTGCCGGCGCTGGTGGTGGCTCTGTCGCGCACGCTGGTCACCGAGGGCATGCAAAAGCTGGTGCCCGACGAATACGAGCTCCCCGAGCAATCCCGGTGGATCGCCGAGTGGCTGCAGCCCGTGCGCGCGTGGCAGGCCCGCAGCCGCACGATCAACCTGTGGCTGGGCGTCGCGCTGGGGGTGGGGCTCTTGCTGTGGGTGCTGGCCCGCGGCGGTTTCTTTCCCGGCCTGTTGGCGCCCGGCGGTGCCCTTGCGCTGAGCGGCATCGCCTTTCTCACGCTGCCCGTCGCGGTGTACGGACGCCTGCTGCAGTGGGCGAGCGCCGAGATGCCCGCCGCCGTGGCCGACGCCTTTGTCGCCGACATCCCCGCTGCCTTGCACTGGCCGGGGGTGGCCTTCTTGGTCGTGGGCATCGCGCTGTTGCTCGTCGCCTTGTTGGGTGGCGCTTCGCGGCACGGGAGCTCGCCCAGCGGCGACACACCCGGGGCGGCCGGTTGAATGCAACCGCGCATTGTGAAACACTTGGCCCCATGAAACGCATCCTCATTGTCGACGACGAAGAATCCATCCGCGTGGCCCTGTCGGCCCTGATCGGGCGCTTGGGGTTTCGCGTCGAGAGCGCGAGCAACGGCGCGGCAGCCTTGGAGCGCCTCGCCTCTGACGACTTTGACATCGCCTTTGTCGACGTGCGGATGCCGGACATGGACGGCATCGCGGTGACGCGCGCCATCATCGAGCAGGAGCTGCCGGTCACGGTGATCGTCATGTCGGCTTACGGCTCCATCGACAATGCGCGGGAGGCCCTGCAGGCCGGCGCCTACGACTACATCACCAAGCCCTTCAAGCCCGACGAGGTGTCGATGGTGCTGGCCAAGGCCGAAGAGCGCGAAGCCCTGCGGCGCGAAAATGCGCGGCTCAAGCGCGAGATGGCGTCGTCGTCGAGTTTTTGCGGCATCGTCTCCCAGTCGCCCCTCATGAAGGACATGTTCGCCCTCATCGACAAAATCGCGCGGGTGAACTCCACGGTGCTCATCCATGGGGAGTCCGGCACGGGCAAGGAGCTGGTGGCGCGGGCCATTCACATGCGCTCGCCGCGCAGTCCGCGCTCATTTGTCGCGGTAAACTGCGGCGCCATCCCCGAAACCCTCATTGAGTCCGAGTTGTTCGGCTACCGCAAAGGGGCCTTCACCGACGCCAACGCCGACAAGCCGGGGCTGTTCCTGGAGGCGGACGGGGGCACGCTGTTGCTCGACGAGATCGGCGAGCTGCCCGGCGCGCTGCAGGTCAAGTTGCTCCGGGTGCTGCAAGAGGGCACCATCCGCCGCGTCGGCGACACGCAGGACACCGCGGTGGACGTGCGCATCATCGCCGCCACTTTGCAAAACCTCGACGACCTGGTGGCGGAGGGCACCTTCCGCGAAGACCTGTACTACCGCCTCAACGTCGTGCCCCTGCGCGTGCCGCCCCTGCGCGAGCGACCCGAAGACATCCCGCTGCTGCTCAGCCACTTCATCGCCCACCACGGCGCCCGGATGGAGTCCCGCGTTCGTTACACCGCGCCGGCGGCCGAGCGCGCCATGATGCTCTACTCCTGGCCCGGCAACGTGCGCGAACTCGAAAACGCCGTGGAGCGGGCGCTGGTGCTGGCCGAGGGCGACACCATCTCCCTGGGGGATCTGCCCGAGCGCATCGCCGAGAGCCGCGACGAGGTGAAGCGCACCTTGGCCACCGGCGAGCTCTCGATCAAAAAAACGATGCGCGTCATTGAAGAAGAACTCATCCGCCGCGCCCTGGTCGCCGCCAACGGAAACCGCACCGCCGCCTCGCGCATGTTGGAGATCAGCCACCGGGCGCTGCTTTACAAAATGAAGGACTACGGCATCCGATGACCAAGACCCGCCGCACCAGGGGCGCATCCAAACCCGCCAAGACCGTCAGCGCCAGCTCCCGCGCCGGCACCCGTGTCCAAGATGACTTCGCCCAACTGTTGGCGCGCTTCTCATGCGGCGTCTTCGTGGTGAGCGCTGCGGGAAAGGTGCTGCTGGCCAACCGCATCGGCGCCGCCTTCTTCGGCAAGACCGAGGCCGAGATGCTGGGCTACGATTACGGCGTGCCCGCGGTACTCGAAACCGATCAAGAGATTCCCATCATTCAATTGGATGGCACCCTGGGGGCCGCTGAGGTGCGAGCCATGCCCGCCCGGTGGCGCGAGCAAAGCGTCTTTGTCGTCACCATGCGCGACATCACCGAGCAGGTGCGGTGGCGCAGCGACATGCAACGCGCCCGGCAGCGCGCCGAGTCCACGAGCTTGGCCAAGAGCGAGTTCATCGCCGGCATGTCCCACGAGCTGAAGACGCCCCTCAACAGCATCTTGGTGCTCTCCGAGTTGCTGGCCGAAAACAACGGGCAGCGCCTGAGCGACAAAGAGGTGACCTACGCGCAAACCATTTACATGTCGGGGCAAGCGTTGCTGCGGCTGGTGAGCGACGTGCTGGACATCGCCAAAATTGAAGCGGGGCGCATGGTGCTCCACGACGACATGTGCGACGTGCGCGCCTTTGTCGACAACTTGTCCCGGTTGGTGGCGCCCTTGGCACTGGTGAACCGCAACGCCTTTCGCGCCCGCGTCTCCGATGCGGTGCCGACCCACATCCGCGTGGACGCGCAGCGCCTGGAGCAAATTTTGCGCAACCTGCTCGCCAACGCCTTCCACTTCACCCACGACGGCACCGTGGAGCTGCTCGTCGACGCCCTGCACGACGCGCCCGAGGCGCCGCTCTTGTCGGTGCGCGTGGTGGACACGGGCATCGGCATTCCCGCGGGGGAGTTGGCGGCGATCTTCGAGGGCTTCGGGCAGGTCCACGGCGACGGACGCACCCCCAATGCGGGCACCGGGCTGGGGCTGACGCTGTCGCAGAAATTCGCCGAGGCCCTGGGTGGGCGCATCCACGTGGCCAGCCGCGAGGGCGTCGGCAGCACCTTTGAGCTGCGTATGCCGCTGCGCGTTGATGGCGACGACACCGCTGGTCACGGTGGCGAAACCGCGGCGCTGACGGGCGACACCCGACCCGCTGAGCGCGCGTTGCTGCAGGGCCGCGCCGTGCTTCTGGTCAGCGACAACATGCGCGAAATTTTTGCGCTGTCGCAATACCTGGAGACCGCGGGCGCCTCGGTCACCTGGGCCGAAGATGCGGCGCAAACCTTGGTGCACCTGCAGTCCGGTCAACGCATCGACGCGATCTGTCTCGACATGCAAATGACGCTGACCCACGGCCTCTCGCTCCTGTCGCAGGTGCGCAGCGACCGGCGCTTTCACACCATTCCCATCGTCGCGGTGAGCACCGCCCTCACCCAGGGCGAGGCCGCGCAATGCCAGCACGCCGGAGCCACCGAGTGCCTCTTCCGCCCCGTCACCCCGGCGGAGGTGGCGCAGCGATTGCACCACTGGATGGTACGCGCCGACGGCATGCAGAGCTTCTGGCCCGTCCCCGAAGACGGAACCGCCACTTGATGTCCGCCGCTCCGTTTCCCATCGTGCTGGCCACGGCCAACGCGCGGTATGCGCACACGGCGCTAGGACTTCGCTATCTGCGGGCCAACTTGGGGACGCTGCGCGACGCGTCGGTCATCGCCGAGTTCACCATCTCGGAGCGCCCCCTGGACATGGTGGAGCGCATCCTGGCGCACGCCCCCGTCTTGGTGGGGCTCTCGGTTTTCATTTGGAACGAGCCCCTGCTGCGCGAGGTGGCCCAGATGATCAAGCAGGTGCGCCCGGCGGTGCGCCTGGTGGTGGGCGGGCCCGAGGTAATTGAGCCCCGGGACTTGCCCCCCATCGCCGACCTGGCCGACGCGGTGGTGTGCGGCGAGGGCGAGGCGGTGTTTGCCGACCTGGCCCAACAGGTGCTGCGCGATCCCCAATGTGAGCTGCCCCGCATGACGGTGGCGGCGCCCCTTGACCTTTCGGCGGTGAACCTGCCCACCGGCGAGTACAGCGACGGCGATATCGCCCATCGCACCATCTATGTAGAGACCTCCCGGGGCTGTCCCTTTGGCTGCGAATTTTGCCTGTCGAGCCGCGACAAAAAAGTGCGGCGCTTTCCCTTGCCCGCCGTATTGCGCGCCCTCGAAACCCTGTACCGGCGCGGCGTGCGGCAGTTCAAATTCGTCGACCGCACCTTCAACGTCGGCCACCCCGAGGCCATCTTCGATTGGCTGGCGCAACCACAAGACCCCGATCTGTTCGCGCACTTCGAGGTGGTGCCCGACCGCATCGACGCGGCGCTGCTCGCACAACTGGCGCGCTTCGCCCCCGGCGCCATCCAGTTGGAAGCGGGCATTCAAACCCTCGATCCCGCGGTGGCCGCGCGCATCGGACGCCGCCAGGACGCGGACCGGGCGCTGCAAAATCTCACCAGGCTGCGCCGCGAGACCGGCGTTCACATCCACGCCGACTTGGTGGCGGGACTGCCCGGCGAAGATGTCGCGCAATTCTCCCGGGGCTTCGACCGCTTGCTGCACAGTGGGGCGCACGAGATCCAAGTGGGCATCCTCAAGCGCCTGCGCGGGGCCCCCATCGACCGCCACACGCAAAGCTTCGGCATGGTCTACCGCCAAACCCCGCCCTACGACATCTTGTGCAACGACGCGATCCCCTTCGCAGACATGCAGCGCCTCAAGCGCTTCGCCCGCTACTTCGACCTGGTGTACAACAGCGGCAACTTTGCCCGCACCGCCCGCCTCGTGTTGTCGGGCGACAGCCCCTTTGCGCGCTTCATGGCCTTTGCCGACTGGCTCTTCGCCCAGGTGGGGCAAACCGGGAACATCGCCCTAGACCGCCTCGCCGCCTTGCTGTTTTCGTGGCTCACCGAAGAGATGGGCTGCGACGAGGGCGCGGTGGCCGATGACCTGCTCGGCGACTACACCGCCCTAGGACGCCGCCGCTATCCCCCTTGCGTGCGCGAACACGCCACGTTGCCCCTGCCGCCGTACACCGGTCGCCCGGCCCGCGACAATCGCTTGCCTGCCCGCCAACAGCGCCACCTGGACGGAGACGCCAGTGCCGCCGACACCGATCTCGATGC
Source organism: Myxococcales bacterium (assembly GCA_012522445.1). GTDB lineage: Bacteria > Myxococcota_A > Polyangia > JAAYKL01 > JAAYKL01 > JAAYKL01. The sequence goes on along the minus strand of JAAYKL010000022.1, from coordinate 19,176 downwards.
TGCGCCGGACGCCGACTGAGCGTTTGTGGATTGTTTACGAGTTGTTGGTTTCGCCGGCGAGGTGCGCCACGACGCTTCGCTGGTGAGCGCCGTCGCGGTGCTCAAACAGGTAGATGCCCTGCCAGGTGCCTAAGACCATGCGGCCCGCCACCACCGGGATGGAGAGGCTCGTGTCGGTCATGGCGCACTTGATGTGCGAGGGCATGTCGTCGGGGCCTTCGTAGGTGTGGGTGTAGTCGGGGTGGTTGTCCGGGACGACGCGGTTGAAGTGCTGGAGCAGGTCGCGGCGCACGGAGGGGTCGGCGTTTTCGGTGATCAAGAGAGAGGCCGATGTGTGCTGGATGAACAGCGTGACCAGGCCGGTGCCGATGCGGGTCTCGCGCACCCAGCGGGCCACGTCTTGGGTGATGTCGGTGGTGCCCCGTCCCCGGGTGGCAAAGGTCCATGTGGTGGTGAGGTGCATGCGACGCGCTCCTTTCGAATGCGTGTTACAGCAGCAAGCTGCCGATTTGAAAGAAGGCAAAGGAGATGACCCAGGCGATGGCGGTGAGCCCGAAGAACTGTAGAAACGCCCACTTCCAGCTACCCGCTTCGCGCCGGGTGATGGCGACGGTGGCCATGCACGGGGTGGCGATGAGCAGGAAGAGCATCAGCGAAAAGCCCACCAGCGGTGTGTAGTCGCGCGCCAGGGCGTCGCGCAGGGTGCCGATGTCCTCGTCGTCGTCTTCGTCGAAGTCGTCCATGGCGTAGATGACGCCGAGCTGCGAGACAAAGACCTCCTTGGCGGCAAAGGCCCCCAGGGTGGCCACGCCGATCTTCCAGTCGAAGCCCAGGGGCGCGATGGCGGGCTCGATGAACTTCCCGATGCGCCCGGCGATGGAGTACTCCAGGGCCGAAGGCTGTTGCTCGGCGGGCACGTCGACGACCTCCGGCGGCTTGGGATAGGAGGTGAGGACCCACATGAGCATCGAGATGGCCAGGATGATGGTACCGGCCTTTTTCAAGTACGCGCCGGAGCGGTCGATGATGCGGCCGACGACGGAGCGCATGGTGGGCACGCGGTAGGGCGGTAGCTCCATGACGAAGGGCGCCTCTTCGCCGCGCAACAAGGTGCTGCGCAAGAGCAGGGCCAGGAGAAAGGCCAGGACGATGCCGATGGCGTAAATGCCGAAGAGCATGCTGGCCCGGTGCTCGGGGGGGAAGAAGGCCGGGATGAGGAGCATCCAGATGGGCAGGCGCGCGCCGCAGGACATGAGGGGCAGGACCAGCATCGTGGTGAGGCGGTCCTTTTCGTTTTCCATGGTGCGGGTGGCCATGATGCCCGGGATGGTGCAGCCGAAGCCCGTAATCATGGGGATGAAGCTGCGGCCATGGAGACCGAAGCGGTGCATGAGGCGGTCGGTGAGGAAGGCCGCGCGGGCCATGTAGCCCGTATCTTCGAGCACGGCGAGGCCCAAGAAGAGCAGGATGATGTTGGGCAAGAACACCACGACGCCGCCGACGCCCGCGAGGATGCCGTCGACGATGAGGGAGCGCAGCACGTCGAGTTTGCCCTCGGGCCACGCGCCGTTGATGGCGTCGCCCGACCAGGCGAACAGATCTTCAATCCACTCCATGGGGTATTCGCCCACGGTGAAGGTGAGCCAGAAGATGGCGTACATCACCAGCAGGAACACCGGGATGCCGGCGACCTTGTTGACCACGAAGGCGTCGATGCGATCGGAGAGGGCGCGCGTGTCGATGTGGGCAGAGCGCAGCAGGGTCTCGCGCAGCAGGCCGTCGACGAAGCCGTAGTAGCGCTGCGTGACGAACAGGGAGATGTCTTCGCCGCAGAGGTCCTCGAGCTTTTTGCGCTCCAGGGCCGCTTGCTGCACCGCGCGTTTCCCCGGGCCTTTCTTTTCCATCAGGCGGTCGACGTAGAGGGGGTCGTCGAGCAGCAGCTTGACCGCGTGCCACGGGTGGGTGGCCTTGGGGATGTCGGTCTTGGCGATGTGAAAAGTGATGGCGGCCAGGGCGGTGTCCAGGCGTTCGCCCAGCACCAGTCGCGAGGGGGTGCGTTCGAGTTGCGACGCTTTTAAGATGGCGTCTTTGAGCTCGCTGATGCCTTGTCCCTTATGGCCGACGGTTTCCACGACGGGGAAGCCCAGCAGGGTTTCCAAGGCAGGTTTGTCGAGCTTTTGTCCGGCGGTGCGGGCCTCGTCGGCCATGTTGAGGCACAGCACGATGCGATCGCCGGTTTGCATGATTTGCGCCAGCAGCACCAGGGAGCGCTTGAGGGTTGTGGAGTCCACCACCACCACCATGACGTCGGGGATGGCGTCGACGAGCTCGCGTTGGGCCACCACTTCTTCGGGGGAATAGGACGAGAGGCTGTAGGTGCCCGGTAGGTCGGTGACGTGGACGCGGGTGTCCGATATGTCGAAGGTGCCGGTGCGCTTCTCGACGGTGACGCCCGGGTAGTTGCCCACGTGTTGGCGCGACCCGGTGAGGGCGTTGAAGATGGTGGTTTTTCCGCTGTTGGGATTTCCGGCTAGGGCGACGCGAATTTCCTGGCTCATGGGCATACGCTTTCTGTTTTGATTACGGAGCGTTGGTGTCGGCAGGTGTGTCTTTGCGCAGCAGGATCATGTCGGCTTCTTTTTTGCGCAGGCTGATTTGCGAGTTTTGCACGCGCACCCACAAAGGGTCTCCGGCGGGGGAGCGGCGCTCGAGTTGGATGTGCACTTCGGGCATGATGCCCATGTCGAGGATGCGCTGGCGGATGGCGCCGGTGCCCTGGATGCGGATGACGCTGCCGCCTTGGCCCGGTTTCAATTGCCGCAGCGAAATGATGTTGGGGTCGTTTGGGGACAGGGCCAGCTTCGCGCAGCAGGTCGCGATGTCCTGCGGGCTCTCTGCGTTGACCAGGGCGCAGCCCTTGAAGCGCTCGATGAAGTCGTGGCCATCGGGGCAGGACTGGAGGAACTCGAAGAAGCGCACCAGGTGGTCGACGCCGGCGTCGGAGAGGTTGTGCTCCATGGCACAGGCATCCTGGAGGGCCAGCTCAGCGGGCATGCCGAGGAAGTCGCGAAACAGGCGCACCAGCAGTTTGTGTCGCGAGTAGATGCGCCGGGCGGTGGCCTCGCCGGTCTCCGTTAAATCGATGGATTCGCGTTTGGTGTAGTGGATGAGCCCCAGGTCGGCCAGGCGGCGCAGGGCCGGGATGACCGAAGCGGACTTGACGTTGCGCGCTTTGACGATGTCTTTCACGCGTGCGACTTTGCGCTCTTTGACGAGTTCGAAGATGGTCTCGAGATAGTCCTCAAGGGCGCTGGTGAGTTCGGTATTGGGGGTGGGGGCCGCGTTCATGTAGAGCCGTCTACCATTGCGCTGACAGGGAAGTCAACAGGCAAAATGGGGTAATCGGAATTTGGATGCTAGATTGCGGGTTTGTGGGGGCGGGAGGGCTCAGCGGCACTTGTTCCAGTAGGTGTCCGGGTCGCGGGCTTCGATGCGGCACTGGGCTTGGGCGCGGGTCACCTTGGTGCTGCGCGCTTTGTCGAGGCAGTCTTTTTTGGCGGCGGCGAACTCGGCTTTTTTGGCTTCGACTTTCTCGCGGGCGGCTTTCATGGCCAGGTCCTTGGCCGGTGCCAGCGCCTCGATGTCGCTGTCGAATTGCTCGGCACCGATTTGTTTCTTTTTGGCGTACTCGGCCTCAAGAGCTGCGCGCGTGGGCGGGGCCTCTTCGCCATCTGCGGTGGCGGCGGCTTTTTTGGGGGCCTTGCCCGCGGGGGGGAGCGCCTTGATGCGGGCGTCCAGCTCGTCGTCCCAGCTCTTCATCTCGCGCGCCTTCCAATTGACGAGGTGCTCTTTGCGGCGGGTGTAGTCGGCTTCGATTTCTGCGATGAGTTCGCTCTCGACGGGCACGCGGATTTCGGCGCGCACGCGGATGAGGTTTTCGCACATCTGCGAGAGTTCGTCGTCGTTGGCGGCGGGAAAGCATCCCGCTAGGCCAAAGAGCAACGCTGTGAGCAAAAGGCCACGCAAGGGATTGGTGTTCATGATGGCTCCTTTAATGTTGTTGGGTATAGACATAAGTATATCACCATATTTAAACGCCTCACAACCGCCCTCTGCGCCCGCATAATTTTGCCGCAGGCAATGAGTCCGTGCGATTCAAAGCGACCATTGAGAATGACCCTGTGCGATTCAAAATGCCCGTTGAGAATGGGTCTGTGTGATTTAAACTACCCGCATAGTCTCTCCTCAACACCCTGTTTGTATTAATAGATTCTCTGTAGGACGGTAAGCCCGTGTCTGCCCTTGCCCTCACATTGATGGATTCATTTTTTCGTAGGGCGGTACCCCCGTGTCCGCCCTTGTCTTGCGGGTACCTAGCAAAAAAAAGAATCTTTTTTGCGCTCAGCAGGAAACTTTTCCGAAAAGCGGCCGATGTACCAGTTGCGGAAACACGCGCAGCGTTGTTTCGGGTTGAGCATGCGCGCACCGAGGGTGTTATATTGGAACGAGCGATCGATTTGCACGCCTTGGTGCGGCAGGCGCCTACTGCGGAAACACTTCTGCCCGCCATTGGGGCCTGGTTTGACGGCGTGTTTCGCACGACGCTAACGTTACGGGGAGTCGACTCTGCGCGGATTCCTCGGTTTGAGAATTTGGAGGGAGAGCAGACCATGTTGGCCGAAACCTTGGGTAACATCCTGGACGAAAGACACGAGAAGGGCCTGCAAGAGGGCCTGCAGAAGGGCGAAGCCCGGGGGATCGCCAAGGGCCGTGAGGAGGGCTTGCGACTCGGTGCATTGTCGAGCTTGCTGAAGCTTGTCGAAATGAAGTTCGGTGCGATTGCAGATGCCGACAAAGACCGCCTTGCGCAGCTCGACCACGAGCAAATCACCCACGCCCTTTCCCGCATCTTAACCGCCACCACCTTTGAGGAGATTTTGTAGCCGCAAAAATCCGCCAGGGTGCAGTTCGATGCGAGGGAGAAAACAGGTCTGCACATATGTGCACCGCGTAACCACTTGAAATTATTGCACATTGTTTTAGGTTTTTGAAATTCAGCCAAAAAATGTTCCGTCGCGAGACAGATATTGTCCCGTTTTGGGGCAGGCGTTTTCTGGCGAAACAGAGGGCGGTTCACGAACTGCCCGTACACATAGTCGGTATTCGCCCGTACACATAGCCGGGACCGGTATTTTCACAAAAGACCTGTTCGAAGGCGAGCACTAATGATAAGGAATGCGGCCCTAGACAGTGCCGCGCGCCCACAATGCGCGGCGATGCGCCAACGCCCGGTAAAATCGGGCTGTCACGCACAAACCCCAACCCGTCAAAAAGAGGTGAAATCAGGACATGAATGCGATTGACACGACTTGCATCAACGCCATCCGCATGCTGAGCGCCGACGCCATCGAGAAGGCGCGCTCGGGACACCCCGGACTCCCCATGGGCGCTGCGCCAGCGGCCTACGCCCTGTGGCAACGCGTGCTGCGCCACAACCCCGCCAATCCCGACTGGGTAAACCGCGACCGCTTTGTGCTCTCGGCGGGCCACGGAAGCATGTTGATCTATTCGCTGCTGCACTTGACGGGCTACGACTCCCCGACCCTGGCGGACATCCAGCAGTTTCGCCAGTGGAACTCCGCCACCCCCGGTCACCCGGAAAACTTCATTACGCCCGGCGTCGAGGTCACCACCGGTCCCTTGGGGCAGGGCTTTGCCAACGCCGTGGGGCTCGCCGCAGCCCAGGCGCACTTGGCCGCGCGCTTCAACACCGACGACTTTCCCATCATCGACCACCGCGTGTACTGCCTGGTCGGCGACGGCTGTCTCATGGAGGGCATCTCCAGTGAGGCCGCGTCCCTGGCCGGTCACTGGGGCCTGGGCCAGCTCATCGTCCTCTACGACGACAACCAAATCAGCATCGACGGCGCCACCGACCTCGCCTTCACCGAGGACGTCACCCGGCGCTTTGAATCCTTTGGCTGGCAGGTGCTGCAAGTGGCCGACGGCGACACCGACGTCGACGGCATCGAGGCCGCGCTGCGGGCCGCACAACAAGAAACCCAACGCCCCACCTTGATCCGCGTGCGCACCACCATCGGGTACGGCGCGGGCGCCAAGGCGGGCTCGGCCGATTCCCACGGCGCTCCCCTGGGCCCCGAAGCCCTGGCGAGTGCGCGCCAAAACCTGGGCTGGTCCCACGGTCCCTTCGAGATCCCCGCCGAGGTGAGCCAGCACATGAACGCGCGCAAAGCGGGCGCCGAAGCCGAGGCCGCGTGGCAAAGCATGTTCGACGCCTACCGCGCCCAGCACCCCGACAAGGCGGCGGCATTTTTGCAGTTGATCTCCGACTCCTTTTGCGAGGGCTGGGACAGCGAGCTGCCGACCTACACCGCCGCGGACAAACCCGAGGCCACCCGCGCCAGTTCTGGCCGTTGTCTCAACGCCCTGGCCCCGCACCTGCAAGGGCTCATGGGGGGCTCGGCGGACCTGTCGCCCTCCAACCAAACGCTCCTCAAAATGTGCGGCGACTTCCAGCGGGGCACCTACGCCCACCGCAACCTGCGCTTTGGGGTGCGCGAACACGCCATGGGCGCGATTTGCAACGGCATCGCCCTGCACCGCACCGGGCTCATCCCCTACTGCGCCACCTTTCTCGTGTTCGTCGACTACATGCGCAACGCCATCCGCATGTCGGCCCTGTCGCGCGCCGGCGTGCTCTTCGTCATGACCCACGACTCCGTGGCGGTGGGCGAGGACGGCCCGACCCACCAGCCCGTCGAGCACCTGGCCTCGCTGCGCCTCATCCCGCACCTCACGGTGATTCGCCCCGCCGACGGCAACGAGACCGCCGGGGCCTACCGCGCCGCTGTGGTGCGCCGCAACGGACCCACCTTGCTCGCCCTGTCGCGCCAAAACGTACCGCAACTCGACGGCACCTCCGCCGAGGGTGTGCTGCGCGGCGCGTACGTCATTCACGAGCCCCAAGCCGCGCCCAATCTGCTGCTCATCGGCACGGGCGCCGAGCTGAGCCTGTGCGTGCAGGCCGCCAATGTTTTGGCCGAGACGGGGGTTCACGCCCGCGTGGTCTCCATGCCGAGCTGGGAGATCTTCGAAGAGCAAGACGCCGCTTACCGCGACACAGTGCTGCCGCCCGACGGTCCGCCGCGCTTGGTGGTGGAGGCGGGGTCGCGCTTCGGTTGGGACCGCTACCTCTCCTGCGGCGACCAAATGATCAGCATCGACGACTTCGGCCGCTCCGGTCCGGGCGAACAGTGCTTGGCGATGTTTGGTTACACGGTCGACAATGTCGTGGACCGCGCAAAAGCGCTGCTGGGCAAACGCACAAATTGACAGCCACAGGCCTTTGACGTACTCCCAAAGGCCCCAAAGGGCGGTTAGCTCAGCTGGATAGAGCGTTGGTCTCCGAAGCCAAAGGTCGCGCGTTCGAATCGCGCACTGCCCGCAACAAAAACCTCGTCATCACATCGGTTTTCTCGCTGCAAAGACGCCCCTTCGCTGCTGTTGGGGCGCCTCAGTACTTTAGTGTGCAAAGATGACGCCCTTTGGCGGTGTGGCTTGGCCTTTTCCGTCTTCTCCCCAGCATTGCGCCTCGCCATTGTCTGCGCGAATGCCGCAGGTGTGCGTGTGGCCCGCGCTCAGGGCAACGAACGCCACGCCCTTTGGCGGTGTGGCTTGGCCCTTTTCGTTTTCCCCCCAGCATTGCGCCTCGTCGTTGTCTGCGCGAATGCCGCAGGTGTGCTCCCGCCCCGCGCTGATGCTGGTGAATGCCACGTCCCAGGGAGACGAGAGCTGGTAAGACCTGCTGGAACCCCAGCACTGCGCCTTGTTGTCCTCCGCGCGAATGCCACAGGAGTGGTATCCGCCCAGGCTGAGGCTCGCAAAGGGGACGTCCTCGGGCGGCGTGGCTTGCCCGCTCTCATCGCGCCCCCAGCACTGGACCGCGCCGTTGTCCGCGCGAATCCCGCAGGAGTGATATCCGCCCAGGCTGAGGCTCGCAAAGGGGACGTCCTCGGGCGGCGTGGCTTGTCCGTATTCGTCCTCGCCCCAACACACCACCGTTTTGTCTTCTGCGTAGATGCCACAGTTGTGTCGTACGCCTGCGCCCAGGGCAACGAGTGGCGTGTACTCGGGTGCTGTGGATTGGCCGCTCCTATTGTCGCCCCAGCACAGCGCGTCGCCGTTGTCTGCGCGGATGCCGCAGGTGTGCGAGTGACCCGCGGCCAGGCTGGTGAAAGCCACGCCCTCGGGTGGTTCGGCTTGGCCGAGAAAAAAAGATGTCATGAGCGCATCGTGATTGTTGCCCCAGCAAATTGCTGCGCCGTTGTCTGCGCGGATGCCACAGGTGTGTTCGCTGCCCGCGCTTAAATAAATAGAGGCATCTGCTGGTGGCGTGGCGTCGCCGTTGTCGTCGCTGTTGCACCCACCAAGCCCCGTGAATCCAGCCAGACCCAGCAACAGCCAACACGGGATTGCATTGCGCATATTTCCCTCCTTCAGTTGGGGTTGGCGGTGGCGTGTAAGAAGCACGCAACGGTATCGAGGAGACAGGAGCGCCGGCCCGGGCGGTTTTGCTCGACAAAATGGACGCGGTTTTGCGCGGTGTCGATGCTGTCCACCACCACCACGTGTCCCGTGGTCGCCGAAGCGCCGCAGGAACCCGGCGCGAACACCGCCACATCGCCGTGGACGCCCTCGGTTCGCTTCTCGAGTCCGTCGGGGATGGTGCCGTCACACCACTGGCCCGCATTGCCATTGGGTACGCGCTGCACGCCCCAAACGAACAACAAGTAGCGCCGCGCAAACTCCGTGCATTGGTAGCCGGAGTTGCCTTGGGTGCGCACCCAGGTGTCATCCACCTTTTCGGTGCTGGTGTTGATGCCGTCGTTGGACCAGATCGGGCTGTTTTGGGAAGCTTCGCACTGCTGGTACGCCGGGATGCCGTCGACGTGCAGGCTTTCGGGGACGACTTCGTTGCAGATGTTCACGCGCACCGGCGGCGGATCGGTGCCGGTATCGGTCTCTGTATCGGCGTCGGTGTTCGCGGGGTCGTCGGTGCCTGCGGTGTCGTCGGTGTCCGTGTCCTCTGGTGCATCCGTCGATGTGGCGTCGCTGTTTGGGGTGTCGTCGGAGCCCTGGGTGTTGTCGGGACCCTGGGCACTGTCGGAGCCCTGGGGGCCATCGGTGTTCGCGTTGTTGTCGGTGTTCGCGTTGTTGTCAGTGTCCGCATCATCCGGCGCATCTGCTGTCACAGCATCGCCTTCCTCTTGACACGACAGCACCAGGGTGCCGAGCGCCAGCAGCGCCACCCACGTCCATGCCGAGATTTGTCTTCTCATGGTTCACTCCTTTTTGCGGGATGTATGCCCACCATTATGAACGGAATCTCCAAAATCTGAAACCGGGGCGGCAATTATTTTTTTGAGGCGAGTCAGTGTCCCATGTAGCCCAGGGCTTCGAGCTGCTTGCGGGTCTCGCTGTCGATGACCACATCGGCGGCTTTGTGGCGGGCCTTTGTGGCGGTGCCCGTCGCCGCGGCGGCGTTGTCGTAGCGGTCGAAGCGCCCCAAGTGCAGGCTGAGGGCGTCTTTGAGCGCGGCCAGGGATACGGGCCGCAGGTCGGATAAGTCCGTGGTTTCGCGCGGGTCCTGTTCGAGGTCGAAGACCGTGGTGCGCCACCCGCGGACGATGAGCTTCCAGCGTCCCATGCGCACGACCCTTTGTCCGTCCATGAACTCGGAGAACGCCGCGCTGGGATAGCGCACGTGGTGTTCGCCGCGCAGCAGGGGCACGAGGCTCTCGCCCTCGACATCTTTGGGGCATTCGGTGCCGGTCAGCTCGCACACCGTGGGCATGATGTCGGTGTGGCTCACGTCGACGTCGCAGCGCGCGGGCGCGGCAAAGTCGGTGGCGCCGGGCAACTGCACGATGAGGGGCACGTGGAGCAGCTCCTGGTACATCGAGTGTCCGTGGCCCACCGAGTTGTGCTCGAAAAACTCTTCGCCGTGATCCGAGGTGACGATGAACGCGGTGTCCTCGAGCAGCCCCTGTTGTTTCAGGGCGTCGTACACGCGCTGCAGGTGATCGTCGTGATAGCTGATTTCGCCGTCGTAGAGCGCCTCCAGGCGGATTTTGTCGCGGTCGGTGAGCTTGAGGCCGCCCTTGATGCGCTCGAGCAGCTTGGCGGTGCCGCGGGGCTCGACGATGCCGTTGTAGGGATCGTTGTCGTAGAGCGCGCGGTACTTGTTGGGCGGGATGTAGGGCACGTGGGGGTCGATGGTGTGGACGTAGAGGAAGAAGGGCTTGTTCGCCGGGCGCTTTTCGAGCCACGCGATGACGTCGTCGGCCACGGCCTGGGCGCGGTTCACCTTTCCCTCGCGCACGTAGTTGGTCCAGTGGTCCCAGCCGCGCTGGAAGCCGAACTTGTTCGACACGTAGCCGTTGGCCACAAAGCCCGCGGTGGTCCAGCCGAGGCGTTGAAAGTGCTCGGACATCAGCGTCACGGTGTTGGGCACGATGTTGCGCTCGGTCTTGCTCTGGTGGGTTTGCGGGTACAGTCCGCTCAGCACCGAGGCGGTTGCGGGCTTGGTCCAGTTTTCGGCGGCCAAGGGGCGCGTAAAGACCATGGCGCTTGGCGCGAACGCGTCGAGGAAGGGGGTTTGCACGCGGGACGCCGGGTTGTAGGTGCGGAGCTTGTCGGCCCGCAGCGTATCGATGAGCACCACGACGATGTTTTGCGCGTTGAGGCGACCGGGGGCCTTGGGCATCTCGACGTGGCGCTGCTGCAGCTCGCATTGTTCGAGCAACACCTCGCGGTGCGCGCTATGCAGGCGCAGGGCAAACAGACCGCTGGAGAGCGCGGAGAGCGGAATGCGCTGGGCGGTGGTCTGCGGGCCGAGAGCGAGCTGGGCCAAGACCTGGGGCGTGCCGTCGTCTCCCTGGGCGGTGATGGTGAGCCGCGCGTCTTCGGCGCCGTCGCCTTGTGATTTGGCGCGCACCACCAGGTGCCATTCGGGTTGCAGGGGCAGGTGCCAGGTGAGGGATTCGCCCGGTCGCAGCAGCAGTTGCGGCGCCTGGTGCGGCCCGGTGACCGCGAAGGCTTCCACGCCCGAAGAGGCGGGGCCCAGGGCGGTCTCGGCCACATCTTTGGCGCTGAGCAGCCGCAGGAAGTCGAGGGCGATGCTGGCCCGCAGTCCGTCGTGGGCGCGCCCCTGGCCATCGGCGCGGACGAGGATTTCGTTCATGCCCGGGCGCAGGCCCTTGGCGATGTTGACCTCGGCGTGCTCCCAGTCGCTGCTGTCGAAGGCAAAGGTGCCCGCCAGCGCGTTGTTGATGTAGATGCGCCCCTTGCGCGTGCCGATGCCCTTGCCCCGCAGCACGATGCGCCCGTCGGGGGACTGGTCGCTGGGCAGGAGCACGAAGATGCGCCCCGCGGAGGCCGAGAGATACGAGAAGGAGGTGCCGTCTTGGGTGTAGTTGCCGCGCCAGCCGCTCTTCCAACTGCCGTAGGTGTACTTGTCGCGCCCGGGCGTGCCGAAGTCGATGAGCAGGCCGTTGGCGTGCAGGTGGGCGGCGTCCAGGTGTTGGGCGAAGGCGTACAGGGAGGTCCAGGCGTCTTCGGGGGCCGTGCCCTTGGCGGCGACGGGGGCGTCGGCGGTGGTGGCCTTGGGAGCGCTGGCGTCGCGGGGGGCTTGGGGTGTGTCTCGGGTGGCGCGGCTGTCGGTCTCGGTGGGGGCGGCCTCGGGAACAGGCACGCCGTTGCCGCAGTGAAGGGCGCCGAACAAGGCGGCGAGGAGCAGCGCGGCGGACGTCGTGAACCGGGCGCGCCTCATGGCGTTTGCAATTCCAAGACAGCGCGGTGGATGTTTTGGAACAGGACTTCGAGGTCGGCCAGGGACACGGATGAGAAGGCCAGGCGGATGAGGCCGGCGAGCACGATGACACCGGTGTCGTAGTGGGCGAGCAGTCGCTGGCGCACCGCCTCGGGGTCGGCGCCCTTGGTGCGCACGCACATGAAGTAACCGGAGTTGAACGGCATGGGCTCGAAGGTTTGCGCGAACTCGGGATGGGCGGAAAAGATGTCGCGGATTTTGTCGTAGCGCGCTTTGAGGATGTCGTACTTGGTTTGCTTTTGGGCGTCGTACGCGTCGGAGCGGTAGGTCTTGATGAGGAGCGACTGGGCGATGCCCGAGGCGTTGGAGATGGAGCCGCGCACCACGCCGGCGGCCTTGGCTTCGAGGGCTTTGAGCTGCGCGTCGGTGGCACCGGAAAAGGCGAAGGAGATGAAGCCCACGCGGAAGCTCCAGGCGTAATCCTCCTTGGTGGGGCCGTCGAGCTTCACCGCGAGGAGGTTGGGGTGCAGGTCGGCGAGCCGGGCAAAGAGCGATTCGCGCGCCACACCGTCTTCGTAGACCAGGCCGAAGTAGGCGTCGTCCAGCAGCACCACCAGCGGGCCGCCTCGGTCGGCGGCTTGGTACAGCGCGTCGCAGATGGCCTCGGCCTCGGTTTCGGTGGCGGTGTACCCCGTGGGGTTGTTGGGGAAGTTGAGCAGGACGACTTTTTTGCCCCGGGGCGCATCGGCCAGGGCGCTGGACAGGGCCTGCACGTCGTAGGCACCGCCGACAAAAGTGTTGTGGGTTTGCAGGCGCGCGCCGTAGGTGGCGGCGAAGATGAGGTCGTAGTTGTCCCAGTAGAGGTCGGGCAAGACGATGGTGTCGCCGGGGTCGACAAAGAGATAGCCCGCCACGGAGAGGCCGTGGGTTAAGGCCGCGGAGACCACGGGCAGCGAAAAGGTTTTGCCGTTGAGGGAGGGGTTTTTGTGGAGAATTTGCTGTTTCCAGGCGTCGCGCAGCGCGGGCAGCCCCGGAGAGGGCGCGTACAAGAATGTCTCGCTCGGCAGGGAGAGCATGTCCTCTAGGGTTTCGAGGGTGAGCGGCGAGCCGTCTTCTTCAGAGGCGGTGCCGATGGTGGCGTTGATTTTTTTTCCCCGGGCCTCGGCGCTTTGGCCCAGGATGCCTTTCACGGGAAAGTAGGCCTGTTTGCCCTTTTGCGAGAGCAGGGGCAAGACGGCGCAACCCGGGTTTTGAAATTCGTCGTTGAGTGCTTGGGCCAGGGGATGAATGTTCATGCTCGGTCCTTCGGGGGTTGGGGTTGAGGTTTGCCGTGGTTGTGGGCCCTGTCTCGCGCCTTGATTTTGGGGGGCAATCATGCTTAATTTCCGCTCGCTAAAAAGTAGCGCCTGCCACAAAGCAAACGGCCTGTTTATGTGGAAAAAAAAGTGAAAGTCAACCCCACCCATGCGTGAACGCCTCATAAAGTTGACCGAAAAACTGTTTTATCGCGAGGCGCACCCCCGACTTTTTTTTGTGCGCGAGGCGGTTCGCGCCACGATTTTCCCCCGGGAGCTCGCCGGTTCGCGCCGGGAGTTCGTGCTGATTTACTTCATCCGGCTTTTCTTTCTCGTCGGGCGTCGGCTCTGGAATGACAACAGTCCTCGGCAAGCGGCGGCCCTCTCGTTTCAAACCCTGCTCTCCGTGGTGCCGCTGTTCATTTTGGTGCTCGCCGCTTCGGCCCGCCTGCGCCTCGACGCCTACGTGCAAGAGGCCGTGGCCTTCCTCGAGAGCAACCTGATGCCCGATGCGGCGTCGGCGGCGGCCCAACAAATCACCACTTTGGCCCACAGCTTTCGCCCGGGCACCCTGGGCCTCGTCGGCCTGTCCTCGCTGGTGGTGGTGGCGCTCACCCTCATCTTCTCCGTCGAGAAGGCCATCAACGAAATCTTCCGCATCCCGCAACAGCGCGCGATGTGGCTGCGGGTGGGGCTCTCTTTGTTGCTCATCGTCGTCGCGCCGTCGGCCCTGGGGCTCTCGCTCTACTTCGCCAGCCAGGTGCTGGGGCACGTCTCCGGGTCTCTGCGCATCCTGCTGCCCCTGTTCATTTCGGTGCTCCTGCTCTTTCTCGTCTACTGGCTGTTGCCCCACCGCCCCATCCGCAAAAAGCACGCCCTCGTCAGCGCGCTGATCGCCGGCATCGCCATGGAGGCCCTCAAGTGGGGCTTCGCCACCTACGTGAGCGTGGCGCGGTTCACCCTGGTGTCCGTGTACGGCGCCCTGGCGGTGCTGCCGCTCTTCCTGCTGTGGATTTACGCGCTCTGGCTGTTCTTTCTATTCGGGGCGCAGCTCAACGCGGCCCTGCACGAGGTGCGCGATCAAGAGGCGCTGCACAAGGACGCAAGCGCAGCGACCGCCGCATCGAACCACTGACGATACTGCGCGGCTTCGGCGAGCCCACGCTTCTCGGCGCCGAGCCACAGTACGCGGGACTTGTCGCGCATCACCGTCCACGCCGCCACTTGGTCCTCCCGGGACAATGCAACCTCTCGCAGTAATTTGTGCAGGGCGCGCACGCGGAAGCGGTCCATGGCGGGCAGGGCGCCGCTGAGCTGATCGGCGTGACCGCCGTACTTGATGGTGAGGGGCGTCGACAAGAAGCCGACCTCGCTGCGGCTGGTGATGCGGAGCCACAGGTCGTAGTCCTCGCACACGGGCAGCGCTGGATCGAAGCGGCCAAAGGCGGCAAAGGCGCTTTGGCGCAGCACCACCGCCGACGGGGAGATGAGGCAGCGGTGTAGGGATTCGCGGAAGATGCGGCCGCCGGACTTTTGGTGGTAGCGCTTGGGGTTCACCCGCTTGCCGTTGCGTATCCATATTTCCTCGGTGTGCACCAGGGGCAGGTGGGGGTGGGCGTCCATGAAGGCGACCTGGGCGGCGAGCTTGTTCGGTTGCCAGGCGTCGTCGCTGTCGAGGAAGGCGATGAGGGGCGCGCGGGAGAGTTCGATGCCCGTGTTGCGCGCGGCGCTGACCCCCGAGCGCTCGGGCAGGCGCACGAGGCGGACGCGCGAATCGGCAAAGGCGGCGATGGCGTCGTCTAGGGGGGCAAAGGAGGCGTCGTCGATGACCAGCACCTCGAAGTCGCGCATCGTTTGGGCCAGCACGCTGCCCAGGCTGCGCTCCAGCAGGTGCGCCCGGTTGTAAATGGGGATGACGACGGACACCCGCACCGCAGCGGGCGATGTGGGGTCGCGGGTCACGTGGGTTGCGCCGCGCTCTTTTTGCGGATGCCCAAGCGCCTTGGGCGGATGACGAGCTCGGTGATGGTGCCGGCGCGGGCCAAGATGTCGCTCACGACCTGGGCGATCTCAGCGGGGTCGAGGGCGCAGTCGTCGCCGTCTTCGGGGGCGAAGTCCAGGGCGTCGAAGAACGGCGTGCGCACCAGGTCGGGGTGCAGGATGGTGACCTTAATGCCAGCCTTGCGCACCTCTTCGTACAGGGCCAGGCTGAAGTGGTGCAACCCGCCCTTGGTGGCGCTGTACAGGGCAGCCCACCGGGCGCTGCGCGTCGCCTCGATCGACCCGATGTGCACGATGTGTCCCCGGCGTTCGCGCAGATCGCGCAGGCACAGATTGGCCAGCAGGATGGGCGCGGTGAGGTTGACGGCCACCATGCGGACGATGTCGTCGGCGCTGAGGGTTTCGTGGGGGGCGAAGCGGCCAAACCCCGCAGCGTGGATGAGCGCGTCGGGCGGTGTCTCTTGGCGCAGCGAGCGCACTTCATCTTGGAGGGCGGCCACGTCTTCGAGGCGGCTTCGCAGCGGTACGATGTGCATGCCGTCGCGCTGCAGGCGTTGGGCGATGGCCTGGCCGATGCCGCCGGTGCTGCCGGTTAAATACACGTGCTTCACGGTGTGCCTCCTCGGGGTTGGCGCCGGGCGATGGCCGCGGTGTAGTGCGCCTTCATCGCGGCTTCAAAGGCGTCGTTGTCGGGGTACGAGAAGCCGAAGACCTCCGGCCACAGCGACGCGTCCTCCATGCACATATAGAAAAACACCCGGTCGTGCCAGGGCGCAAAGCTTTGGTAGGCGTGGCGGAACATCCGGCGCTTGGTGTCCAGGGAATAGGAGAGGCGCCCGGCGATATCGTGGAGGGGCATCTGGAGCACGCGGCTGCGCATGGGGGTGCGCCGCAACTGCCGCACCACGGCCTTGGTGAAGGTGAGGGTGCCCAAGGAGACCAGGGCCACTTCGTCGGGGGCAAAGGTCGCGAGGACGCGGCGGTACAGGTCGGCGTATTCGGCCTCGCTGCCCCGGTAGTCGACGATGGGGTGAAAGTGAAAGCCCACCAGCGCGCCCTTGTCGGCGATGTCGCGCGCGGCCTGGAGGCGTTGGTCGAGGCGAGCGGTGCCGTGCTCTTCGGCGTTGATGATGGTGGGCGTGTTGAGGGTCCAGGTGCACAGCACGTTGGCGGGGATGGGGTTGTCGCGCAGCCAGCCGATGTTGTCGGACTTGGTTTTGAGCTCGAGGATGACCTTGGGGTGGCGCCTGGCGAAGTGCATCAAGGCCTCGAGCAGCCCCGCGCGATTGCCGAAGAGCAGCGAGTCGGAGGCTTGCCCCGTGCCGATGTGGTGGACGACGTCTTTGTCGAGTTCGAGGTCGTCGAGCGCCTGGGCGACGTCGCTGTTTAGCGCGATCTCGTCGGGTTCGTAAAAGGCCTGGATGGCGCAGTAACTGCAGCGAAAGGCGCAGCCCTCGGCGACGTCCAGGGTTTGCAAATTGCAGCAGCGCGTCTTGGGCGAGGCCACCGGGCAGTCGCCAAAGCCGGGGCGCGTGCCGGGGCGGACGACGATGCGGCGCGGGGGCGATGCGGCGTTGGGGGCGCCGGTGAAGCCGGTGTAGTCGGCGGGGGTTTCTTTCAGCGCGGTCCAGTGGCGCTGCACGTGCGAAAAGACGGCCTTCCCCGATGCGTTGGGCGCGGCGGCGAGAAGGTCGGCCACCGGGGTTTCGCGCCAGGCTTGTAAGTCGGCGGCCATGTCGAGCAACTGTTGCCACAGGGAGTGGCTCAGGCGGTGCTGGGTGGCCAACTGGGCCAGGGCCGTGCGGTCGTCTTCGCTCAGGATGCCGAAGATGGGGTTTTGCTGGACCTGCTGCCACACCGCTGGGCGCGTGGTGTGGGAGTGCGGCGCATCGCTGGGGGCGTGCGCAGATAAATTGGCGTGGGGGGCGATTGCGCTGAGCCATTTGGGTAGCTCGGCGCGCATCCACTGCACGACCTGCTGCCGCGAGGGGATGGCGTCGCTGCCCCAATCGGAGACCACCTTAATGACGGCGATGTGCTCCGGCGCGAAGTGGCCCTGGACCGCGGCGACAAAGGCGTCTCCCTCCATGTCGATGAGGCGTGCTGGCGGGCTTGGGGGGCCGGTGAAGGGCGCGCGCACCGTCACCAACGGAAGGGCGGGCAGAGCGAGCGCGAGGGGCGTTGGGCAGAGCGGTTGCGCGTCGTTGTCGTCGCACTGCACGCTGGCGGCGATGCGGACACTGCCCAGGGGTACGCCGGTGTCGGTGCAGGCCGCGCAGCCGGCGTTGACGGCGGCGGAAAACGACTCGCGTTGGAGGAGGGGTGCCAATGCGGCGCGGGTGTTGTCCGCTCCCGGTCCGGAGACGACGAGCACAGCGCGGTCGGAGCGGAACACGCGGTGGGGTTGCGTCTCGTGCTGGCGCAAGCCCAGGACGTCGATGAGGGCCAGGGCTTCCTTGTGGTGCGCGACGTGAAACAACACGGGCCGCGGCGGTGCCGTTGGCAACTGCGGGGGCACCGGGGTCACGCGCCTCCCTTGAGGCTGCGGCCGCAGGAGAAGGCCTTGTCGACGACGTCGCCGATGCGGACGTACTGCTGGACGCCCGGTAGGTACACCAGGGGCGCCAGTTTTGTCGCGTCGATGTGCCCGTCTTCGGTGGTGATGTCGCGGGCGGCGTGGATGCGCTGCACCTCGCCCACCACCCAGATGTGGCAGCCCATGTCGAGCTCGTGGCGCCAGCTCAGCTCGATGTTGAGGGGACACTCGGCGAGCAGGGGCGCGTCCACCACCGATGCGCGCGCCGTGTGAAACCCTGCGCGGGACACTTTGTCCGGCTCTTTTCGCCCCGAGACCAGTCCCAGGTAGTCGGTGGCGGTGGCCTGGGCCGCCGTGGGAATGTTGATGGTGAAGCACCGTCGCACGCGGATATTGTCGTAGGTCGCGCGGCTGTGGCGGATGGCCACCCCGATGCAGGGCGGGTTGGCGTTGCACGGAGACGCCCAGCTAGCGGTCATGGCGTTGGGCAGGTCGTCCTTGCCGTAGGTGGCCACGAGGACCGTCGGCAGGGGCAGGAGCAGGGGCGTGTTTGACAATTCGATTTTCATAATTAATTACCTCCACACCAGTTTTTCTTTGGCGGCGATGTGCCGCATTGGCAAATGCTTTTTCATAACATCAAAGGGCTTCTCGTTGACAAGTGTGGGGTTTTACTATTTGGTGCCTTCGGACACCAATGAAAGTGGTTGGTCAATCGGCACCCGTCGGTGGCGCCGTTTTATAGGCCATTGAAAACAACATTGTCCCTTTTGACGAGGGGCAACTTTATTTACGCCATTTTGGAGGTAAGCATGAAAAAACGCATCGGATTTACACTCTGTGTTCTTTCTGCGTGTGGGCTGATGGCCGGCTGTAGTTTTTCGGCCAGCTTCGGCAATGTTCACACGATTGAAGGGAAGGACGCCATTTTGGTTAACGCCGCGCAGCCCGAGCTGCCGCCCCCGCCGCCCGAGCCCGTGCCCGAGCCGCCGGTAAAGAAGGCGCAGATCACCGAGAAGAAAATCGAAATCCTCGAGAAGGTGATGTTCGACTACAACAAGGCGACCATTAAAGAAGAGTCCCACCAGTTGCTGTCCGACGTGGCCGACGTGCTCAAAGAGAACCCCAAGGTGTTGCTCATCAACATCGAAGGCCACACCGACGCCGACGGCGCCGACAAGTACAACAAAGAGCTGTCGCAGAAGCGCGCCGAAGCCGTTAAAGAGCACCTGGTGGGCCTGGGCATCGATGAAGCCCGCCTCAACGCCATCGGTTACGGCAAGGAGCGTCCCATCGCCGACAACAACACCGAAGAGGGCAAAGAGAAAAACCGCCGCGTAGAGTTCATCATCGCCAAAACCGAAAAGGCGAGCTCTGTTAAAAAACTCAGCAAGCCCAAGTCTGCCGCTGGGGAATAGGAGGCACCTAACATGACGTCAATGACAAGAATTGTAACCGGAATTGCCGTTGTCGCGCTCAGCCTCGGTTTCATG
>JAAYKL010000021.1 GCA_012522445.1 Myxococcales bacterium | reverse complement strand
GCGCGGGTTCGTCTAGCTGCGAGAGGCGCAGGGCCCGGCTGCGCCAGTTGCCAAACCGGTAGCGCGCGTAATAGGCCAAGGCGAGCACGATGAGGCTGACCACCACCGCCACCCAGGAGGCCTCGGGCGACCAGTGCAGCACGCGCAGGGCGACATAGGCCACCCCCGTGAGCAGCCAGTGCACCGCCACCGACAGCAGCATCGTCACCAGGGTGTCCCCCACCCCGCGCAGGGCGCCGCTGTACACCTGGCTCACGGCGTCCGCCAAGACGTAGATGCTGATGAGGCGCACCATGAAGATGGCGGTCTCGCGGGTTTGTGGCCACAGGCCATTGGCGCTGCTGGGCTGAAACACATCGACCAACACGCCGGGCACCGACACGAACACGATCCCAAACAACAGGGAGTAGCCGCAGGCCAACCACAACCCGGACATGGTGGCCCGGTGGGCGGTGGGCAAGTCGCCGGCCCCGGCATAGCGCCCCACCAAGCTGGTGACCCCCACGTTGATGCCCAGCAGCGGGATGAATGACACCGAGTCCCAATTGAAGGTAATGGTGGCGGCGGCGGCCACGCTGGGCGAGCAGGCGTGAAAGAGCGTGATGAGCGTGGTGAAGGCCACCAGGTTGAGCGAAAGATCGAGCCCCGACGGGGTGCCCAAGCGCCACAGCTCCTTCATCAAGCGCGGGTCAAATGCGAAGCTGTCGCCGACGGCAAAGGCGCGCCGATTGCCCCGAGCCAAGTAGGCCCACGCCATAATGCCCAGGCCCGCCGCCCCGGCAATGAGGGTGCCAAAGGCCGCCCCGCGGATGCCCAAAGCGGGAAAGCCCAGCTTGCCGAAAATGAGCACGTAGTTCAGCCCCACGTTGAGCACCATGGCGGTCAACGAGGCCAGCATGATGAGGCGCGTCCGGCCCACCCCGCTAAAGAACCCGGTCAGGGCGCCGCGCAGCAGAGAGATGAGCGCCCCGTACATCAAGATATCGAAGTAGGTCTCTTGCAACGCCAGTTGTCCCGCCCCGATGCCCATCCAGTGAAAATAGGCGTGCCCCAAGGGGATGAGGGCCAGCATCACCGGGTAGGCCAGCACCGCCACGATGAGGCTCTGGGTGGTGATGCGCGAACAAAAGGACGTGCGCTGGGCCCCGTAGCGCTGCGCCACCATCGAGGTCGCATAGCTCAACAAACCGACAAAGAACGTGCTGAGGGTGAACGACGACATGCCGCCCCCCATGGCCGCGCTCATGTGATCGCTGCTGAGACGCGACAAAAAGAGGCGGTCTGTGAAGGTCATCACCGTGTCGCTGGCATAGGAGATGATGAGGGGCATGGCCACGCCCAGCAATTCTCGGGCACTGCCGCGCCCCCGAAAGCGTGTGGCAACTGTGGACATGAAGGGTGTGGGCCTAGCGCTCGGCTTTCATCTGCGCCATTTGCGCTTTGTAATCGGTGCGGCGCGTCAAGAAGATCACGGCGCCGATGAGATTGAGGGAGATGGAGACAAAATAGACCATGGAGGCGGTGAGCATGACCGAGGCCGCCACGTCTTTGGGGGCGTCCGCCGCCAGGGTGCCCAGGGCCTGCAGCAGCGCCATGAACGCGCCCTCGCGCAGCCCCACCCCGGCGATGGAGATGGGCAACATGGTGGCGATTTGGGTGAGGGGCCCCACCTTGAGCACCTCGAGCAGCGACAGATTGGCCCCCAGGGCCAGCGAGTTCATGTAGTAGGTGAGAAACCAAAACAGGTAGACCCCAAAGCCCAACGCCACCGCGCCGAGCAGGCTGCCCTTGCGCTGGTTGTACACCGTAAAGGCCGCGACGATGCGTTCCAAGGGCTTTTCGATTTTTCCCTTGCCCGGAAAGTTGAAGCGGAGCAACAGGCGAAAGAGCCCCGGTTGAAACAAAAGGATTAGCGCGATGACGAGCAGGACGCCGAAGAAGGAGCCGAAGATCATGAGGGCGCGGTTGTCGATGGCCGCGGCGAAATAGGGCAGCGTGATGAGCACCAGCAGTCCCAGCGAGAAGAAGGTGCCGATGAGTTTTTCGATGAGCACCACCGACACCGAGGCCTCGGCCTTGCCGGTGTACCGGGCGATGTCCCAGGCCTTGTAGGCTTCGAGACCCACGCCCGTGGGGGTGAAGGTGCCCAAGAAACGCCCCACCATGAACGTGCGCACGGCGTGGCCAAAGGGCACGCGCAGCCCCTGGCCGTTGAGGAGCACCAACCAGCGCAAAATCGAAAACAAAATGGCGCCGGCCTGCATGAGCGCTGCCGCGGCGAACCACCCGGGCTGGTGCTGGAAGGCTTTGATGATGTCGTCCGAGCCGATGTCGAACCGCTGGAATATCAAGTAGAGAATGCCCACGGTGACCGCGACCTTGAGCAGGTTCATCAGCGCTTTCTTTTTGTTCATGGCGTCACTCCTCGCAAAGCGGCTGTAGCCTAATCACCAATGCGGCGGCATGTCAAAAGATGGGGCAACAAAACGGCACACCGCGCCTGACCCTTTAGGGCGATGGCGTGGTCGCGGGTGTGGGTGCGGGTGTTGGCGCGGGTGCGGGCGTGGTCGCGGGTGTGAGCGCGGTCCCCTTGAGCAGGTTGCGGTTGAGGCGCGCGCTGTACGTCTTGAGCAACACCAGAGCGATGCGGATCTCCGCCTCGGTGAGGGGCACCGCAAACTGCAGGCGCTGTCCGGAGATGTCCCATTTCACGCGCCCGGCAATGTCGCCCAGCCCCACGAGCTTGGCCGCTGCGCCCTGGGCCAAGATGCGCTGCACCATGCGCCGCACCACCTCCATGTCCTGCATCTGTGGCGAGAACTGCACCACGCCCTCCAGCATGGGCGGGTCCGAGAAGTAGCCCTTCACCCAGGCCCACTGAAAGGCTTGCGCCGCGACGGGGTGGTGTCCGAGTCCCAGGGCGTCCGGGTCTCGCGTGGCGATGAGCAGCACCGGCCACCGGCCCTGCGGCGACGGCCCTATTTGCGAGCGCACCAGGCGCGCAAACGCCTTGTGCCCATCGCCGGAGAAGGCGGGCAAGGGGGCCATGCACGAGACGGTCTGAGGCCAGTCGCGGTCGAATTTGCCCTGGGCGGCATCCGAGGCCACCATCACGCGCCCGCCGCCGACAAAGTCCCAGCGGTAGCTCCCCGGCGCGATGCCCGAGACCCCCTGGGGCGTCTTCTTCAATGTAAAGCGGGGGTTGCTGGATTGATGGCGCTGCAGCCGTCCCACCAGCACGTCTTGGGGCACGTTGTAGGTGGTCACCACTTGGTAGGTCGCGAAGTCCGCAAAGGAATCCGCGGCGATGAGCACGCTCTCCAGCTCGGTGAGCGGCTTGATGCCCGTGGCCTGCACCATCTCGTTGTACAGGTAAAACGAGCCCAGCACACCGGCCAGCCCCGCCTCGTACGCCGTGCCCGCAAAGGCGTCCATGGCGAGCCACAGCACCCAGGAGGGATTGGTCTTGGACCAGGCGAAGACGTCGTGCAGGCAAATGCCCCCGGGCTCGGTGTCCTGTCCCGCGGCCCCGGGACCTGCCGAACCGCTGAGGCCCGACGGGGTGCCGACCTGCTCGCCGGTGTCCGCGCCGCTGTCCGTGCCCGCAGCGCTGTCCCGCGCCGCCGCCGTGTCCAGGGATGCCAGGGCCGTGTCCGCCGTCGCGTCGGTGGCATGGGCCCCGGTGTCGCCGCGGCCGGTGTCCGTGTGGGTGTCCGAATCCGCGCGGGTGTCCGTATCCGGTGGTGGCGCCGCGACGCTGTCCGTGTCCAGCGCTGCATCGGGCGCGGTGTCGTCGGCGCTGGTGTCGTCGGCGCTGGTGTCGTCGGCACTGGTGTCCGCTGCATCGTCGGGCATTACCGCCTCGGGCGCTTCGGGCTCCTTGGACGGGGGCAGCACCTCGGGGACCACCGGGGCTTCTTCGACGATCTCTCCGGCCGGGGGCACAGGGGCGTCGGCCACGACGGGCGGGGCTTCTGGCGTCGCGTCTCGGGGACCGGCAGCGGCGGGCGCTTCGACCTGCTGGCCATCGCCGTCGAGGATCTCCATCGACACTGCCACGTCGCGCACCGGCCGGTACGAGGGCTTGGCCCACAGCCACAGCGAAACGTGCAGCCCCGCGGAGCACAACAAGGCCACTCCCCATCGCCCCCAATGCCGCCAGGCTGTTTTTGACACGCGCTTCATCTGGTTGTCTCTTTCCTGTGCTTGTCTCTATCGCGATTGGAGAGCGCCCTCAAGCAAAGAGCCATCACGCCAAACAACGAACCCATCGCGCTGAGCGACTTGGTCTAAAGATGGGGAAACATTGCGCAACGTGGCACACTTTGGCACAAACAGCCTGCGCGTAAAAAAGCTTAACCATCTGGCAAAAAGAACCTTAACCACCTGATTCTACTGAATAATTTCGTTTTCCCTGGCGTGTTTTTTTCTGGCATGCTTTTCGCTTACTGTACTGTAAGTGCAGTGCCCAAAAACGGCGATGCGAGACGGTTAATTTTGCCAGCACAAAAAGAGGACCGTTGGCGGACATGTACAAGAACATGTGCAAAAGCAACGCATTGCACAAGAAAGAGTGGGAGGACAACATGAAGAACGCAAAAATGAAAAACATGGTTTGGATCATCGGCCTCGTTTGCCTAGCCAGCTTCGGGAGCGGGTGTGATGAGGCGTCATCTCCGGTCGGAGAAGAACAAGCGCCACCAGACGTCAACGCGCCGCCATCCAATACTGTGGGGCTTAAGGGCGAATATATCGATACCAATGGCCCTGCGTACTGTTGTGCTGCTGAGGCAGGAACCTCGTGCTGCGAGGACCGAGAGCCGGGAACGTGCTTTCAATACGGCGGCATTTACGGCGCGTGTGTTGGCGAAGGTGAAGAATACGAAGCCAAAGTTCTCTGCGCCAAGTGCTGCGAGGGGCTGAAAAGGGTGGGCCTCGATCTCGTCGTGGGAGATGCTATCCCCCCAGAAGAGGATGGACTGCCAGAAGGATGCGACCGCAATCCCGAAGCCCCGCCCCCCAGCATTGGGATCTGCCTACCTTGCGGCAACGGCGTATGCGACGAGGGCGAAGACAAATGCAACTGCCCCGAGGATTGCAGCGAATGACCGTCCGCATTGCCGCTGGCCAACGACTGCCACCTCTACCGAACCCACCGCGATTTTAAGGCGCGATTTTACCGATCCGGAGAGCATTGGCCCCATGCGCGTCGCAGGGTTCCTCGCAGGCGAGCCCGATGTTGACATGCAAGCGAATGTGGTTGGATTTGTTCGGACACTGCTCACGCACTGCCACCAGCAATAGCTCCGAAACACAAAGCCAAGCATTGCACAAATAGGAGGCGGTTCGCGTGCTCGCCCCTGCACCACTTTTTACACATCCATCGCGTTTCATCGCTTATAGTGACAACTTATGAATTAATTGTGATGATTTGTCGCTGGGCGGCGTCTAAGAGATTCCCTTTTCAACGCATGGATTTTTCATGGATATTTTCGAGAAAATTGTCGCTGTTCCCAAACGCTTCTGCAAAGCGCCGCGCCGAATCGCCGCGGTGCAGCGCATTTTGGCGATTGAAGCGTCACCAAAAGAAATGGTGCGCCCCATGGTGGCTCACTTGTGCAATCAGCCCAAAGTAATATAAATGACGCAAATATTTCACTGTCGTCATTTCAACCCCAAGGAGGAGAACATGAGAAAACTAACACTGCGATTGATGGTCTTGGTCGGTGTCTTGAGCCTGCCATTGCTGGGCCACGCGGCCACGCTGCACGTCTCGGCGGAGACGGGCGGCAGCGCGCGCAAGGCCGATGGCAGCAAGGAAAACCCCTGGAAGGATCTGCAGGTGGCCTTGGACAAAGCGTCCCCGGGCGACACCATTTTGGTGGCCAAGGGCAACTATCTCGGCACCAGCGACCAGGGTTATCTGACGATGACCATCCCGGTAAAAATTATGGGCGGCTATGACACCAGCTTTGCGAAGCGCGATGTTTTGAAAAACCACACCCTGGTACAGCCGAGCCCAGAACAAAACGGCACCTCGCGATCCTTCGCCCTGCTGTCCATCGGCGATCCCGCGAAACCCCGCACGTTTAAGGCCGAAGGCGGCGTGCTCATCGACGGCCTGATGTTCGACCGCGGCCTCTCCAACGGCTACCACGCCACCAAGGGCAAGCCCGAAGGCCTGGAGACGGGCATGCTGGTCAACCCGCCCGGCCAGGGCGTCAACAGCGGCCAAGAGCGGGTCACCACCGTTGCGCAGCCCTTGGTTTATTTCGCCAACGGCTCTGGCGACGTCACCATCCAAAACTGCCTGTTTGCCAACAGCGGCAATTACGCCATCCGCGGCTCCTGGAGCGAGGGCAAGGTGCTCTTGACCAACAATGTGTTTGTCAACAACACGTACGCGGCGGTGGAACTCTCGGGCGGCGGCAAGAGCGGCGACTTCAGCCTAGAGGTAGAGAGCTCGTACAACACGATGCTCTTCAACTGGGCGCGCACCAATGACCTCGGAGACATGGGCTATGGTTACCGCTACATGAACAACACCAACAGCGATGTCCACCACTGCATCATCGGCGGTTCGACCTTCAGCGGCCTCGATCGCACCCGCGTGGAGAGCACCGCTGCCAACGAAAAGAAGAAAAAGACCGGCTCCGAAAGCAACGCCTTCTTTTTGAACAAACAGGCCGACTTGACGCTGCCCAGCGGTGGCGGTCAGTTTTTGCGCATTTGGGCCAAGGACTTTGAAGACCGCGAAGAGCTCTACAAATACGAAGACAACGTGGAGCTGCCCGGCTCGGCACTCAAGGGCAAGATCAACGCCGCCTACCTCAACGCCTTCATCAATGCCAGCAACACCGAGTCGGTGCTGTTGGACCGCAATTCATCGGTCAACAAATTCCGCAGCGCCTTTGGCATGAACCTCGAGGCCACAAGCACGACGAAGGTCGAGATGTACGCCAACCACTACCCGCTCAAAGACGCCATCAAACTCTTTGGCGCCGTAAAGGGCAAGGGCGCGCAAAAACCCAAATGACCCCCCTCGCTGCGCACTGACGCGCACCCCCTCCCCGCATAGAAAGCGCTTGACACGTTCGCCCGATAGGTAGATAAACGGCACGTTTTACAGGCGCACCGGCGCCTTGTTCTTTCGCAAGCGTGGATGGCGGAATTGGTAGACGCGCCAGGTTGAGGGCCTGGTGAGGGTTAACTTCGTGGGGGTTCGACTCCCCCTCCGCGCACAATCTTTTCTCTCAAGGCTCCCCCCAAAAAACAAAGTCCCCAAACAGCAAAGGCGGTGTTCGCTTAGGCCCGCTGCGCCCCGTGTCCCGGGTGGCCGACGGTGGGCGGCAGCGCCCGAAAATACCCGCAACCCATTCAAAACACACGTATCGTCTTTGTGGCCCGCTCCTTGCATTTTTCCCGCGCATGACACCCCACACCATTGATCGATGCGACCCCGACTATCCCGCCGCCTTTCACCGCCTGGCCGACGCGCCCGACACCCTGCACATCGCCGGTCGCATGTCCAACATCCCCCTCATCGGCATCGTCGGTTCGCGCAACGCCGACGCCTGGCAACAGCGCTGGACCGAAACCTTTGCCGGACTCCTGGTGCAGCGTGGCTTTGGCATCGTCTCCGGAGGCGCTGCGGGCATCGACACCGCCGCCCACCGCGGGACACTCGAACACGGCGGCATCACCGTCGCCGTCATGGGGTCGGGCTTCGATCACATTTACCCCGTCGAAAACAAAGCCCTCTTTGCGCAGATCAGCGACACCGGCGCCGTGCTCACCGAGTTTCCAAATCCCCAACCCCCGGCCCGCTGGACTTTCCCGAAGCGCAACCGACTGGTGGCGGCCCTCTGCGCTGCCCTGGTGGTCGTCCAGGCCCACGCGCGTTCCGGCGCCCTGATCACCGCGCGACACGCCCGTTCCTTGGGTATCCCCGTGGGGGCCGTGCCCGCTGCCCCCGGAGACGAACGCGCCCGCGGCTGTCACCAATTGATACAGACAGGCGCCAAGTTAATTGACAACGCCGATGATGTATTGTCTATGCTCCACGGCAACGCCACGCCGCGTCAACTGAACTTGCGCGGAATGCCTATTAAGGATAAGCATTCATCTAATTTGTCGCCGGGGCAGCTCTCCGGGGACGAATTAACTGTGTGGCAACAGTTGGGCAACGCGCCGATACACATCGACGAACTCGCCACGAATGCCGGTCTGGCTCCGCAACGCATCGCGACAGCAGTCCTGCAATTGGAGTTGATGGGATACATCGTGGACACCGGTGGCCGCTGCTTTGCCCGTATGCCGTGAACCGAACCAAGAGGAGAACACAAACCCAATGTCCAAATCCCTCGTTATCGTTGAATCCCCTGCCAAGGCCCGCACCATCCGCAAGTACCTGGGGTCCGCGTACACCGTGAAGGCCTCCTTGGGACACGTAAAAGATCTGCCCAAATCCAAAATGGGCGTAGCGGTCGACCGAGACTTCGAGCCCGAATACCACATCATCACCGGCAAAAAGAAGATCCTCAAAGAGCTGCTCGATGCCGCCGATGGCGCCGAAAACGTGTACCTCGCCCTTGACCCTGATCGCGAGGGAGAGGCCATCGCCTGGCACATCGCCGAGGAGCTCAAGCTGCCCAAGGATCGCGTGCAGCGCGTGCTCTTTAACGAAATCACCAAAAAGGGCATCGCCGAGGGCCTGGCGCATCCGTTGCCCATCAACACGCGCAAATTCGAGTCCCAGCAGGCGCGCCGCATCCTCGACCGCCTCGTGGGCTACCAAATCTCGCCCATCCTCTGGAAGAAAGTCCGCCGCGGGCTCTCCGCCGGGCGCGTGCAGTCCGTGGCCCTGCGCCTGGTGGTCGACCGCGAAGCCGAAATCCTCGCCTTTGAGCCCAAGGAGTACTGGCGCATCTCCGCCCAACTGGCCGCCGCCGCGCCGCCGCCCTTCGTCGCCCAGTACTACGGGCGCAACGGCCGCAAGGCCGAGGTCAACAACGAGGCCACGGCCACGCAAATTTTCAACGACCTCGAGGCCGCGCAGTTTGTCGTCAGCCAAATCGACAAAAAAGAACGCCGCCGCGCCGCGCCGCCGCCCTTCATCACCAGCCGCCTCCAGCAGGAGATGGCCCGCCGCTACCGCTTCACCGCCAAGCGCACCATGATGGTGGCCCAGCAGCTCTACGAAGGCGTCGACATCGGCTCCGAGGGCACCGTGGGCCTCATCACCTACATGCGCACCGACTCCGTACGCCTCTCCGACGACGCCGTCGCCGAAGTGCGCGACCACATCGCGGCGCAGCACGGCAAAGCGTACCTGCCCGCGCGCCCCAACACCTTTAAAGCGCGCAAGTCAGCCCAGGACGCCCACGAGGCCATCCGCCCCACGTCCACCGCAAACCCACCGGAGGCGGTCAACAAGTACCTCACCCCCGACCAACGCAAACTCTACCGCGTCGTCTTCGAGCGCTTCGTCGCCTGCCAAATGAAGCCCGCGGTCTACGACCAAACCACCATCCACATCGACGCCGGGGAGCACAACCTGCGCGCCTCGGGCTCGGTGCTCCAGTTCGCCGGTTGGCTCAAAGCCGTGGGTGACGCCGCCACCGCTGCCCCACCCGAAGCCGACAAAAACAACGGCAACGGCGAGAGCGACGACGCACCGGTGGAGCTGCCCCCGGTCCAACAGGGCGAGGTGCTCCAAAAAACCGGCGCGGGCATTCAACGCGAACAAAAATTCACGCAGCCCCCTTCGCGCTTCACCGAGGGCACCCTCATCCGCGAACTCGAAGAGCGGGGCATCGGGCGGCCGTCGACCTACGCCACCATCTTGTCCACCATCCAAGACCGCCGCTACGTCGCCAAGGAAGAGGGCAAGCTCGCCCCCTCCGAGCTGGGCCAAATCGTCACCGAGCGCCTCGTCGACCACTTCCCGCGCATCCTCGACGTCGACTTCACCGCGTCGATGGAAGCCTCCCTCGACCAAATCGAAGAGGGCGAACAGGACTGGGTCGCCCTGCTCCACGACTTCTACAAGCCCTTTCAAACCGAAATCACCACCGCCATGCGCGAGATGAAAGACCTGCGCAGCCTCACCGAAGAGACCGACGAGGTGTGCGAAAAGTGCGGCGCCAAAATGCTGGCCAAGTGGGGGCGCAACGGCCGCTTCCTGGCCTGCGCCAGCTATCCCGACTGCCGCAACACCCGCGAAATTGACGCGCCCAAGGAGAGCGACCTCCCCCCCATCGACATCAAGTGCGAGCTCTGCGGCAAAGACATGGTGCGCAAAAAGGGCCGCTTCGGCGAATTTCTCGCCTGCTCGGGCTTCCCCGAGTGCAAGGCCACCCGCTCCATGCCCACGGGCATCGACTGTCCGCGCCCCGACTGCGGCGGCGAACTCGTCGAGCGTCGCACCCGCCAGGGACGCATCTTCTACGGCTGCAGCGCTTACAAAAGCAAGGGCTGCGACTTCGTCGTCTGGGGCACCCCGGTCAAAGAAGACTGCCCCCAATGCGGCGCGAAGTTCCTCGTGGCCACCCACCAGCGCAAGGGCGGGCGCCTGCTCAAGTGCGTGTCCGAAGGCTGCGGCTACACGCGCACCGAATCCCCCGAGTAACGCCCATGTCCAGCGACGCCACCATCATCGGCGCCGGATTGGCCGGGTGCGAGGCGGCCTGGCAACTCGCCATCCGCGGTTTCTCCGTCACCCTCGTCGACATGAAACCCGCGCACCGCACCCCCGCCCACCAACTCGACACCGCCGCAGAACTCGTCTGCTCCAACTCCCTGCGCGGCAGCGCCCTCTTCAGCGCGGCGGGACTGCTAAAAGCCGAGCTGCGCCAAGCGGGCTCCCTGCTCCTCTCCGTGGCCGATGAAACAGCGGTCCCGGCGGGCAACGCCCTCGCGGTCGATCGCCACCGCTTCTCCAACGAGGTCCAGCGGCGCCTGTTGGCCCACCCGCGCATTACGTGGCGCACCGAACGCGTGGCGCAACTGCCCCCAGAGGCGCCCCTCATCGTGGCCACCGGGCCCCTCACCGACGGCCGCTTTCTCGAGACCCTGCTGGGCGACGACAGCGCCTTCAGCTACTACGACGCCATCGCGCCGCTGGTGGCCGCGGACAGCATCGACTGGACCCGGGTCTACCGCAAAGACCGCTACGAAGACGATCTCGAGAGCGCCGCCTACGTCAACTGCCCCTTCGAAAAAGACGCCTACTACGCCTTTGTGGACGCCCTGTTGGCCGCCGACAAAACCCCGCTACACGCCTTCGAAGACCCGGTGTTTTTCGAGGGCTGCCTCCCCGTTGAAGAGATGGCCCGGCGCGGCAAGGACACCCTGGCCCACGGTCCCCTAAAGCCCGTGGGGCTCGTCGACCCCCGCACCGGAAAGCGCCCCTTTGCCGTGGCCCAACTGCGCCAAGAAGACGCCGCGCAAACCGCCTTCAACATCGTCGGCTTTCAAACGCGCCTGACCCAAAAGGCCCAGCAAGAGGTCTTCCGCATGATCCCCGGCCTCGAAAACGCCGTCTTTGAGCGCCACGGACAAGTACACCGCAACACCTTCATCGACGCGCCGCGGCTCCTCGACCCCCAACTGCGCCTGCGCCAGCACCCCCACATCCGCATTGCCGGACAACTGAGCGGCGTCGAAGGCTACGTCGAGTCCATGGCATCGGGCCTGCTCAGCGGCCTGTCCTTGGCCTGCGAACTGCGCCACAACACCACGATGCCCCTGCCGCCGCCGCAAACCGCCCTGGGCGGCATCGCGCGCCACACCCAGCAAGCGGTGCCGAACTACCAGCCCTCCAACATTGTCTGGGCGATGATCGAAACACCGCAGCGCAACAAGCGGCAAATCGGCAAGCGCGACTTCCGCAAGCAGTGCGCCGAACGCGCCGTGGGCCTCATCGCCGACTGGCAACAAAGCGTGAACCAACTGGCGCCCTTGGCACCCGGTCACTAACGAAATTTGGCGAAAAACAATGCTGCGTTGGGCGTTAGGCCACGGTGTCGCCGGGCAAGATATCGCCCGACAATTCGGCGAGTTCGAGGCGCGTGCCGTCTTCGCTGGCGCCGGCCAGGAGCATGCCTTCGGAGAGGCCGAACTTCATTTGGCGGGGCTTGAGGTTGGCCACCACGATGACCTTCTTGCCCACGAGCTGCGATGGATCGTCGTAGCGCGCGCGGATGCCCGCCATGATTTGCCGGGGACGCGCCTCGCCGATGTCCACCTGCAGTTGCAGCAGTTTTTTGGCGCCCGCCACCTCGCTGGCCGCCACCACCACCCCCACGCGCAAATCCAAGCGCGCGAAGTCGTCGATGGTGATCTCGGCAGGAGACGCCGCCGGCGCAGCGGCCTGGGGCTTGGTCTCGGTCTTGGCCGCAGGTGCCGGAGCAGATGGTTGCGCGCCCTGTTTTTCGGCGGCCCGGCGCTGGCCCCGATTCGCCGAGGAAGGACCCGTCGGCTGTGAACGCTCGATGCGCGCCCATGAGTCTCGCAGCGACACCGCGCGGTTGAACACCATGTCGTCGGGGCGAAACTCGTGGCGATCGGCCACAAAATATCCCAGGCGCTCAAACTGCACCCGCGCCTCTGGGGCCAGGGTCGCCAAGTAGGGCTCGACCCGGCAGTCCCGCAACTCTTCGAGGGACTGGGGGTTTAGGTTGTCGACAAAGTCGCCGCCCTCTTCGGTTTTGAGTGGGTTTTCAACGCGGAACAAGCGGTCGTAAAGCCGCACGCGCGCCGGCAGCGCATGGGTGGCGGACACCCAGTGAGACGTGCCGCGTACCCGGCGACCGTCCGGGGCGTTGCCCCCGCGCGAATCGGGATCGAACGTGCACTTGAGCTCGACCACTTCCCCGCTCGCATCTTTGATCACTTCGTTGCAGCGGATGAGGCAGGCGTAGCGCAGGCGAATTTCGGCCCCGGGGCTCAGGCGGTGCCACTTCTTGGGCGGGTCTTCGCGGAAGTCGTCCCGCTCGATGTACAGGTGGCGCGAGAAGGGCAACTGGCGCGTGCCGAACTCCGGTTTCTCCGGGTGCAGGGGCGCCTCGAAGAACTCTTCCTCGCCCTCGGGGTAGTTTTCAATCGTCACCTTCAGGGGGTTGAGCACCGCCATGACCCGCGGCGTGGTTTCGTTGAGGTCTTCGCGAACGGTGTGTTCGAGCAATGCCATGTCGACGATGCCGTCGCGGCGCGCCAGCCCCACGCGCTCGGCGAAGCGGCGCAAAGCCGCCGGGGAGTAACCGCGTCGCCGCATGCCCGTGATGGTCGGCATGCGCGGGTCGTCCCAGCCGGTGACGAGCTGTTGCTCGACCAGCTTCAACAGGCGGCGCTTGCTCATCACGGTGTAGCTCAGGTTGAGGCGCGCGAATTCAATTTGCTGCGGGCGGTGGATGGGCAACTGCTCGAGGAACCAGTCGTAGAGCGGGCGGTGGTTTTCAAATTCCAGCGTGCACAGCGAGTGGGTGATGCCCTCGATGGCGTCTTCGAGGCCGTGGGCCCAGTCGTACATGGGATAGATGCACCAGTCGTCTTGGGTGCGGTGGTGATGGGCGTGCCGGATGCGGTACATCACCGGATCGCGCAGGTTCATGTTGGGCGATTGCATGTCGATGCGGGCCCGCAAACACAGCTCGCCGTCTTTGAATTCGCCCTTGCGCATGCGCGCGAAGAGGTCGAGGTTTTCGGCCACGGGACGGTCGCGCCACGGGCTCTCGCGCCCCGGCGTGGTGAAGTTGCCCCGGTACTCGCGGATCTCTTCGACGGACAGCGCCTCGACATAGGCCTTCCCCGCGCGGATGAGCACCAGCGCGTACTCGTACATTTGCTCGAAGTAATCCGAGGCGTAGTACAGCCGATCGCCCCAGTCAAACCCCAGCCAACGCACGTCCTCCTGGATGGCGTCGATGTACTCCACGTCTTCGGTGGCGGGGTTGGTGTCATCGAAGCGCAGGTTGCAGGTGCCGCCGTACTTTTGCGCCAACCCAAAGTTGAGGCAGATGGACTTGGCGTGCCCGATGTGCAGGTAACCGTTGGGCTCCGGCGGAAAGCGCGTGGCCACGCGACCGTCGTTTTTTCCCGCGGCCAAGTCGGCATCGATGATGTCCTCGATGAAGTGGGTGGAGGTCTCGGGGGTTGCGGCGTTTTCCTTGTTTTCGTTGTCGCTCATCGCACTTCCTTTTGTTGTCGATTACACCGCCCGAAGGCGCTGTTTTTGTACGGGTTGACCGGCGCAAAGTCCACGAGAAAGCACCCGTCCCGCAAGGGCGGAGCCATCAGACATCAAATCGAACGCGCGCGCAACCCCAGCGCCATGCCCCGCACCAAGGAGCCCTCGCCCAAGGCCACCAATTCGGCTGCCTTTTGGCGACAAAGCGCCCGCCGCTCTTCGTCTTCTAAAAAGGTTTCGAGGGTCGCCACCATGCCCAGCCGACGCGCCACGATGAAGGCGTGCTGCTCGGACAGGGGCAGGTCCAACACCGCAGACACCGCTTGAAACAACGCGTCGAAGTCGCGCGTCAAATGCCCGCGCAACCGGGGCAACAGGTTGCGGTCGTGATCGGATATCCACTCGCTGTCCATGCCGCGCAGCCGCACCAACCAGTCGCGGATCTCCGCCAGCATGTCCTCTTCTTCGGGCAGTTGAAACTCGCCCGCGTCGCGCATGCGCGCCAAGCGCGTCCCCTCGTCTATCCACAGCGTGCGCACGCGGATGTGGTGGGGACACATCTGCTGCAGCACGTGCGCCGTCTCCGCCACGTGTTCTTGGCGCAGCGCCACACCCCCCAACCCCGGCATAATGTAGGCGGTCATCTCAAGGCCCGCCGCGATGGCCTTGCGCCCCCCTTCGATGTGGTGCGCGGGCAGGCACCCCTTCGCCATCTGCGACAACACCGCCGCGCTGCCGCTCTCAATGCCCACGTGCACGCGGCTCAATCCCGCAGACCGCAGCGCTGTCAAATCCGCCAGCGACTTGGCGAACAACGAGCGCGAGCGCGCATAGGTCGTGATGCGCTGCACCGTCGGCAACTGGGTGCGAATGGCTTCCAAAATCGGCAGCAGATGATGTGCGGGCCCCACCAGGGAGTCCGCGTCCTGCAAAAAAACGTGGGTGCCGCCCCGCGAGAGCCACAGCGCCACCCGGCGCTCATCGTAGGACAGCGTGCGCGTCGACACCAAGTCCAGCAGCGCCAACGGAAACGCACGCCCCGCCGCCACCGCCGCAGATGCACGTTCACGAAGCAGCGAAGCGATGTGGGCCACCTGCCCAATCTCCGCCACGACCTCCGCCGCATCGCGCCGCTGAAACCGCTGCCCCTCGTACAGCGAGCAAAACGCGCACTTGTTCCAGGGGCAGTGCCGGGTCACCCGCAGCAACAAACTCGTGAATTCTGACGGGGGGCGAATGGGGCCTCGTTCGACCATGGGAGGGATACGGGGTAAGCGGTGGGGGACGTTATTCGTCGTCGTCGTCGGCGGTGAAGCCAGCCATCACCTTTTCTTGCAGCTCGCGCGGGAGCTCTTCGTAGTGGGAGAAGCTCACCGTAAAATCGCCGCGACCACCGGTCATGGAGTTGAGGTCCGGTGCGTACAGCAGCAACTCGGACATGGGGGCCTGGGCCTTCACCAGTTGGCTCGCACCCTTGGCTTCCATGCCCAGCACCCGGCCGCGCCGAGAGCTGATGTCGCCCATTACGTCGCCCATGCTGTCGCTGGGGCACTGCACTTCGATGTTCCAGATGGGTTCGAGCAAGACCGGGTCAGCCTTGGCCACCGCGGCGCGAAAGCCCTTGGAGCCCGCCAATTGAAACGCGGCATCCGAAGAGTCGACATCGTGGTACTTGCCGTCGAACACCTCAACGCGCACGCCCACCAGGGGATAGCCAGCGATGACGCCCTTCTTCATGCGATCGACGATGCCCTTCTCCACCGAGGGGATCCATTGGCGCGGAATGGAACCGCCCACCACACTGTTGACGAAGTCGAAGTCGCCGTCGGCAAAGGGCTCGACGTTGATGAAGCACACGCCGAATTGACCGCGGCCACCGGATTGTTTCTTGTGTTTGCCTTCGATGTTCTCGACGCGCTTGCGAATGGTTTCGCGGTAAGGAATGCGCGGCGGCGACAGCTCCACCTCCACGTCGAACTTGCGCTTAATTTTTTCGATGGTGACGTCGATGTGCACCTGCCCCATGCCCGCGATTTGCGTTTGGTGCACCTCAGCGTTGCGGATGATCTTCAGCGTTGGGTCCTCTTCGTGGATGCGGTTCAGCGCTTGGCCGAGTTTGTCTTCTTCGTTTTTGTCCTTGGCGCTGATGGCGTAGGTGATGAGGGAGTTGACTTCGGGCAGCGGCGGGAATGTCAGCTTTTTCTTTTCGTCGCAGATGGTGTCGCCCACCTTCGTATTTTTCAGCTTGGCGAAAGCGATGATGTCACCCGGTCCCGCCTGGGGGGTCGACTCTTGCTTTTTGCCCATGGGCACGAGGATTTGCCCGAAGCGCTCTCGCTCGTCGCGCGTCGCGTTGTAAAAAGTGGAGTCGGCATCGATGGTACCCGACCAAACGCGGCAAATCGAAAGGCTCCCCGTGAATTTGTCCTGCACGGTTTTGAACACCGTGGCCGCAAACGGGGCGCTGGCAGACGCCTCCACAGCCACCGGCTCGCCCTGCCACTCTGCCTCGGGAACCACGCGCTCTTCGGGCGACGGGAAGCGATCGCAGATCATATCGAGCATGGGTTGGATGCCGACGTTGCGGGTGGCCGACAAGGCGATGGCCGGCACGAGCATGCCCTGGCGCATGGCCTTGGGCAGCGTCGTGTTGATCTCCTCCTCGGTGAGCTCCATGGTCTCGAGGTATTTCTCCATCAAGTCATCGTCGGATTCCGCGATGACCTCGATGACGGTTTCGCGGGCGGCGGCCACTTCGTCCAGCATGTCTGCGGGGATTTCGCCCGGCGTCATGTTGTTGGAACCATCGGCGGGAAACATATAGGCCTTTTGGCGGATTACGTTGACCACGCCCTTGAAGTTGTCTTCGGCGCCAATGGGAATGATGAAGGGGGCGATGCGCTTCGAGAGGTGATTGCGCGCGCTCTCCACCACGCTGTGAAAGTTGGCGCGCTCGCGATCCATTTTGTTGATGGCGATGATCTGCGGAATGTTGAATTCATCGGTGAGGGCATACATTTTTTCGGTCATCACCTGGATGCCGTCCACCGCCGAAATGGTCACCACGGCGATGTCGCTCACCGACAGGGCGTTGCGCGCGTCCACGAAGAAGTTGCCGTCGCCCGGCGTGTCCAGCAGTTGGATTTTCTTCTTGTTCCACTCTCCAACGCCAAAGGCCGTGGAGATGGAGCTGGCACGTTTGATTTCTTCGGGCTCGAAGTCGAAGTTGGAGGTTTGATCCAACACCGACCCCAGGCGATTGGTGGCACCTGTATTGAAGAGGATGGCTTCGGCAAGGGAGGTTTTTCCGCTGCCGCCATGGCCCACCAGACACACATTGCGAATGTTTTTCGTTTCATACTTTTTCATTTGCCGGTACTCCGAAGGTTACGTGCGAGAACACTGGGTTTCAAGGAGGCTAGACGGTAGTCGAATTCATGGGCAAAATCAACCCGGCATTGCCACCGCCAAGCCCCGGCGAACCAAAAAAACAAAGCGAAAAAGTGTAGAAAATAAGGCGGGTTAGTTGATGATGATCACGATGGTGGCGCAACCGAACTGTGCGGTCACCGACTGCCATTGGCGCGCGCCATCCACCACTTTCACCATGTCGCAAGCCTTAGGACAAAGGCGCAGCGTGGTGCAGGTGTCGAGGTCTCTCTTGTTCTTCTTGACCTCTTCAAAGGTCTGCCCTTCCATCTGGGCCCAATACCAGCCAAATTGCCCGTCCTCTTCGGCGCTGCAATCCGCCATGTAGGAGAGCGGCACGAGGCCCGCATCGGCGTCCACGGGGATGCCCTTCACGTTGATGTCGCTGCAGCTCTTCACCACGTCTTGTCCGGTCTCCGGCACGACGTCGGGCACCGTGTTCCACTCCACAGTGTATTCGCAGCTAATGGCCGAGTTGGTGATCTTCACCAGGGCGTCGCCCAGCTCGTCGGCGTTGTCCGCCGGATAGTACCAGTTGTTCGTGGCCGTGGGCGTGGGGATGTTCGCGAGGCTCTCCAAGCCACCCGCGCCGTAGTACGCAATGGCGTCCATCACATCGACATAATCTTTGACCTCTTCGCCAACGCCGATAACAAACGTTTTAAACCCCGCGCTGGCGAGCTTCGCCGCTGCGTTATACGAACACAGATCGTCGAGGCATTGCGTCTTGTCGGCCAGCGGATCGGTGGTGGTGTTGCGGCAGCCATGGGGCACCCCATCGCCAAAGGCGCAGTTGGGCGCGCCGTCGGTGGCCAGCAAGACATAGGTGTCGTTGGAGGTGTCCAGCTCGGCCAAATAAGCGTTGAGCCACTCGAGGGAATCGCAAATGGGCGTGCCGCCGCATTGCCCAACCGTGCCGAGCACATCTACAAACGCGTCGTACACATCCGGGGTGCCAAAGGGCACCATGGGCTGCCCGTAGTTTTCATCGGCGGGAGAGCACTGCTCCGCCAGCGTCAACCCGTCGGGCTTACCGTCCACAATGGCCGGGCATTCTGGCGAGGGAAAGACCGCCAGACCAAAATCGATGAGCCCCGCTTCGGCGTGATCGCTCACGATTTTCTCAATGGCGTCCCGCACCACTTCGGCGTACGTCGCATCGCCGATTTTGTAGTTCTGCATCGACAATGAGCGATCGAGCAGCACCATGAGATTGATGGGCTTGGTCTCCACATCCCAGGCGATGTCCGCGCATTTGTCGTCGCTCGCGTCGGGGAATTCGCCATCGTTGGACGAGTCTTTTTTGTCGCCCTTCTTGTCCCCGCCATCGCTGTCACCATTCGCAGCGCCATCTGACGTGGTTGCGGTGTCGCCGTCGTCCGTACCGTTGAGATCCGCATTGTCGTTTGCGGCGCCTTTTCCCTTTTTATCGTTGGCACATGACGACATGCTCACGAGCAAACCAACGCCACAAAGAACCAACAACCAATGTTTCCACATACCGTACTCCTTAATGATGGCCAGGAGACCGCCGCAAAACGCAATCATCTCCCAGCGCATTGCTGCATTCAGTTAATGATGATGGGGTTGCACCCAAACTTCGCGGTCACTGTGTCCCAAGCCTTGACGCCGCCTTGTACCTTCAACTGCTCGCAGGCCTTGGGGCACAGGCGCACTTGCGTACAGCGGTCGACGTTGTCGCCAATGGTCCGCACATGCCTCCAGGTGGTGCCCTGGGGCAGGTCTGCCCAGTTCCAGCCGAACTCGTCGCCAATGGTGTCGCAGTCTACCGCAAAGCCGATGGGGATGTTTTCGGCATCTTCATCGGCGGGAACGCCGTAAATGTTGACCTTGTCGCAGCCCTTGAACACCGGGGCCTCCAGCACGGGATCGATGTCGGGAACCCCCGCCCAGTCCACGTCGAACACGCACGACAAGGCGCTGTTGGTCACGTCTTCGAGGGCGGTGCTCAGCGCTTCGGGGCTCGAAGCCTGGAAGAAGTGCTCGCCCTTGTTGGGGATGTCGTAGGGATCGCCTGCGGGCACCTCATCGAGCGTGGGACCGGCGCCGTAAAACGCCAGCATGTCCATCGTCTGCTTAAATTCCTCTACCTCATCGCCCACGCCAACGAGGAACATCGGGAAGCCTTTGGCGGCCAGGTAAAAGGCCGCGTTGGCCGAGCACATGTCGTCGAGACACTGCACCGAGTGCAGGGCCTGACCGTCGCCCACGGTGGAAACGCAGGTGTCGGGATTGAGCGCAAAAGAGCAACTGGGCGCACCGTCGGTGGCCAAGAGCACGTAGGTTTTTCCCGTGAGCAATCCCGCTTCTTTCAGCTCGGTTAAATAGGCCCCCGCCCACTTCAGGGTGAGGCAAATCGGCGTGCCGCCGCACAGGCCCACATCGTCGAGCGCCTGGGAGATCGCCTGATAGGTGTCCATGGTCACTTCATTGGAAAACGGCACCGTCGGCGCAAAGGGCACCTCGCCCGCCATCGCCGTGTAATCACTGGCCGCCGCGCAGCGAATCTCAAAGTTGGGATCGGCCTTTTGTTGCGCCTCATCGTTTTGCGTCGCAAACTCCGCCGTGCATTTGTCCGCATCGGGAAACACGTTCAACGCAAAGTTGATAATGCCCGACGTCGTGTTTTGCTTCACGATGTCGTCGATGGCTTCCTGCACAACATCGGCAAAGGACTTGTCGCTAAACTGCTCCTGCATGGAGAGCGAACGGTCGAGCAACACCAACAAGTTGATGGGCTGAATCTCCACGTTCCACGGTGTGTCGGCGCAATCGAGCCCCACCCCCTGGTCCGTTTCTTCGGGCGGATCGTTGGGATCGGTGGGATCGGTGCGGGCCAAGTATTCGATCATATTGCTTATGCCGTCGCCATCGAAGTCATCGTCCGGTCCCTGGTCGAGATTGCCGAAGTATTTGATTTCCCACTCGTCGGGCAAACCGTCGCTGTCTTCGTCCACGAACTGACCGGTGTCGATGTCGGTGCCCTGGGGTTCGGTATCGGTTGCATGGTTCTTGTCGTCATCGGAGCTGCCGGGCTCTGCTTTGGTGCCAGTCGGACCATCCGAGCTGCTCTCACACGCCATCGCGCCCCCCAACACCAGCAACGCTATCAATAAGTACTTGTTCATTGCGCATCCTCCTTAAACTTTTGGCACCAATATGCGAAAAGTCGCCTCTATGTGAAAATTAGATAACTGTCGTTCGCTGTGTTACGAATATCAGCATCGAAACAAGGATACCTGCAATGCATTTTCAACCAAATGAAAAAATCACTTCTGGATTGGACAATCTACTGCGCGACCACCTGCACCTCTTGCGCGGGCGAAAGGTAGGTCTCGTGGCCCATCCCGCCAGTGTTTCCGCGGCGTTACAGCACATATTGCCCGCGTTATTGGCCCGCAACATCCCCATCTCCGCGCTGTTTGGCCCCGAACACGGCTTCGGCGGCGAGGCCCAGGATATGGAAGCGGTCCACGCCCCCCAAACCGGTCCTTCGGGGATTCCCCTGCACAGCCTCTACGGCGCCAGTGCCGACACACTCGCTCCCCAGGCGGAACACCTCGCGCCACTAGACGTACTCGTCGTCGATCTCGCGGATGTGGGCAGCCGCTACTACACCTACACCTGGACCGCCGTGCTCTGCTTGCGGGCTTGTCGCGACGCGGGCATCGAAATGATTTTGCTCGATCGCCCCAACCCCCTGGGCGGCGAAATCGTCGAAGGCCCCGTGCAGCGCGATGGCTTTCTCTCCTTTGTCGGCCTGTGTCCTGTGGCCATCCGGCACGGACTGACCATGGGCGAGATTCTCCAAATGGTGGCCCAC
Organism: Myxococcales bacterium; assembly: GCA_012522445.1. Classification (GTDB taxonomy): domain Bacteria; phylum Myxococcota_A; class Polyangia; order JAAYKL01; family JAAYKL01; genus JAAYKL01. The sequence goes on along the minus strand of JAAYKL010000021.1, from coordinate 29,886 downwards.
CACGAAGGCCTGAGCGACCACCTGCGCATCATCCCCATGCAGGGCTGGCAGCGCCACATGCTCTTCGACGACACCGGCCTGCCCTGGGTGACCCCCTCGCCCAACATGCCTACGTTGGAGACGGCCTTTGTGTACCCGGGCGGTTGCCTGCTCGAAGCCACCAACGTCTCCGAAGGCCGCGGCACCACCCAGCCATTCTTGCAGTTCGGCGCACCCCATATCGACAGCCGCCACCTCTGTGCCCAGCTAAACGGCGCTCGCCTGGACGGCGTCGTCTTCCGCGAGACATCGTTTCGCCCCATGTTTCAAAAACACCAGGGGCGCACATGCCACGGCGCCTTTGTACACATCACCGACCGACGCACCTTTCGCCCCTATCGCGCAGGCCTCACCGTGTTGCACGCGCTGTTTGCCACCGCCGATGCGGGCTTTGCGTGGCGCGACGCCCCATACGAATTTGTCTCCGACATCCCCGCCATCGACCTGCTCAGCGGATCGCCGCACATGCGCGAGGCCTTGCATGCCGGTGCCGCGCCCGAAGAGATCGCCGCCGACTGGGAGCGGGAAGAACGCGCATTCGCACTCGAAAAAAAACAGTTTCACCTTTACACTTGAACACTGAAAAAAATTCGGACGCACAACGCACACCGACAACAACCTGCACGGCGCTGGCCTTGCACCGCAAATCACTATGCCAATGAACACCGAGCCCATTCAAATTCTGGTCGCCGATGACGAACCCAACCTGCGCAAAATGCTGCGCGCCCAACTCGAGCGCTGGGGCTATGAAGTCCACCTGGCCGAGAACGGACGACAGGCCATGGAGGTGCTCGAAGACAACTACATCGACATTGTCATCACCGACCTGCGCATGCCCGACGTGGACGGCATGACCTTGCTCAAGCACGTCCACAAGCAATACGAAAACCTGCCCGTCATCATGATCACCGCCCACGGCACCGTGGACACAGCGGTCGAAGCGATCAAGCTCGGCGCCTTCGACTACATCACCAAGCCCTACGATCGCCAGTCCCTCAAATCCATCGTCACCAAGGCGGCGCGCACCCGCGAACTGCAAAACCAAGAGGCGAGCTTGGCCACCGACGCTTCGGGGCGCTTCCGCATTATTGGGCGCAGCGCGCTGATGCTCGAAATCTTCGACGTCATCAGCCGGGTGGCCGCCACGCCGTCCACGGTATTGCTCACCGGAGACAGCGGCACGGGCAAGGAGCTCATCGCCAGGGCGCTGCACGAAAACTCCCAGCGCAAAGACGCCCCCTACATCCGCGTCAACTGCGCGGCCATCCCACCGACGCTCATTGAGAGCGAGCTCTTCGGCTACGAAAAAGGCGCCTTCACCGGTGCCGACAACCCCAAACCAGGGCGCTTCGAGCTGGCGGACAACGGCACGCTCTTCCTCGACGAGATCGGCGAAATTTCACTGGAGATGCAGGTCAAGCTGCTGCGGGCCATTCAAGAAGGCGAATTCGAGCGCGTCGGCGGCGTGGCCACCACCAAGGTAAATGTCCGCCTCATCACTGCGACCAACCAGGATTTGCGCCAACGCATCGCCGAAGGCCTGTTTCGCGAAGACCTGTTTTACCGCCTCAACGTCGTCAATATTCACCTGCCGCCGCTGTCGCAGCGCACCGAAGACATCCCCTTGCTGGCGGCCCAATTCCTCGAACGCTACAACGAACGGCTCGGCAAGAGCATCACCGGCTTCGACGACGACGCCATGGATACCCTGCTGCGCCACCCCTGGCCCGGCAACATCCGCGAACTCGAAAATGTCGTCGAGCGCTGCGTGCTGTTTTGCGACGATGACATCATCTCCGTTCAGCACCTCCCCCCCGACCTACTCGATGACGCCGCCACCGCCATCCAGACCGACGGCTCCGCCAACCTCGAAGACGTCGACATCGCCAGCGGCCTCAAAGTGCAAATCCGCGCCCTGACCGCCAACCTCGAAAAACAGCTCATCATCCGCGCCCTGGAGCAAACCGGACGCAATGTAACGCGCGCGGCGCAGTTGCTCAAAATCAGCCGCAAATCACTGCAAACAAAAATGAAAGAGTTCGGTCTGCGCGACGAGTAGTCCTGCCGCGTGCTAACGCGTCACATCAAGACAAACAAAACTGGGGGGAGTACACGGTCTGCGAGACGCATCATCTCGCCAAGGCGGGGCATTAGATCTCGGTGACTTCGTCTTCTTTGGCTTTGACGAGCTTGTCCACTTCGGCGATGGCCTCGTCGGTGATGTCCTGCATTTGTTTCAGGGCGCGGGCGGCCTCGTCTTTGGAGATGTCGCTGGCGGTCTCCAGTTTTTTGATGGCCTCGTTGCCGTCGCGGCGGTGATTGCGCACCACCACCTTGCCCTCTTCGCCGGTCTTGCGCACCAGCTTCACCATCTCTTTGCGGCGCTCTTCGGTCAACGCCGGCACCGGGATGCGGATGAGATCGCCATCGGACGTGGGGTTGAGCCCCAGGTCGGCCGCTTGGATCGCCTTTTCGATGGCGGAGACCGCGGTGCGATCAAAGGGCTTGACCAAGAGCAGGCGCGGTTCCGGTGTCGAGATGGTTGCCAGTTGGTTCAGGGGCGTCCGGGTACCGTAGTAGTCGACGCGGACGGGATCGAGCATCGCGGCATTGGCGCGGCCTGTGCGGATGCGGCTCAGAGATTGTTTGAGCGCATCGCGGGACTTTTCTACGGCGGTGTTCATGGATTGAAAGACTTCCTCAAGCATCGACTCTCTCCTGTGGCAAACATGACGTCACATCATGGAAGTTTTTGAGTGGTGCAATATACCCTGCATCGCAATTCTTGTCGAGCGCCGCCCGCAAGCTGTAAGGACCGCGGGGATGGGCCGGATTAGCGCCAGTTTTTGAACTGGTTGATGAGCCCGTTGGTAGAAGCGTCGTGCGTGGACACCGGTGCATCGCCGGACAGCTCTGGCAAAATGCGTCCCGCCAAGGCCTTGCCCAATTCCACGCCCCACTGATCGAAGCTGTAGATGTTCCACAACACCCCCTGCACGAAAATTTTGTGCTCGTAGGCGGCGATGAGCTGTCCCATGGTGCGCGGATCGAAACAGCGCACCAAAATCGAGTTGGTGGGCCGGTTGCCGTCGAAGACTTTAAACGGCACCAGCGCTTGTACGTCTTTGGGTTGTTTGCCCGCGGCCGCAAACTCGGCCTCCACCGCCTCTTGCGTTTTGCCGAAGGCCAAGGCTTCGGTCTGTGCAAAGAAATTCGCCAGCAGTTTTTCGTGGTGATCGCCGATGGGATTGTGGGATTGCGCCGATGCCAGGAAGTCGCAGGGGATGAGCTTGGTTCCCTGGTGAATCAATTGGTAAAAGGCGTGTTGGCCGTTGGTGCCGGGCTCGCCCCAAATAATGGGCCCCGTCTGCCACGCCACCGGTTGGCCATCTCGGTCGACGCTCTTCCCGTTGGACTCCATGTTGCCCTGCTGAAAGTACGCGGCAAAGCGGTGCAGGTACTGGTCGTAGGGCAAAATGGCCTCGGACTGCGCGTCGTAAAAATTGTTGTACCAAAGGCCGATCAACGCCAAGAGCACGGGCATGTTGCGCGCAAACGGCGCCTCGGCGAAATGGCGGTCCATCTCGTGGGCACCGGTCAACAGCGCCTCGAAATTGTCGAAGCCGATATACAGCGCGATGGAGAGCCCAATGGCCGACCACAGCGAATAACGCCCGCCGACCCAATCCCAAAATGCGAACATGTTGGCCGTATCGATGCCAAATTTCGCCACCGCCGCCCCATTGGTCGACAGGGCCGCGAAGTGCCGGGCGATGTGCTTTTCGTCGCCGGCGTGCTGCAGAAACCACTCCCGTGCCGTGTACGCATTGGTCATGGTCTCCTGCGTGGTAAAGGTTTTCGAAGCGACGAGAAAGAGCGCAGTCTCTGGGTCGAGGTCTTTGAGCGTCTCGGCGATGTGCGTGCCGTCGACGTTGGAGACAAACAGCGCGGTCATATTGGGCTTTCGGTAGGCCTTCAGCGCCTCGGTCACCATGACGGGCCCCAGATCAGAACCGCCGATGCCGATGTTCACCACGTGGGTGATGGGCTTGCCCGTGTATCCCGTCCACGCGCCCGAGTGCACGCGCTCGCAAAACGATTTCATCTGCGCCAGCACGCCGTTCACCGCGGGCATTACGTCTTCGCCGTCCACGTATACCGGGCGATTGGAGCGATTGCGCAGCGCCGTGTGCAGCACCGCGCGCCCTTCGGTGACGTTGATGCGCTCGCCGCCAAACATCGCGGCGATGGCGCTGGCCAAGTCCATCTCTTCGGCCAACGACAGCAAGGCCTGCAGGATGTCGTCGTCGATGAGGTTCTTGGCGTAATCCAGCAAAATGGTGTCGCCGAACAGCAGCGAATAGCGCGAGAAGCGATCGGCGTCTTCGGCGAAGAGTTGGCGCAGTGTCATGGCAGAACGCGACTGGCGCAGGTCGCTCAGCCGCTGCCAAGCGCGGGTGTCCGTGGGGCGAATGTTTTTCATGGTGCTTCCTTCTTTGTGGTGATGTTGGCGATGCCGGAGGGAAATTACAGTTCGCGGGCCTCGGTGCGGCGATTCGTCGCGCGCCCTTCTTCGGTGTCGTTGGTGGCGATGGGGCGCTCTTGCCCGTAGCCCACCGCCTCAATGCGATCGGCGGCGATGCCCTTGGTGACCAGCCATTTTTTGACCGCATTGGCGCGATCCACCGAGAGCTTTTTGTTTTTCTGCGCATTGCCAACGCTGTCCGTGTGCCCCGAGAGCTCCACGCGGCATCCCGGTTTGTACTTCATGTACTCCACCACCTTCTCCAGGTGGGGAAATGACTCGGACTTGAGCGTCGCCTTGGCCGTGTCAAAGACAACGCCTTCCAAAATCAGGCGCCTGTCATCGTCAGGTACGTCGGCTGTCAGCGGCGGCGGCGCCTTGGTGTGCGAATAATACATGGTGAGTTGAATGGTGGCCCGTTCGACAGCAGGGATTTCCACCGACATGTTGACATCGCTCTTCGCCATGGAGAGGTAGGTGACGGTGTACTTGGCGCCGTTGGGCACCAGCATCTCGGTGTATCCCTTGGCATCGGTCTCCGTGGAATAAAACTTGTCGCCAGCGGCATTTGCTGCGGACACCACCACGCCTGCAATCGGGACATCGCCGTCTTTCTTCTTCACGATCAGCTTGAGCAATGCCTCGGTGGCCGTGGGTGCGAGCTTCGAAGTCGCAACGCCGCTCGCGTGCGCATCAATGCCCTGCGCCAAACGAAATTCATCATCGGATTGCGCCCTGGTTGCGCCAGCACCTTCGGCGTCATCCTGGGTTGATGACGCGTCAGCCGTTTCCGCCGCAGACGCTTCTCCCGCGGATTGACGATGTCCCGCCGTCGATGACGATGACGGTGCACCTGTGGCACAGGCTCCCCCCAAGACAGCGACCAGAAAAAAACAAACCTTGGTTTTCATGGCGACTCCTTTGTTGTTGTTTGCCACCTACGCCCGCTCTCCAAGAGAGCGGTCACAGATGCCATGTGATGCCGGCGTTCCACGCCACGCTGAAAGGACTTCTTTCGAGCAACACCTGCTGTTCAATGGACTTCTTTTTTCCTACCACAGTTGCCAAACAACCGGCACCCAAAACCAATTCCAAGCGCGGATGCGGCATCGGCACGTGCCAATTCACCATGCCCCCCAACAGCAGCTCAAACGCGCCCGAAAATTCGCGGCGGCTTCCCTTGGGCTTGCTGCGCACCAGCGAAGCGTCCATGCGCATCGTCGGGGCCAATGAAATACGAGCGGCGCCCACCGGAACAAACACCCGCATCGCCACCTCGGTGGGAAACATGGAGGACCGCACTTTGCCCACAGAGCTGGCGGCGTGGCGCATCCCCATCCACCCAATGTGCAGCGCAGGGGCCACATACGGATTCAATTGCCACACCACGCCCATTCGCGCGCCATTCACAGCGCCATTGTCGGGATACGGAAAGGCCCCCCCATACCCCCCGTCCAAGGCAAAGCGCCGCCCGCTGGGCAAATCATTCGGTGCGGTGTCCGTTTCGGTGCTCTTGTCATCCGCCTCATCGGCTGTTTCCGGAGCGGCAAACAGCGCGGCGAGATCACTGCCCTGCGCTGCCGTGGCCACGCGGTCCACATTGCGCAGCAGATCGCTGTGCAGGGTTTCGCGAATGGCAGCGGCCAACGATGGCCCCAAAGACACCGCAGGGTCCTGGTCTGACTCGGGGGCAGCCACGCGGATGGGCAGCACCACAAGCCCTTGGTTGCGCGCCTCGATGAAAAACAAATTGCATCTCGTTGCAGACACGCAGTTCCAGCCATATAGCGCCAAGAGCCCCGGTTGCGTCTTGCTGTGCTGTGACAATGCGCGCTCCCAGTCGTCTTGCGACGCGGGAAAGACATCGGGCGCCACCACCTCCACGGAGATTTGCAGCGGGCCCAAACCCGTTTGCAAATAGGTGCCCACCGCCTCGGCGCTGGGACTGTTCGGCGTGTTCTCTAATAGGACAATGCGGGGCGTCGGGGTGTCACCCCAAGCGTGCAGCGAACCCAGCAAGATGAAGGCCACAAAGCAACACTGGACAGTTCCCCGCAACATATCCCGCAGCCTTGGCGTCATGGGGTTAGAGCAACTGCTGAACGAGGGTCGTGGTCTCCCCGGACGTAATGGTGACCGAGAATTCGCGGCGGATGTTAAAGCCGGGATTCTCGACAGTGATTTTGTACCTGCCGGGCTTCAAGGGATGCTTGAGGAGCGGTGTGTTCTTCACGAACTTTCCGTTGATGGACACCTGGGACCAGGGACGGGTTTGTACGGACAAGTAGCCATCGGCACCGCCTGTCGCGGGCTTGGCGGCTGGCTGCTTCGCCGGCTGTGTCGCAGGGGTCGGGGCCTTGGCAGCCGCATCACCTGCGGGTCTACGCGCCGCGCCTCCTCCTGCGGCAACTGCGCCACCCGCACAAGCAACCGCTGTCATGGAGAGGCTCTCGCCCGCATCGGCAAATTCGGCTTCGCCCAGCGGCACCTTCACCGTCTTGTCCCCACAGCGAAATTCCACTTCGTAGTTTTTGGAAGTATCCACCATCTGCGAAATCGGTGTGCGCCCGACTTCAGTGCGTTGACCATCTGCGAGCAGCGTGGCCTCAGCGCCTTGTGGCGTCGTATTGAAAGTGACATCAATGCGGGAGCGGATGAGCTTTTTCAGCGGCAGTTTGGCGGTCTCGCCCTTCTTCAACTCCACCTCAAATTTCAACTCTCGGTAATTGTCGCGCGTCACTTTGACGACGTGATTGCCCTCGGAGAGACCCGACATCGTCAACGGCGTTTTGTCGTCTACAACGCGCCCATCCACTTCGACCGTGCAACCCGGCGGATCGGTTTCGAGCATAAATCCCGCCATGGACGCTGTTGACGGCTGCAACACCACCTTGGTTTGGATTTTGACGCCCGACTTAATGTCGACCTTGATCTCCTTGGGCTCATAGCCTTCTCGGCGGACGATTAAAGAGTGTTCGCCAGGCGAAAGCTCCTGCACCACCGGAGAGATGTTGCCCGGAATCGGCTTCAATCCGTCGAGCACCACAGAGATTTCGTCGCCGGGTTCCACCGCCAGTTCAATCGAGCCTGGTGGTTCGGTTTTGAAAAGTTTGACCAGCAACACCGCCAACAGCAACGCAACGATAATGCCCACCGATAACCCAAGCAGCATTGAGCGGTTTTTGTTTTTGCGGGGGCGTGCCGAGAGCATGGCGCGCGAGCTGTCTTCGTAATCGGCGATTTGCGGTCGCGAGCCGGGCATGGGCATTCCGGCCCCCGGTCCCATGGGGCGACTCATTCCCGAATGCGGAGCGGGCATGGCAGGCGCCTGTGGCATGCTCGGTGTTGGCGGCGCCATGGGCGGTGCGGGCGCGCGGGCGGCAACTGCGGCTTTGGCCAATTGTGCCGATGTGCGCTTGTCGTAGATGTTCGTGGGGGGCTCGTCGTCGTCCCACTCCATGTCCAAGGTCATCGGCGCTTGCTGCGATGCCGGTGGCGCAGGCGGCGCAGGTGGCGCAGGTGGCGCTGGCATCGGACGTGGCGGTGTGGGCGGCGGCGGCGTCGGCATACCGGGCATGGAAGCCCGCGGGGCACTAGGCGTGGGCATGCTCGGCATAGATTGGGGCTCTCCGGGCATGGGCGGTCGCGGCGGCGCCGGCATAGCACCGGGGCGCGGCGGCATTCCCGGGGCCCCACCAGGACGAGGCGGAACGGCTGCGGGCATTGTCACACGCGGCGCTCCCGAAACGCGAGAGGCGCGCGGTGGGGGTGGCACAGAGCCACCGGTAATCATGCCTTCGCCGTAATCGTCGTCTTGCGCCAACTCTTTCTCGATCTCTTCGCGAAAAACCTCTTGCTGAAAGGCGCCCAAATCCTTGCGTGCAAAGAAATTGCCCGATGTGTACATCCAGCTTTGCAAGTCGTCGTGCAAATCCATGGCGCTCTGGTAGCGCTCTTCCACTTCTTTGCTCAGGGCTTTGATAATAATTTTTTCGAGGTCTTCCGGGATGCGCTTGTTAAACGATGAGGGCGGCACAATTTCAACATTGCGCACTTTTTCAAGCGTGGAGAAATCGCTCTCGCCGACAAACAGGCGCTCTCCGGTCACCATCTCCCACAGGCAGATGCCCAGGGCAAAAATGTCCGAGCGCCGATCCAGCGGTAGGCCGCGAACCTGCTCCGGCGACATGTAACCAAACTTGCCTTTTAGGATACCTGCCTGGGTCTTGCCCGCTTTTCCGGCCGCCTTGGCAATGCCGAAGTCGATCAGCTTCACTTCGCCGTCGTAGGAGACCAATACGTTTTGGGGAGAAACATCGCGGTGCACGAGATTGAAGTCCCGGCCAGACGGATCTTTTTTATTGTGTGCATAATCCAGGCCTTCGCAGATCTTCATCGTAATGTAGGCGGCCATGGCAGGCGCCATCGCTTGGCCCTTTTTGCGAAGCCGATCAAATATCGCGCGCAGGTCTTTGCCCGCCACATATTCCATCGCGATGAAGTAGGAATCGCCGACTTTGCCCAAGTCAAAAATTTGCGCGATGTTGGCGTGGGTCAACTGCACAGAGATTTTGGCCTCATCGATGAACATCGTGATGAACTCTTCATCTTCGGCAATGCTCGGCAAAATGCGCTTCACAGCGATCAGCCGCTCAAAACCCTGCACGCCATACGCCTTGGCTTTAAAAACCTCGGCCATTCCGCCCACACTGATGCGATCCAGCAAGTAGTATTTTCCGAAGGGAATCGGTTTTTTCACGAGCGTTTCTCCACAAATACGAGTTCAGTTAATGTTAAAAAATCGCCAAAGTTATCGGCACGTGACTATCCCATTTAAGCCCATTCAAGTCAACGCTCTGTTGGCCCGAAAACAGGAGCGCGCAGGCCGCATTTCCCTGTATTTACAGCGCACTTCTCGGGCCGCAGAACGCACGCGTGTTCTTTACTGCGCAGGCCGCGAAGACGGCATTGCGTCACCCGCATCCACGGGGAGCAATTTACCGCGCTGGCGAAACACCTCCCGCCAAATCGCTGGCCGCACGGGTGTCACGTCGCCGAACATGCGCTCCCAGGCAGCTTGGGGCGCCTGGCGTACCACCAACCACTGTCGCGTCGCATCCCCCGCAAGCTCCCCGGTGCGCAAGGGCGGCTTCACGAGACGCCGTGCCAATCCCCGCATGGCCGTTTCGGCATCTGCATCAGCGGTGGCATAGAAAAAACCCGCGTCATCCTGCGCGCAGTGAACCGACGCCGCATCCGCCGAAAACAACACGTCGTCGCTGTCATCAGGAGCCTTTTCCTCCCAAGCCCACTTCACCTGCGTTGCGTCAAATTTGTACAGCGCATTGTTCTCCCAGTCCGCCTGAACCGCTGGCACCGGAAAGCCCTCCATCGACAGCAACGGACGCCATCCCCGCGGTGCTTTCTCGGGCGGGCTGTCAAAAACCGAGGGTCTTCGCGTCAAATAAAAAAAGTCTCGCGGGTCGCGGTGAATGTAGCGCGGAAAATTCCCGCCGCCGATATCCCGGTGTAGCTTCCGGACAACAAACGCGAGTTCCTCCCGCCCCGGCACCAAGCCAAAGGCCTCCCACTTTTTGTCGCTTGGCACCTCATACGCGGCCAACGCATCCGGCGTATCGACACGATAATACTCGAAGCCACAATGTCCGGAGTTCATGTCGAGGTGCATGCCAAAATCGCAGCCTGCCGCCAACATCGCGGCACCGAGGCTCTCGGGAGAAAGCTGCCGTCCCCAAAAATAAATCATCTTGCCACCCTGCGTCAGGCACAGGCCGGTGCGAACGGTCACCACACGCTCGTCGACCCCCTGGGGCACCCCGCCCCACCACTCCCTGCGGTAGGGGTTGAACGCCCCGTTCTCCACCAATGCATGCAGATTTTGCCGCACATCTAGCACATTGTGTGGCAGCTCCGGAGCGGGGTGCGGCCAAGAGCCCATGCCCACGCGCGCGCCCTCCAAGACCAGCACACTCGCGCCATAGGCCCGCGGCGGCAAGAACACCTCTCGGTCCACAATCATCCCCCACTCCCCATGCATCGCCTGAAACGCACCGTTAAAAGCGCCGACCAGGTGCGACACGTGGTCCACGCCGTCGGCGTCCCGCGGGATCTCGCCCTTGCCGCGCAAGCCGGTCGTCGAGCGCGGTTCACGCAGACCAGGCATGACATTCAGCGCCACCCGCGAGGGATCCCAGGTCACCAAGTACACCCGGGAGTAAGGGCGATCGGCATCGGGGCGCAAAAAGGTTTCATAAAACAACGGCGGACCGTGCACCGCTGAAACAAACGCTTCATGGGCCATCGGCAACCATGTCCCTTCGGCCGTGGACCGCGACTTGCCCAAGGGCAACAAGGGCGCGATATCGGGCGGAGGCCAACCGGCGACAACATCTTGGGCTTCGCGCACGTTCATCAGGCGCGCCGACAGCGTCTCTGCCCCAGCGGCGCACTCTGTAGCGGCACCGGCAACGGCGTAATGCGTCCGATGAAGCCAGTCTTGAAAATCAAACCACTGTTTTTCCAACCACTCAATCTTCTCGCGCCCCACCCAGGGAATGGCGCGCACCGTGTCCACCGCCCACGCCAAAAAGGCGGGCTGGGCTTTGCGCATCGGCACGACGCTCGCAGCGCCCGAGCGCAGTTGTCCATCGGGCGTCAACACCACCGCTTCGCCATTCGCGTGCGCCGCCAACACACCCGCACGACACTGCAGCGCCAGTTGCGACACGGGCACATCCCACCGCACATCGCGGACATGCAACCCCGCTGCGCGACCGGTGCTCTGCACATTGTTAATGCGATTGGCCAAGCGCCGCCACAGCGACCAGGACGACGTCAACGCCGCCGGTTCACCGCGAAAGTCCACCCAGGTGCAGCCGTTGTACACGCCTCCCACCTGGGCCGCATACAGCAGGCGTCCATCGCCATCGGTGCACAGCACATCTTCATCGGCATCGCGGGTCTGCGACAGGTTTCGCACGCGCCTCATGCCGCGCAAACGCCCCTGGGCATCGCGCCGAAACTCTGCCGTGTACAAATCGCGCAGCGGCGACTTGGCGTCATTGGCCAAAAAGATCGCTGGCTCCCAGCGCCAAAACGACCGGCGCGTCTCGTGCGACGAGACATGCAAGAATTGCAATTCGGAGGCGTCACCGCTGGGACACGTCGGCTCCTGGCAAATGCGGTGCAGGTGCTGAAACTCCGCGGGCGCCAAACACTTGTCGGTTGCCAGCGCATACACAACAGCGACGAGCGCCACAATCAGCGCGACAACGACATGCTGGCGCGGAAGCTTGGACAAGGTGTTACGGCGCCTTGGATTGGGGCGCCTTGCGGTTGCGAAATGACTTGAGCAGAAAAAACAGTACCAGGGCACCGCCCAAGACAATCCCCGCAATGGCGATCTGGTGGAAATAGCGTTCGAGGAGTTCTTTTTGCGAATGGAGGTAATATCCCGCCAATGCCAAAATCACATTCCAGATAAAGGCCCCAACAGCGGTGTAAAGGATAAAGGGCAACAAGGGCATCTTGGCGAGTCCGGCGGGTAAGGATATCAACTGTCGCACCACCGTTACCAATCGCCCAATCAGCGTGGAGATGGCGCCGTACTTCACAAAGAACTTCTCCGCCTTCACCAGCGACTCTTCAGAGATCAACATCATGTGCGCCACGCGGGTATTGGCCAGCGCATACACCACTTTGCGCCCCAATGTGCGTGCCAAAAAGTAGTTCAACAGGGCGCCCAGCAAGGCCCCCAGCGTGGCACTCGCCAACACCAACGCCATACTCAATTCGCCCCCGGCCGCCTTCCATGCTGCTGGCGGCACCACAATTTCAGAGGGGAAAGGGATAAAGGAACTCTCAATGGTCATGAGCAGGCACACGGTAAAGTAATTGATGTGCGCCATGTACCATTCTGCAATGGGGGCAAATATTTCACTCATAGCGAATTGACCTATTTATCGATGCGCCGAATCAGCGGAAAAGCAAGCGCCTTGCTGCAGGGGCGTTGCGTGAATGAATTGCGATACGTGCAGCATTTTCTTACCCGGAAATTGCACGGCCAACAGCCGCAGTGCCCCGCGACCACAGGCGACCTCAATGCCTCGTTCATCCATTTGCAACACGGTCCCCGGTGTGTTGCTGGTTGCGGACACATCGTTGGTTGCCACGGTCGCAGCGCCGATTTTCACCGCCTGCCCCTGCCAAAGCGTCGTGGCACCGGGCCAAGGGGTCATGGCGCGGATGTGGTTGTGTATCTCGATAGCGCGCTTCGACCAGTCGATAATGCCATCGGACTTTTGAAGCATCGGCGCAAAGGTCGCACGCGAGTCGTCTTGCACCTGCGGGGTGTGCGCACCAAAGTCCTGCAACACCTCCATCAATGCATCGGCGCCGAGTTGCGCCAACCGCGTCAAGAGCTCGCCAGCGGTTTCCTGTTCGCCAATTTGCGTCTTGGCAACGCGATACACCGGCCCCGCATCCAACTCGGTCACCATTTGCATAATCGACACACCCGCCTCTGTCTCCCCATTGAGGATGGCGTGATTCACCGGTGCCGCGCCGCGATAGGCGGGCAAAATCGATGCATGCACATTTAGGCAAGCGCGCTGGGGCACCCGCAACAGCGACGGACCCAAAATGCGCCCATAGGCCGCCGTCACGATGTAGTCTGGGTGCAACGCCGCCATCTTTTCTGCAAAACGCTTGCCCTTCACAATCTCGGGTTGCAGAACGGGGAGCCCCAACTGTAGCGCCATGGCCTTGACCGGAGACGCCGCCAATGCACGCCCTCGTCCCGAAGGCCTATCCGGCTGGGTAATCACCAGTCGCACATCGCACGACGCGGCCAAGCCACACAAGGCTGGCACCGCAAACGCCGGCGTTCCCATAAATACAACCGATGGACGCACGAGACGTTACCGATGGCTTTCTTTGAAGAGCTTCAAGTCTTTGAGCATCATCTTGCGGCGCAGGTATCCTACCTTGTCCGCCAAAGAGATGCCGTTCAAGTGATCGATTTCGTGTTGAAGTGCCACGGCCAAAAAGCCCTCTGCGGATAGCTCAAAGGGTTGGCCATTCACATCAACTGCACGCACGAGGATTTGGTTGGAACGCGTGACATCCACCAAGACGTCCGGAAAACTCAAGCAGCCTTCTTCCCACACAATCTCGCCCTCGCCCTGCACAATTTCGGGATTGATCAAGACGTGAAGCTGCGCGTCCCCGTCCGGGTAAGACACGTCCACCACGCAGACCTGCAAATCGACGCCGACTTGATTGGCCGCCAAACCAACACCGGGGGCCGCGTACATCGTTTCGATCATATCGTCGACCAATGTGCGCAACGCGTCGTCGAAAACCGTGACGGTGCGTGTTTTTCGCCGCAACACATCCTCGGGATAGACCAAGATTTTCCGAATCGCCATGTCAAAACGCCCTTTCCCTCATGCACCGGTATTACACATGCGCTCGGCGATATGCTTCACGGCGCGCGTCATCGCGCAATACATCAAAGGCTTCGTCCAGCACCTTTCCGATCACCGTCACGTCACTGCGCAGATCCGCCAACTCCGGTATTGCAAACAACTCCAATTGAAACGCTGCTTTCAAGCGTTGGTATGCCTTTCGCACTTCATACGATGCCGCGGTATCGCCCACCTCCAAGATGGTAAAATACGTCCCTTCGTGCACCTGGGCCATTTTTTGCACCACACGCGCACGGGCATCGCCAACCTCATTCTCATATGCCGCGTCCGACGCCCTCTCTGGGAGAGTACCGGACATCTCGCTCACAACCACCGCATCGGTCAAGGGCGGCGGGGCGCTCTCCGCATCCGGTGTCGCCTCGTCACGCACCTGCAGCCACTCGAGCAACAACATGGGCACCAGGGCAGACTGCAACTCGTGTACAGGTATCGCGCCGCGCTGCGCCAGACGCTGCAGCGAACGTTCGCCGTTCACATCTTGCAAACACGCCAACTCCTGCGGCAACAAGGCGAAGTCATCCAGCGGCCACTTGTTGGCTGCCGCCCCATTTTGCAACACGGTTTCCGGTGGCAGCAACCGATTGAGCAACGCCTCCGACGCATGGGTGCGGAAGGCCTCAACCAACACCGCAACACCTGAAACATCCAACAAAATGGGCTCTCGAAGCGGTTCCGGCAACGGCGCCAACTGATAGGTTCCCTCGGACCAGAACAAGGCATCCCCCAGCAAGTATTCATAGTGATAGCGCACCAGGGGAAAGAGTTCGCGCGGGGCGATCCACCCCTGGTCCATCATCACCACGCCAGCGCGACGACCGCTCACAGCAATGGTTTCCGAGGCACTGGCATACTGCTCAGCAGACAAGCGCCCCTCCCGAAACAAGAGCTCGATTAAGCGGTCCCCGCGGGCATTCGAAGCCACCATCAACGGCGTGCCATTTTCAAAGGGGATGATGCGCTGCACTTCGCGGCGCGAGAGCGTCAGTTGTCCCGAATACGAATGCTGCACCAGCCGCGCAAACAACTGCCAAACCGGCATCTCGCTCAGCGAGCCACCCTGCGCCACAGACCACTCTTCCGTGGGGCTATGCGCATCACTCGACAACTGCTGGGCAGGCGCACGCCAATCGCGCGTCACCGCTTGGTTGGCCGAGGTCGGCGCAATGGTGGACACATGTGCAGCATCTCGCTCCACACGCACGACCTCCTTGTCGACCGGGTGCATGAGCGAGCGGGCGATCGCGTCCAACTCGGATTTTACGCCCTCATCTTCTGCCGGAGGCGTCGCCGCAGCACGCGGTGGCAGCGTCGAGACACTGCGCTGCTCCGCCAATTCCGACACGGACGGAGGAGCGGGCGGCGGTGCACCTGAGGCGCTGTCCAACACGGCATCCGGTGGTTCGGAGCGCTGCTCATCCACCTGCTCTCTCGGGGCCACATATCCCTGCAAGTCCACGGACTCCAAGCCCTCAGATGCGGGCGCATCACCGCTCTGCACCGGTGCGCGCAACCAGCTACCCTCCAATGTTTCGATCAGGCCTTTCAAGGACAAACCGTGTTGCACAAAGGGGACCCGAGGCACGATGTCGTCGCTAAGGCGCTCCACATTGGCGGCGAGCGCCGCTTCCTCCAACGCAACGTGCAACGGTTCAACCGCTGTTCGAATTTCGTGCGCTGCCCCATACATCGGGCGCACCGAGAAGACCCCCAGCATGACTTCAATGCCGCGCAACAGCACCGCTGTAGGCGCTGCTTCGTCCACAAAGTAAGCCGCCCCGGCCTCCAAAAAATAGCTGGCCTGCGAAGAGGGCCCCACCACCAGAATCGATATCGGCGAATTGGGCGCGGAGCGATTGGCCAGGGACAACACCGTCGACAACAAATCCTGCTGGGGCCAGAGCACAATCAGTTTGGGCGCATGCTCTGAAAAAGAGGCGACAGACAACTCTTCGGGTTCCACAAAGTGCACCCGAAACAAATCCGTTGCATCGAAGACGCCATCCCCCTTGCGGTATGGGGATCCAATCATCAACACGTCTGGCGTATGGTGTTTCATTGTCATAAACCGATGCAATGTTCTGCTTCCAAAAAGCAGCCCGGATTATACCTGCAATAATGAGTGAAATGAAGTTGTGGAAAGGGGAATATTAATCGACCAAGAGTTCGATGCGGGACATGGGGGCACAGTCACCACGGCGCGTACCAATTTTGGTGATGCGCGTGTACCCGCCGGGGCGGTTTTTAAACCGTGGTCCCAAGTTGACAAACAGCTTCTCAATGATGTCAACCGGGAGGCTCTCCGCCAATCCATCCTGGTACATGTGCGGGAGAAATTTGCCAACGACGCGGCGCAAGTGAATTTGTTGCGCGCGCTCCTCGGCGCTCAATTTGTCCAACGCCTCTCCCACATTGGGCGACTTGGCCGCTTTTGTGATCAAGGGTTCAACAAAGCGTCGAAGCTCCATGGCCTTGGCGTGCGTCGTATCGATTTTCTCGTGCAAAATCAACGCCGCAGCCAGATTGCGAAACATGGCCCTTCTGTGGCTCGAATTGCGACCGAGTTTTCTGCCTGATTTTCTATGTCTCATCTTGACACCCTATGATCCCTGCTGCTTTTTCCAGCGTTCGTACAATTGCTCCCAATTGTCCAACTTCATGCCGAGTTGCAAATCCATCTCCGCGAGAATGTCGCGAATTTCTTTCAGCGATTTTCGGCCGAAATTCTTTGTTTTCAGCATTTCGGCTTCTGTCTTCTGCACCAACTCGCCAATCAACTTAATGCCAATGTTCTGCAGACAGTTCGATGAGCGAACCGAGAGTTCCAGCTCGTCAACCGGCCTGAAGAGGTTTTCGTTCACCGCCTGCTCTGGCTCTTCCACATCGCTGATGGCAGGCTCCAGATCTTCCTCGAAATTGATGAAGATGTTGAGGTGTTCTTTGAGAATTTTGGCGGCATACGCGATGGCGTCATCGGGTTTCACGCTGCCGTTTGTCCACACTTCCAAAGTCAGCTTGTCGTAGTCGGTAATTTGCCCAACACGCGCGTTGGTCACCGTGTAATTCACCTTTTGCACCGGTGAATACAGGGCGTCCAGTTGAATCCAGCCCGCCTCAGTGGGTGCCTCGTCCACGATGAAACGACGTTCCGTGGGCTGATATCCCCGGCCTGGGCCCACCTTGACTTCAAAGGCGAGTCGGCCACCTTCCGCCACCGTGGCGATGTAGTGGTCGGGATTCAACACATCCACCAAATTGGAAGCCTGAATGTCCTTCGCGGTCACTCGGGCAGGGCCTTCCACGTCAACGCGGAGGGTCACTTCCTTGGGTTCGTGCAATTTCAACACCACTTCTTTTAAGTTCAAAATGATTTCGGTGACATCTTCGATGACGTCCGAAATCGTGGTGAACTCGTGAGATGCGTCGTCAAATTTAACCGCCAGAACAGCGGTTCCCTGCAGCGACGAAAGCAAGACGCGCCGCAAGGAGTTGCCAAGTGTAATGGCAAATCCGCGTTCCAAGGGCTCGCAAACAAACTTACCGTACACGTCCGACAAGGTATTCTGATCAGCCACCAAACCACGTGGCCGGATAAGCTCGCGCCAATTGCGCCTGTACATGCCGGTCTCCTCTCTTCAGTGACTCTACTTGGAGTAGAATTCTACGATCAACTGAGGTTCAATGGACAATTGCAAGTCCTGGACCTGGGGAATTTCTTTTACGACGCCTTTGAATTTTTTGGCATCCACTTCCAACCAAGGGTCCCAGCCCGTTCGCTCTTTACTCTCGAGCGCTCCCTGAATGACGCCGATTTTTAACGAGCGTTCGCGAATGGAAATTTCGTCGCCAGCCTTCACCAAGTAGGAGGGGATATTGACCTTTTTTCCGTTAATCAAAACATGGTTGTGACGCACCAATTGTCGTCCCGCCTTGCGCGTGTTGGCGAACCCCATCCGATAAACGATGTTGTCCAAACGACTCTCCAATAACCGCAACAAATTATCGCCGGTTACGCCTTTGGCAGCATCTGCCTTATCGAAATACAGTGAAAACTGTTTTTCGAGGATCCCGTAAATGCGGCGCACCTTTTGTTTTTCGCGCAAGTGTCGGGAGTATTCCGATGCCTTGCTGCGGCGCTGACCGTGTTGCCCGGGGGCATAAGGGCGTCTATCAAACGCGCATTTATCTGATAAGCAGCGCTCACCCTTCAAGAAAAGTTTGGCGCCTTCACGACGGCATTGCTTACAAACAGGCCCAAGATAACGTGCCACTTTGTCCTCCTAAAATCAGACCCTACGCCGTTTCGACGGTCGGCAACCATTGTGGGGAATTGGGGTCACATCGCGAATCAATGTGATTTTCAGGCCCGAAGCCTGCACTGCGCGCAGCGCAGATTCACGACCAGAGCCGGGGCCTTTTACCAAAACAGACACCTGCCGCAGACCGTGTTCCATCGCCTTTTTGGCGGCATCTTCGGCGGCGAGTTGCGCTGCAAAAGATGTGCTCTTTCGCGAGCCCTTAAAGCCCATCGCGCCAGCTGTCGCCCACGAGATGGCATTTCCGGCCACATCGGTGATGGTGATTGTTGTATTGTTGAAGGTAGAATGAACGTGAACCACGCCCACTGGAATATTCTTCTTTACCTTCTTCTTAACATTTCTCGTCGTTTTTGCCTTAGCCATCGTTGATTAATCCTGTCTTATTTCTTTTTCTTAATCGGGGCACCGCGTTTGGGGCCTTTACGAGTTCTGGCATTCGTGTGCGTCCGTTGCCCACGGCAAGGAAGACTACGGCGATGCCGCAATCCGCGATAACACCCCAGATCCATCAAGCGTTTGATGTTCATGGAGACATCGCGTTTCAAATCACCTTCAACTTTGTATTCATCATGAATGACGTCGCGGATTGCCTTGATTTCGCTTTCGTTCAATTCATCCGCTTTTCGGCTGGGATCTACTTGAGCTTTTTCACAAATTTCTCGGGCACTGGTCTCACCAATCCCGTAAATATAAGTCAAAGCGATCCGAATGTGCTTTTTGCGTGGAAGGTCCACACCCGCAATGCGTGCCACAGTATCCTCCTAACCTTGTCGCTGTTTGTGCCGAGGGTTTTCACAAATTACACGCACAACACCCCGACGCTTCACAATTTTGCATTTGTCGCAAATTTTTTTAACTGATGGTCTCACCTTCATAACGACCTCCAAACCCTGATGTCTTGCGAACTCAGAGAGAAAGGGCTTCCCGGAGGGCCGAGAAAACGTCATCGGCGCCTTTACCAGTGCATTCAATTTTTTTCAACAGTCTTCGTTCTTCGTAAAAACCAATAAGCGGTGCTGTTGATTCGTTGTAGGCGATCAACCGAGCGCGCACCGTACTCTCCGTATCGTCGCTTCGCTGCAAAAAAACGCGATGTCCACAATGGCGGCACGCACCATCTGCTGGTGGCGGATTCACCACAATATGGTAAATGGCGCCACATTTTTCGCAGGTCCTGCGCCCCGTAATGCGTTCGATTAACACATCGTCTGCTTCATCAAGCGCAACGACCGCGTCGATGGTTTGCCCCAACTCCGCCAGCAATGTTTCCAGGCCTTCTGCCTGTTGCACTGTTCGCGGAAATCCATCCAACATAAACCCCGTTTGGACATCCGACTGGCGAAGGCGTTCGCGGACCATGCCGAGCACCACGTCGTCTGGCACCAACTGCCCGGCCACCATATAGGTATTGGCCTGAATCCCCAGCGGCGTTTGAGCGGCCACCGCCGCGCGCAACATATCGCCCGTGGAGAGTTGCGGCACGTGGAGAAGTTCCATCAACTTCTTCGCTTGCGTACCTTTTCCAGCCCCGGGTGGGCCTATTAAAATCAGGCGCATCGACATAACAAGCTTATGCACCCGCCCTTCTGCCACGGATACGAGCGCCACGGGGCCCCGTAAAGCCATCATAAAAACGGCTGATCATGTGCGATTCAATTTGCTGAGCGGTGTCCAAAGCCACGCCCACCACAATCATCAAACCCGTGCCACCGAGATAAAACGGAATGGTCATTTCGGTGATCAAAATGGACGGCAGAACACAGACGGTAGCCACGTATAATGCACCACCAAAGGTGATACGGTTGAGCACTTTATCAATGTAGTTGGCGGTCCTTTTTCCAGGACGAATGCCGGGAATAAAAGCGCCCTGCTTCTTGAGATTGTCTGCCACATCTGCGGGTTGAAAAGTAATGGCCGTGTAGAAGTAACAGAAGAAAATGATCAAGAGTCCATAAATGGTGTTGTACTGCCATGAACCAAAAGCGACGAGTTGGTTCAACTGCTCAAACCCAGTCATTCCCGCCAAGGTGCCCGGGAACATCAAGAGTGTCGAAGCAAAAATGGGCGGAATAACGCCCGACTGGTTCACGCGCAAGGGCAAAAAGGAGGACGTCCCGCCGTAAACTTTTCGCCCCAGAACACGCTTGGCGTGTTGAATGGGAATGCGTCTTTGGCCACGTTCAAAAAACACAATGGTGGCCACCACGGCGAGAAACACTGCGACGATCATCATGAGGGTGATGGGAGTAAGTTGGCCCATTTTTGCCATCTGGATTGTTTGAAACAACGCATCGGGCAAGGCCGACACAATACCGGCAAAAATGATCAGGGAAATGCCGTTGCCAATGCCTCGTTCCGTAATTTGCTCCCCCAACCACATGATAAAGGCGGTGCCGGTGGTTAGGGTCAACATGGTCAAGAGGCGAAAGCCGATGCCTGGGTTGCTTACCACATCGCCCACGCCACTGCTGTTCAGGCTCTCCAAGTAGCCCGCCATGGCATAAGACTGCACAAAGGCAATAATCACCGCACCATAGCGCGTGTATTGGTTAATTTTGCGGCTGCCGGCCTCGCCTTCCTTCCGCAGTTCTGCGATACGCGGCACGACAGAAGAGAGGAGCTGCATAATAATAGAAGATGTTACATAAGGCATGATGCCCAAGGCCATGATGGAAAGGTTTTCCAGTGCACCGCCCGAAAACATATTAAACATGCCCATGAACGAACCCGAGCTGCTCCGTACGATTTCCCCCATGACTTCGCGGTCAACCCCAGGGGCCGTCACAAAAACGCCAATGCGATACACTGCCAACATCGTCAGCGTAAAAAAGATGCGCTTTCTCAGTTCCGGGTTTTTCCCGATTCTCCCGATTCCAGTAGCCACGTTAGATTCCTATTCTTAAAGGTTTCGGCGCAATTCTTCGAAGGAGCCCCCCAGGGACGTCAGTTTTTCGAGCGCCTGCCCTGAAATGGCATCTGCTTTCAAAGTCAGTTTTTTCGTCAAATCCCCTTTGGCGAGGATTTTCACTGCCTTGGCTTTTTTGGACACCAAGCCGGCCTCTACCAGTGCGGCGAGATCCACAACAGCACCTGCGTCAAAGCGTTCTAAGCTCCCCAAATTCACGACTTCGAAAACGACGCGAAAAGGATTTTTAAATCCGCGCTTGGGCAAGCGGCGCTGCAAAGGCATTTGACCGCCTTCAAAGCCGCGCAGGTTGCCAGCACCAGAACGAGAACGCTGTCCTTTTTGTCCCTTACCGGAGGTTTTGCCAAGGCCGGAACCCGGACCACGTCCCAGTCTTTTTGCTTTTTTCCTCGAACCCGGAGGTGGGGCGAGTTTGCTTAAAATATCAGACATTTGCTTCCTCTACCTTGACCAGATGAATCACTTTTTTGATCATTCCTCGAAATGCGGGAGAGTTCTCGACAACCACCGTCTTACCGATGCCCGTCAACCCCAACCCTTTCACAACTGCTCGGTTCTTTTGGCATTGGCCAATGCAACTCCGAATTTGTGTCACTTTCAATTTCACTGCAGGCATCTGGTGGCCTCACTTTCCGCGATATAATCTCAGACTAAGTCCTCGGCATTTTTGTTGCGACGTTGCGCCACGCTCGCACTATCTTCCAGACCCTGAAGGGCTTCAACGGTGGCGCGTACCATGTTAACCGGTGTGTTGGAACCAATGGACTTGGTCAACAAGTCACGAATCCCGCAAGCTTCCACCACAGCGCGAACCGGACCGCCGGCAATCACGCCTGTTCCGGGAGAGGCCGGGCGAATCAAAACAGTCCCCGCGCCAAAAACACCCAGATTTTCATGGGGAACCGTTCCGTTTACAACGGGCACCTCAAACATCGATGAGCGAGCTCTGTCGTTTCCTTTGCGGATGGCCTCAGAGATTTCATTGGCTTTTCCATAACCGATGCCCACTTTGCTCTTTCCATCACCCACCACTACGAGGGCCGAAAAGTTGAAGCGACGACCGCCTTTCACGACTTTTGCGACGCGATTGATATGGACAACCTTTTCAATCAGTCCTTCGCCCTCAACCGAAATATCTTGCTGCTCATTAAATTGTGAAGACATCATAGACTCCTAAAATTCCAATCCAGCTTCGCGAGCACCATCAGCCAACGCTTTTATGCGTCCATGGTAAACAAAGCCATTTCGATCAAAGACAACCTTTTTAATGTTCTGCTCAAGACATTTTTGAGCAATCAAGGTGCCAACCTTCTTCGCAATCTCAGTCTTGTTTCCCTCAGTTTGCCGGATATCGGGACACAAAGAGGAAACAGCCAGAAGGGTTCTTCGCTGATCATCATTTACGATTTGTGCATAAATGTGAGAAGCACTTCTGAAGACCGAGAGCCGCGGCTGATTGTCAGTACCCCGAATCTTTTTCTGGATACGTTTTTTTCGCCAACCTCTGATTTCGGATTTAGATTTCATCTATGCACCTCTATTTTGAACCCGCTTTTCCGGCTTTTCGTCGGACAACTTCATCGACATAGCGAACGCCTTTGCCCTTATAAGGCTCCGGGCTTCGGTAGCGGCGAATCGTTGCTGCAGTTTGCCCCAAAGCTTCTTTATCAATACCTTTTAAAGTAAAGAAAATGCCTCTGTCACCCACTTCGACATCAATGCCTTCGGGAAGCAGAAAGTCGATTGGTTTGGAAAATCCTAAGTAGAGTGAAAGTGTTTTTCCTTCGTTTTGCACACGATAGCCAACGCCTTCCACCTTCATCTTTTTCTCGAAGCCCTCTGTCACACCAATCACCATATTGGCAATCAATGTGCGCGCTAATCCTTGATAAGCGCCAGACTTTGTTTTTCCTTCGACGCCATCAACCGTAACTACAGAGTCCTCATATGTAACTTTCACGTACGGCGGAATGACACGATTCAAAACACCCTTAGGTCCCTTAATGGTAATTTCTCTCTCAGAGAGATTTACATTAACCCCATTGGGGATCAGGACTGGTTTTTTTCCTATACGGGACATCTCATCTCCTCGCTCGAAAGATTACCAAATCTCACAAACCACTTCGCCACCCAGGTTCAGGCGTCTCGCATCTTTATCGGTCAGCAAGCCTTGCGACGTGGAAAGGATGGCAACACCCAAACCTTGGTTGACCAAGGGAATATTTTTCATTTTTTTGTAGACCCTACGGCCCGACTTGCTCACCCGTTTAATTGAACGAATTGCTGACTTATTGTCGGCGCCATAACGCAGGTGAACGACAACATCTTTTTTCAAAGAGTCACCATCAACCTCAAAGTCTTCAATATAGCCTTCATCTTTCAAAATTTTGGCCATTGAAACCTTCATCTTAGAATGCGGTATGCGAACTGAAGAGTGCATTGCCATACCGGCATTACGAATTCGTGTAATAAAATCAGCAATCGGATCAGTCATTGTAAACCTCTGTTACCAGCTCGCTTTAACGACACCGGGCAATTCGCCACGGAGGGCAAGTTGTCTCAAGCAAATGCGACACATATTGAACTTTCGGTAATACGCCCTTGGCCTGCCACAAATAGGGCACCGGTTGTGTTTGCGAACTTTAAATTTTGGCATTCTCGTCATTTTTGCCATTGAGCTCGTTTTAGCCATTTCAATCTCCCTTAACTATTTCCGAAAGGGTACGCCCAACTCTTGGAGAAGCGCCATTCCTTCTTCGTCTGAAGCCGCAGTTGTTACAAAAGTAATATTCATTCCCTTAACTTTTTCGACTTTATCGTATTCGATCTCAGGGAAAATAATTTGCTCTCGAACACCCAAAGTATAGTTGCCGCGGCCATCAAAACCTTTGCGAGACACGCCTTTGAAGTCGCGAACACGAGGCAAGGCAAATGTGATGAAACGATCCAAAAACTCCCACATTTTTTCTCGGCGCAGTGTCACCGCGCAACCGATCGGCATGCCATCGCGCAACTTAAAGTTGGCAATGGACTTCCGGGCGCGCGTAATGATCGGTTTTTGCCCAGTAATCGTTTCAATTTCTTTAACCGCAGAATCCAAAATCTTGGTATTTTGTACCGCTTCACCCAAACCGACATTCAATACGATTTTTTGAAGTCGCGGGATTTGCATTTCATTTTTGTAAGAGAACTTCTTCTTCATAGAATCTCTTACTTCTGATTTGTATTTTTCTCGAAATCGCAATTGCACTTTTTCGCCCATTTTCTTTATCCTAATCTATGATGGTCTTCGATTTGACACTTACTCGCACTTTTGCGCCATCTTTGCTCTTAGAAATCGCAATACGAGTAGGCTTGTTGGTTTTGGGGTCCAGCAGCATAACATTGGAAACGTGAATTGGCGCTTCTTTGTCTGTAATTCCGCCCGTCGGCATGTCTTTCGACGGCTTCTGGTGGCGTTTGACAATGTTCAGCTGTTCAACAATCACAGCATTTTTCTCTGCGAGAACCTTCAAAATCTTACCAGTCTTGCCCTTTTCTTTTCCGGCAATCACAATCACGAGATCATTCTTTTTAAGACGCATTTGAAAATCCTTTTGGTAAAACCTAAAGCACTTCCGGTGCCAGAGAGACGATTTTCATAAATTTTTTGGCGCGCAACTCACGGGCTACAGGACCAAAAATACGAGTACCGATGGGCTCCCCTTGCGGATTCACCAACACGGCAGAATTTTCATCAAAACGAATGTAGGAACCGTCTGTACGGCGAATTTCCTTGGCAGTTCTAACGATCACTGCTTTGACAATATCGCCTTTTTTCACCTTTGAATTCGGCAGCGTATTGCGAACAGAAACCACCACAATATCACCCACGGTCGCATATTTCCGCTTGGAGCCACCCAAGACTTTGATGCACATCAGCTCGCGCGCACCCGAATTGTCGGCAACGTTCATGACTGTTTGATTTTGAATCATATCAAACCTCCATCGCCTTGGTGATTACGCGAACCACCACCCAGCGTTTGGTTTTCGAAATTGGGCGGTGCTCCCGAATCTCGACCAGGTCGCCAACATTGCACTCGTTGGTTTCATCATGTGCGTGAAAACGAGAACGGCGTGTAACGATTTTCCCATATCTGGGATCAGGAACACGACGCTCGACCTCCACAACGACCGACTTTTCCATTTTGTTTTTCGAGACCCGGCCGGTCATCAATCGTTTTCTCTCGTGGGCCATGGCCTACTCCTGTTCTGCTTGCGAAGCTTTGGCGATTTCCCGGCTCCGCAGAATCGTTTCGATGCGCGCAATTTCACGACGCGTTTTTCGAATTTGGCTGACATCTACCAACTGATGTATGCCGTTCTTAATCTTGTGATCGAACAGCTTGCTCCGGGCCTCAGCCAAAAGCACATTCAGTTCTTTGTCGTCTTTTGTTCTCAACTCTTTGGCAATCACAGCGCGCCTCCTCGTTTGACAAATTTCGAGGGAACTCTCAGTTTATGCGCGGCCAGGGCAAAGGCTTGTTTGGCAACCTCTTCGCTGACGCCTGAGATTTCATAGAGCATTCGTCCAGGCTTAATCACAGCCACCCACTCGTCAGGCGAACCTTTACCTTTTCCCATACGAGTTTCAGTGGGTTTGCTGGTGAGTTGTTTGTCGGGGAAAACGCGAATCCACAGTTTTCCGACACGCCTCACATGGCGTTGTACAGCCATACGAGCCGCCTCAATTTCACGAGCGGACAACCACCCACACTCCACCGCTTGCAACCCAAAATCCCCAAAAGAGACATCTGAACCGCGGTAGGCTTTGCCACGCATCTTGCCTTTTTGGGTTTTTCTAAATTTTGTTCTTTTCGGACTCAGCATATTACACCTTCGATCACTTCGGGCTGGGTGCTTTTTTGAAGACTTCGCCCTTAAAAATCCAAGCTTTCACCCCGATAATCCCGTATGTGGTACGCGCTTCGGCAAAACCGTAATCGATGTCCGCTCGAAGCGTGTGCAGGGGAACACGGCCAGCACGATGTTTTTCGCGACGCGACATCTCCGCACCGCCCAAGCGTCCAGAACATTCCAAGCGAATGCCTTTGGCACCAAACTTCATGGCAATGGACAGAGATTTTTTCATTGCCCGCCGAAAAGAAACCCGGCGTTCCAATTGGGTGGCAATATTTTCTGCAACCAACTGCGCCGTGATTTCGGCCTTTCGCACTTCTTGAATCTCGACAAACACTTCATTTGACGTCAGGCGTTGGATGCCTTTTTTCAAGTTGTCAGCACCCGCACCTTTTTTCCCGATGATGATGCCTGGGCGCGAGGAGCGAACAATGACCTTGCACTTGTTGGCAGCACGCTCGATTTCAACGTCGGCAATGCTCGCATGCATTAACTGTTTTTTTACATATCTGCGGATGCTCAGATCTTCGTGAAGCCATTTGGCATAGCCTTTGTCCTGATACCAAGTCGACTTCCAAGACTTAATAATTCCAAGCCGCAAACCATAGGGATGAACCTTTTGACCCACCTTGTCCTCCTAGCGGATGCCCAAAACAACATCAATGTGGCTGACGCCCTTAACAATTCGCGTTGCCCGGCCTTGCGCGCGCGGTCGCCACCTGCGCATATGCTGCGTGGGCCCCATATTTACTTGCAGTGTTTTGATAAACAGTGCATCGGGATCCAGTGCCGAATTGGCTTGTTTTGCGTTGGCCACAGCTGATTCCAGTACTTTTTTCAGCGGCAATGCAGCTGAACGATTGATAAATGTTAGTGTCTGTATGGCTTCGCCCACGTTCTTCCCGCGAAGCAATGAAGCCAGTACCCTGACTTTACGTGGCGAAATTTTTACATACCTTGCGCTTGCCCTGGCTTCCATAATTAACCTCTGGCATTAGTTATTGAAAACATTCACTTTTTCGGCTTTTGGCCATGTAGATGGTCAAGAGCGCCGCTATTTACCCTAAAGAGCCTGCCTCGTCAAGCAGAAGAAGGTTCCCCGGGATTATTTCTTGCCCTTGGCCTTTCGATCTGCAGCGTGGCCGTGGAAAGTTCGCGTTGGGGCGAACTCTCCAAATTTGTGGCCCACCATATTTTCGGTCACAAAGACGGCAATGAACTTTTTCCCATTGTGTACGGCAAAAGTGTGTCCCACCGCTTCGGGAATGATGGTTGAGCGTCTCGACCAAGTCTTGATAACTTTTTTGTTTCCAGATTTGTTGTTCTCATCAATCTTTTTAGAAAGATGATCATCAATAAAAGGACCCTTTTTGAGCGATCTTGCCATTGCTTTGCTTCCTCACTACTTCTTACCGCGACGTTTAACGATGTATTTGTCTGTCGAACGATTGGTCCGCGTTTTGTATCCCTTGGTGGGTTTACCCCACGGGGTGCACGGATGGCGACCGCCCGAAGAACGGCCTTCGCCGCCACCCATGGGGTGATCCACTGGGTTCATGGCGACGCCGCGCACATGCGGCCTCCTGCCCAACCAACGGCTACGTCCAGCCTTGCCGATACGCGCTTGATTGTTTTCAACGTTGGAGACCAGACCAATGGTGGCGCGACAATCGACATTGACCAATCGCACCTCGTTGGAGGGCAAGCGCACATGCGCATAGCGGTCATCTTTGGCCAACAGTTGGGCGCCGGTTCCAGCTGAACGAACCAACTGTCCTCCACGGCCGCGCTTCAACTCGATATTGTGTATCACTGTGCCCAAGGGGATGAAACGCAGCGGCAACGCGTTGCCAGGCTTGATATCGGCATGACGGCTCGAAATCACCTGATCGTTAACGCTGAGTTTGTCCGGAGCCAAAATATACGCCTTCTCGCCATCCGCATAATGCAACAAGGCAATGCGTGCAGAGCGGTTGGGATCGTATTCAACAGCGGCAACACGAGCCGGAACGCCAATTTTATTTCGTTTGAAATCAATGAGGCGATATCTGCGCTTGTGTCCACCACCGCGATGACGAGAGGTAATGCGTCCGTTGTTGTTGCGGCCGCCAGATTTTTTGATCGGTCGCAGCAATGAGGTTTCCGGTGCCGATTTAGACAAATTTGAAAAATCAACACTGGCCATCAAGCGGCGTCCTGGTGATGTTGGTTTGTAATGCTTAATCGCCATGATCAGACTCCCTCAAAAAACTCGATCGAATCGCCATCTCTCAAAGTGACCATCGCCTTTTTCCAATTGGGTCGTTTGCCCATGCGGCGCCCCATGCGGGTCACTTTCCCTCTGACGATGGAAGTGTTCACGTTGGTTACGCCAACCTTGAACAACTTTTCGACGGCTTCCTTAATTTCTGGTTTGGTTGCGGCAAGTGCGACCTTGAACAGATAAGTGCCTTGATTTTCTTTTAAAATCTCGCCCTTTTCCGTCATGACCAAGGGTTTGATGATTACTTCTTGCAAGGTACGCATCAGTCAACTTTCCTTTCTCGGATAGGCCGAAGAAGGTGCGTTTCAATTTGCTCTACAGCCCGCCGCGAGATCACCAATTGGTCATGCTTCAGCAAGTCGTAGACATTCAAGCCTTCGGGGGGGAGAAAAAGGTGATCTTTTAAATTTCCGGCGCTCAATTTCAAATTGAGGTTCTCGTCGAAATCAACCAAAACAGCCTTGCTTGCACCAATCGTATGCAGCGAAGACAGCAGGGCTTTGGTTTTGATTTCGGACAATTCAAAAGAATCGAGAATCAGAAGGCGCTGCTCTTTCACAAAGAGAGAGAGTGCACTTTTCATTGCGCCTCTGCGAACCTTTTTGGGAGGCAGAAAGGCAAATGACCTCGGCTTAGGACCGAACACAACGCCGCCGCCCACATGGTTGGGAGCGCGCAATGATCCCTGTCGTGCACGGCCAGTTCCCTTTTGCTTGTAGGGCTTTCGTCCACCACCAGCCACCGCATTGCGCTCTTTGGTGCAGGCATTTCCCGCGCGTTTTTTATTGCGCTGCATGCGCACAATTTCGTGAAGCAAGTGATATTTCACTTCGGCACCGAAGATCTCATCGCTGAGCTCCATGGTCCCCACTTCATTGTTTTTTAAATCTTTGACCTGTACTTTAGGCATCTCTAACTCCACCATTTCATCTGACGGGGCGTCGATTTCGCAATCAAAAACGTTTTAGCTTCGAATCTCCACATCCACGCCAGCGCTCAAGTCTAGCTTCATGAGCGCATCAAGGGTTTGCTGCGTGGGCTCAATAATGTCGATCAGGCGCTTGTGCGTCCGAATTTCAAAGGCTTCACGAGATTTCTTATCCACGTGAGGACCCCTCAATACGGTGAAACGATTGATGCGTGTGGGCAACGGAATGGGCCCCGCAACACTCGCGCCTGTGCGTTTCGCTGTTTCCACAATTTCGGAAGTGGAAGAATCCAGCAGTTTGTGATCGTACGCTTTAAGGCGAATTCGAATTTTATTTGCCATGTTTAATTACTCCACTACTCAATGATCGAAGCCACAACGCCCGCGCCAACTGTGCGGCCGCCTTCGCGAATCGCAAAGCGCATGCCCACTTCCATGGCCACTGGATCAATCAGCGTTACCGTCATGGACACATTGTCGC
>JAAYKL010000137.1 GCA_012522445.1 Myxococcales bacterium | reverse complement strand
GGTGCCGCAGGAGCATAAGGACGATGACAACATAACCGCGAAGAACAAAAAATGCCGTGAACGGCAAACAAAATGAACCGCCGTTTTCAGTTGACGCTGAGATGCCTTCTCATGGAAGTGATTTCCCATGCCAGCAAGCAATGGGACCCGTAGGACGCCGCGGGGGAAAGCAGGCCCAGTAGGACCGGTGGGACCTGTAGGGTGCCGCGGGGGGAAACACACAAAACAAACTTTTTTACGTTTTGCAGGAAACATTGTGCGCCAGCGGCCGATATACCTTGCATGAAACCATCCATCATTCAGCAAAATCGTTTGGAGGCGAAGCGCCGTTGGGGAGCGGTGGCCGCGGGGTTGCTCGAAGTGCTCTTTGTGCCGCGCTGCATCGCCTGCGACGTCCGCTTGCCCCCGCATGAATACCGGGGCGCGTTGCCGATGTGGGCGCGCCATTTTTGCGATCTGTGTGCGGGCGCGGTGCAGGAATGGGAGCCGCCGTTTTGCACGCGATGCGGAGACGTGTTCTCCGGCGCGGGCCCCTCGCATCGGTGCGCCGACTGCGCGCGTCATCCGCCGAGCTACGGGCAGCTACGCGCGGTGGCGGAGTACGGCGGTGAGATGGCCACAGCCATTGCGCGCTTCAAGTACGGCCCCGCCCCTTGGATGGCGCGTCCCTTGGGCGAGATGCTGGCCGCGGTGCCCCTGGCGTCGCCCGTCGACTGGATCGTACCGGTGCCGCTGCACCCCAAGCGGCTGCGCGCGCGCGGCTTCAACCAATCGGCGTTGCTGGCCCGGCGCTTGTCGCGTTTGTCGGGGGCTCCCATCTGCTGGAACGCCCTGCAGCGCACCAGCCACAGCGCCGCTCCCCAGGCTGCCCGCACCCGCAACGAGCGACTCCAGGCCATGCGCGGGGCCTTTGTGGGAAACGCGCGCGCCCAAACCCGCGGGGGGCGCGTCTTGCTGCTCGACGATGTGGTGACCACCGGCGCCACGGTGGAGGCGGCGGCGCGGGCCTTACTGCGACAGGGCGAGGTGCGCGCAGTGGACGTGCTGTGCCTCGCGAGAACCGGCCGCGATTGACGGCGCAAACCGGCGCCAAGACGGGCGCAAAAAGATCGCTACCGCGAGGCACGGCAATTTGACTCGCTTCGGCGCTACATATAGTATTGTGCCCAATTGTCACGGCGGCGCATTACAAGGCGTAAGACTGCGGCTCGCACGACAAAAGGTGGTTTGCATGAACCGAGCTTCCATTGATGTATCCGAACAACTCCGCTTCGACCTATCCCGGGGCCGCATTGCCTCAGGCGCGGGCGATTCCGTGGCGGTGCTCCCCCTTTCACTGCTGGCGGCCCTAGGCGACTCCGAGGAGCGCATCGCCCAAGAGGGACGAGCGTTCGGACAGGCGCGCGGCCGCGAAATGGCGTCGCGCATCGCCGGCAAGACCCTCTCCGAGTTCTCCAGCGAACTGGCCGGCCTGTTTGCCCTGATGGGACTGGGTCGCCCCGCCATCGAGGTTTACGGCGACGCGCTGTTGGTTCGCCTGGCCCTGCCAGCCTCCAACGCACTCGAAGCGCCCTTGCAAGCGCTGGTGCTGGCGGTGCTCGGCGGCGTGCTCGAGGCCCTGGGACAAAACGCGCCCTTTCACGTGGTGCCCGTCGAAAAAACCGCCGACGAGTGGCTGCTCTTTGCCGGCAATGAAACCGCCGCCAATTTGATGCAGCGCGCCGCCTCCATCGGCATATCGTTGCCCAAAGCCCTGACCGCCCTAGGCGACAGCGCAGGAGACTTCTGATGGAAACATCCGCACAAATCGCCAAGCTCGAAAACCTCTTGCTGCGGGTACAGGGCAACCGCGCCCAACTCGAAGCCGAGCGCGACGCCGAACGCCAACGCCGGTGGGCCCCGCTTTCTGCCCAAGCCCCCGACATGCCCCAGGCCTCCGCGCCCGCATTTTCCGCTCCGGTGCCCGATGTCGACCCCACCGAAGAGATCGACGTGTCCTTCGAAAGCGAGGGCACCGCAGAGATGGAACCCATCCCCTTGGAGGTGGTGTCCTCGGTCCCGGCACCTGCCGCTCCCGAACTTGAGGCCGTTCCCGAACGCGAAGCCGCTCCCGAACGCGAAGCTGTGCCCGAACGCGAAGCCGTTCCCGAACTCGAAGCTGTGCCCGAGCTCGAAGCCGTTCCCGAACTGGAACCGGAAACCGTGTCCGCACCTGCGGCGCCTGCTGTTGACGCGGCACCCCAAGTGTTTGCCCCCGAAGTGGTGGCGGCGAAACCCGTGGCAACCGCTGTGGGCGCACTGGAACCGGCGCGCAGTTGGACCCTCGAAGACGTGCTGGCGCGCGCCTTTCGCCTCGGGCAACCCTAATTCATTTATCGCATCGCGGCGCGTCCGCGCATGGGCAGAAAGGTCTGGCAACGCAGATGCTCTTCGTGGCAGACGTGGGCAATGTCCACACGGTATTGGGCTTGTTTCGGGGCGATGTCCTCGTGGAGCGCTGGCGCGTGGCCACCGACAAGGTGCGCACCGCCGACGAGTGGGGCCTCAGCTTCAAAGCCTTCTTCGAATTGGGGGGACACGCCCTAACCGACGTGCGCGGCGCGGCCATCTGCTCGGTGGTGCCGCCGGTGTCACCGGTGTTGCGCGCGGCCTGCCGAAAGTACCTGAACGCCGAACCGCTGGAGGTGGGGCCGGGGGTCAAGACCGGCCTGGCGATTCGCTGCGACAACCCGCGCGAAGTGGGCTCCGACCGCATCGTCAACGCCGTGGCGGCCCGGGCGTTAACGTCCTCGGCCTGCATCGTGGTGGACATGGGCACGGCGACCACCTTCGACTGCGTCTCGGCCCGCGGCGAGTACTTGGGCGGCGCCATCTGTCCGGGGCTGCGCATCTCGCTAGAGGCCCTGGTCTCCCGCGCGGCACGCCTACCCCGCATTGAGATCGCCCGCCCCGAAAACGCCATCGGCCGCAACACCGAACACGCCATGCAGTCGGGCATCCTGTTTGGCTACGCCGCCCTGGTGGACGGCCTCATCGCGCGCCTCGAAGCCGAGATGGGCGAGCCCGTGGAGGTCATCGCCACCGGCGGGCTCTGCACCTTAATCGCCGAGGAATGCCAGCGGGTGCACCAGGCCAAACCCGACCTCACCCTGGACGGCCTGCGTCTGGTGTACGCCAAAAATGTCCCCTGAGTCCCCGCGCGCCGCTGCCGTCTTTCAACGCCTGGCCGCCCTGAGCCGCAAGCCCGCGCGCCCACCGGCCGTGGCCTCCCAGTTCTGGAGCGACCCCTACATCTCCGACCACATCCTGCACGCCCACCTGGACCCCGACTCCGACGCAGGCTCCCGTCCGCCTGAGCGCATCCGCGAAGAGGTGCGCTGGATCATCGCCCACCTGGGCTGGTCGTACTTGCTGCGCGGCGCGGTCAAACCACCGGGGCCCCTGGTGCTCGACCTGGGCTGCGGACCGGGGCTCTACGCCAAAGAGTTTTCGCGTTACGGCATGCGGGTGGTGGGCATGGACTTTTCGCCGGCCGCCATTGACCACGCCCGGCGCTTAAACCGGCGCGACAAGCGCTGCACCTTTGTCCACGGCGACATGACGCGGAAGGCCTATCCGACAGGCATCGACGGGGCCACCATGATTTACGGCACCTTCGGCAGCCTGAGCGATCGCGGCATCGGCGCGGTGCTCCAACGCCTGCACCGGGTCTTGCGGCCCAAGGGGCGCTTCGTCTTCGATTTGTTCGGCGAGGAGTGGGCGCGGCGCCACGCGCTGAGCGAGCAGTGGTACCACGTGCGCAAGGACGGCTTTTGGATGCCCGAGGGCCACTTCGTTTTGGAGGGCTCGTGGCAGTACAACGCGCAGCAAACCATTTTCAACGTGTACCTGCTCGTCGACGAACACGGCGGCGTGCAGCGCCAACTGGTGCGCCACCGCTGGTTCTCCGATGAGCCACTGCGCGCCCTGCTGGCCCAACACGGATTCTCCCTGGTGCAGCAAGTGCCTGTCGACGCCGATTGGCGCATGGTGGTGGCCCAAAAGCAGCCCCTTCCCTAGCGCCGGATGCGAACAGAATCCAAGCTGCAAAAAACGACCTGCTGTGCTATGTGCCCGGACGACAAACGACCGATGCGAAGATCGGATTTGAATTTGCGCGTTGTTTTGGGTTTGGGCCCGCACGCTATTTAAGGAGTTAGTATGCGTCAAAACATCATGATTTGCGCCACCGCCCGCACCGCCATTGGCAATTACAGCGGCGCCTTGGCGCGGGTGCCAGCGGTCAACTTGGGGGCTCACGTCATCGCCGAAGTCCTGCGCCGTGCCGAACTCGACGCCAGCGCGGTAGACGAATGCTTCATGGGCTGCGTGTTGACCGGCGGCATGGGGCAAGCGCCCGCCCGACAAGCGTGGCTGCGCGCCGGTGGTCCGAACAGCGTGCCCTGCACCACCGTGAGCAAGGTGTGCGGCTCCGGTTTGCAGGCGGTGGTGGAAGCCGCGCGCGGGGTGCAGTTGGGCGAGTTCCAAGTGGCGGTGGCCGGGGGCATGGAAAACATGAGCGCCGCCGGACGCTTCTTGCCACCGGGCTGCAACACCATCGAAGAGGCCATCGACATCGTGGTGCACGACGGCCTGTGGGACGTGTACTCCGACAAGCACATGGGCACCATCTGCGACGAGCTCGCCGCCGCCGAGGGCCTCTCCCGCGAAGAGCAAGACTCCTTCGCCATCCGCTCGTATCGCCGCGCCATCGACGCCTCGCAAGAGGGCCTCACCGCGTGGGAGATCCACCCCATCGACGCGCCAAACGCCGAGGGCACCGTGCAGCGCTTCGCCATCGACGAGGCGCCGCGTTCGTTTCGCGAGGACAAAATCCCCCACATCCGACCGGCCTTTGTCCGCGACGGCTCGGGGACCATCACCGCCGCCAACGCCTCTTCCATCAACGACGGTGCCGCCGCCCTGGTGCTGGCCAGCGAAGACGCCGTGGCGCGTTACGGCCTCACCCCGTTGGCGCGCATTGTCTCCTGGGGCAGCGGGGCCGTGGCGCCCGAAAAGTATCCCTACGGTCCGGTGGAGGCCGCGCGCAATGCCCTGGCCAAGGCCAACCTCAACATCGCCGACATCGACTACTGGGAGATCAACGAGGCCTTCGCGGTGGTGGGCCTGCTGGTGATGCGCCAGCTCGGCCTGACCCCGGAGCAAGTCAACCTCCTGGGCGGGGCCGTGGCCATCGGACACCCCATCGGCGCCTCGGGAGCCCGGGTGCTGGGCACGCTCATCAATGTGCTGCGATTGCAGTCGGGGCGCTACGGTGCCGCGACGCTCTGCATCGGCGGCGGCGAGGGCATCGCCATGATCATCGAGCGCCTCTCGTAACGGCATCCCGCCGGGCGCGCACAAAACGCAACAGAGAGCGATGGTCGGTTTGCCAAGGGGCTGGCAGTAGGTCGGCGGCGCTGGGTAGCGGATCGGTGGGCGCGGCGAAGGCAATGGGCGCGCGTTGTCCCAGCAACGCGAACGGGCCGATGGCGAGGCGTTCGAGGCAGGGCTGCTGGGCGCTCTGCTGCGGGCTGTCGAGAAACTGCAAGGTGATCTCGAGGCCGCAGGGATCGAGGCTGACCCCGTGGGCGCCGTCGGCAAAGGTCATGAATTGGCTCTGCCCGAGCTCCGCGTGTACCTGTTCGCCATTGGCGGGCGGCGTGACGGGATCGAAGTACCCCGCCAAGATCAACGTGGGGATGTCGCTGCGCACGGGTTTTGTCTCCAGCGCGGGCGCCGCTGCCACGGGCCAGTGCTGGCAAAAGTCCACGGTTTGTTGCGGCGAGAAGTGCTCGCGGAAGCGCGCGGGCAGATCGGCCGTGAGGACCTCGTAGCGCTCGAGGTCGAGGAAGGGGGCCTCCTCGGCGCAGTTGACGCTGAGGTACATGCCGATGGGGAAGCGCCCCTCAGCGCTGTAGAGCTGTCCGTACATGCTGTTGAGGGCGCGGTAATTGCCGGCGGCGAGCTGGGAGATCAGCAGCGGCAGGTAGGGCAGCGTCGAACCGCTGTACATGAGTTGAAACAAAATTTCGAAGGCGACGGCGCCGGTGAGATAGGGCTCGGGGGGATTTTCGTCCATGGTGTCGAGGGCCTGGAGCAGCGCGTTCATGAGGTCGGGGTATTGGTCGGCGCAATGGGCATTGGCCTCGCAGGCGTCGAACAGGGCGGTGAAGGCGCGGTGGGCGTTGGCGGCGACGTCTTCGAAGAGGTTGTGCTCGACGGGCACCGTGGAGTCGAGGATGACGCTGCGCAGCCCCTGGGGGTGGTCGCGCATGACCGTGAGGGCGAGGCGCGTCCCGTAGGAGATGCCGAGCAGGTTCCACTGGTCGTATCCCAGGGCGACGCGGAGGGCTTCGACATCGGCCGCGTTGGTCGCGGAGTTGTACAGGTCGAGGTTGTGTCCCTGGGCGGTGAGTTGCTGGTGGCACTGGGCGAGCTGTTGCAGATAGTCGTCGTCGCTGTCGCCGTCGTCGCCACCTTCGACGCTGTAGTCGGGCTCGAGCAGGTCTTCGCAGTAGAGCCCGGGGAGCGAACTCCCGGTGCCGCGTTGGTCGAAGGTGATGAGGTCGCGGTTGGTCCGCAGCGCGCCGAACTCGGAAAACATCGCCGCCACGGTGGAGACGCCGGAGCCGCCGGGGCCGCCTTCCAGGTAGATCACCGGGTCGGGCGCCGGGTTGGGCCGGGCGCTGAAGTAGCGCGTCACCGCCAGTTGAATGTGGGGGCCGTCTGGGCGCGCTGGATCTTCGGGCACCGCCAGCCAGCCGCACTGCACGGAGACGCCGCGGGGGAGGCCCGCCGGACAGGCCGCGGGGGTAAAGGCGCTGGTGGCGGGGGGCACGTGCGACGGGACCTCGGTGTCGAAGGAGAAGAAGGACAACCCATCGCCGCTCCCTTGGCAGGCGGTCGCGGCGACCAAGGTGAGCAGGGTGAGCAGGGAGCGCCGGGCGCGCTGCCACAAGGACGGCGCGGTGCGGTGCGGGTGACGGGGATGTGGGGATAAGGGCGCGGTCATGCGAATGCCTCATCGTTGGGGGACCAGGGGATGCGGCGAAAGTCTGCGCCAGCGGGGGCGCCGGGAATGTACTGCACAGACGTGGCGGAGCGGAGGCCCTGGGCGGTGACTTCGTAGAGGTGGTAGGCCGCGGTGCGCCGGTCGTCGGGGTGCAGGCTCGAGGTGGAGGGCACGCCGAAGACCGCGGTGTCGCCCAGGCGCCGAAAGGAGCGCAGGTGCGTGTGCCCGTGCAGGACAGTGGCGTTGCGGCCCGCGAGGATGTCGAGGAGGCGCTCGCCGTGGGCCATGCCGTCGCGGTACTGCTTGCCCAGGGCGCCTTCGAGCGCAAAGGGCGGGTGGTGCAAGGCCACCACGGGGTGCTTGTCGGCAAAGGGGCCTACGAGCGCCTGGTGCAGGGCGTCGAGCTGCGATGTGCGGAGCACGCCGGCCGCGCGCAGGGGACCGCGCCACGTGGCGGTGTCGAGGCCGATGAACACCGCGGGGCCCAGGGGGCGAACGAGGGGATAGCGCGGGTGCTTGCCCGTGGATGGGGGCGGCGGAAACCAGTCGCTGAGCCGCGCTTCGAAGTCGCCGCGCAGGTGGGCGAAGGGGGTGTAGCGGTCGTGGTTGCCCGGCACCAGCAGCGTGTTGTCGCGCGTGAAGCCCGCGTCGCGAAGGCGTGCGGCCACGGCGTCGAATTCAAAGTCGAGGGCGAGGTTGACGAGGTCACCGGTGATGACGGTGATGTCCGGGGCCTCTTGCTGCAGGGCGTCCAAGATGCGCTCGAAGGGGCGCAGGGCGTGGGTGTGGCGGCGGTGCCAGGTGAGGTTGGCGAGCCCCAAGACGCGCTTGGAGAAGAGACGGTGCCACGGGACGCTGCGGGGCAAGGGCAGGTGGAAGTCGGAGATGTGCCCGATGCGCAGGGGAGCGGCGTCGGGCGGACGGCGGTGGGGCGCGGGGGTGTCGCGGTGTTGGTGTTGGGGCAATGCCTTCTCCTGTCCGTGGCGCGGGGCAACCGCCAGTGTGTCGCGGTGTCGCGGAGGGTGCAAGAGCGATGTACCGCACAACGCGAAAGGGGCGCAAATAACCCTCTGCAAAGCGTGGCTGTATTTGTGCGAAAAGAGCGGAAACAACGGGCTTGTCGGGCGTCATTCATGGAAAATGATGATCCTGGTCTTCACCCGTTTTAGTGGACAGATCGGTTATGCTGCTTTCGCAGCGTTGTTGTAAAGCCTTTCGTACGCAGCCGGGCTGATGTAGCCGTTGGCTGAGTGTCTTCTGATTTGGTTGTAAAACACTTCAATGTATTCGTGGATCGCTGCTCGCGCATGGTTCAGGCTCATCCAGATGGAGCGGTTCAGGAGTT
>JAAYKL010000136.1 GCA_012522445.1 Myxococcales bacterium | reverse complement strand
TCGACGACTTGCTGGTGCTGCCCTTTGGCCTAGAGGGCGATCACACCGACGGCCACATCGACAACCTGGTGCGCTTCGTCGCCCCGGGACACCTGGTGCTCAACGCCGACTGCGACGTGCACAGCGAAAACCACGAGCGCCTGCGCGAAATCAAAGACCGCCTGCAATTCTGGATGCGACGTCGCTCCGAGCGCGGGTGGCGCCTCGACGAAGTGCCCCTCCCCACCCAGCGACAACTGGGCGATGAGACCCTGCCGGCCAACCACCTCAACTTCATCTTTGTCAACGGCGCGCTGCTGGTGCCCCGCTACGGCGAGGACACCGACGACGAGGCCCTGCGCATTTTGTCCCGCGCCCTGCCCCACCTCCGCACCGAGGGCGTCGATTGTCGCTTGGTCATCGAAGAGGGGGGCAGCCTCCACTGCCTGAGCCGCCAGCAGCCCCGGCTCCCCTAACGGGCTTCGAGGTCGCGGCTCGGGGGAACGCGGCGCATCAACACGAGCCCCAGGGCGAAAAACAGCCCCGTGGAGAGCAGGGCCGCGCGCTGGCTGGCAAAGGCGTGGGAGACCAGGCCGAACACCAGGGGACCGACGATGGCCGATCCCTTGCCGGCAAAGGCCATGAAGCCGAAGTACTCGCCGCTGCGCTGCGGGGGCGCCACCTGTCCCACATAGGCGCGGCTGCTGGCCTGAATGGCGCCGATGCAGGCCGACGCCAACGCCGCCACGCCCCAGAACAATCCCTTGGCGGTGGCGGGTGTCCACAAGCCCGGCCACACGGCCAACTGGGCTCCGGCCACGGCCACCAGCCACATCCAAAGCGAGATGACGATGGTGCTGCGCGAACCGATGCGCTCGGCGACGCGCCCGAAGACAAAGGCGCCGGGGGCGGCCACCAGGTTCATCACGGCCACCAGGGCGATGTTCTCGACCAGGGAGAAGCCCAAGGAGTCGCCCGAAAAGGCCACGGCAAAGACGATGATGGTGGCGGTGGCGTTTTCGTAAAAGAAGTAGGCGGCGATGAAGCGCAAGAAGCCCTTGTGGCGGCGCACCTGCTGCCAGTTGCGCACCAGCGTGGCGCGGGCGTGCCGGGTGGCATCGCGGGTGGAGGCGGTGCGGGGCGGTCCCTTGAGCCACACAAAGGCGGGCAGCGAAAACAGGGCGAACCACAGGGCCACCACCAACGGGATGTGCCCCACGTGCGCCGGGGCGAAGAGGGCGATGGGGATGCACAGGGCCAGCGCGCCCAGGCCGCCGATGTAGCCCAGGGCCCAGCCCGATCCCGAGAGACGGTCCATGTCGCTGGGGGCGGCGAGGTCGGGCAGGAAGGCGTTGTAAAACACACAGGCGAGCTCGAAGCCCCACAAGGCGAGGATGAAGAAGACCATGGCGGACGTCACCGTGCCCGGTCCCGTGGTGGCGAGCAGCGCTGTAAAGACGATGCACACCACCGAGGCGGCGATGAAGAACGCGCGCCGGTATCCCGTGATGTCGCCCAGGGCACCCAAGAAGGGCGCGCACAAAAAGACCAGGGCGGCACCGATGGCGTTGGCCATGCCCCAGAGGCGGTCCGAAGCGCCGGGCACCGCGTCGCCCACCACCGCGTTTTTAAACCACGTGACGTAAATCGCCGTGATGATGACCGTGGGAAAGGCCGAGTTGGCGAAGTCGTAAAAACGCCAGGCCATGCGCTGCCGAGAAAGCGCGCCCGATGGCGGGGGTGCGGGTGCGGGTGCGGACGCGGATGAGGGTGCGGACAATGACGTGGGGGGCGTGGGGGATGACGGGGTTGATGGTGGTGATGGTGGTGACATCGGCGTTTCTGTGGCGGCCTCCTTCGAGGCTGTTGGTTACCACAAAACGCTGCGGGTTGTCACAGACAGTCGTCAGAATGGAGTAGGGGCAGTACCCCCGTGTCCGCCCTGGTTTTTGAGGGGTTCAGAGTCATTTGGAAACGGTAAAAGAAACTACCAAACCGCTGTTTTCATTGATGTATTCAATGTAGGGGCGCCCCTTGCGGGTGCCCATTGTTCATCCGTCTCTGAAATGGTTCAGAGATGGAATGAGAAGGCTGGCCTCCTGAAACGGGTGCTCATTTAGGCAAAACCTATTTAGATGAACCCAATTGGGGAATGTTCCCAACTAACGCACTCGCGAAGCGGTGCAAAGGATGGTCT
>JAAYKL010000020.1 GCA_012522445.1 Myxococcales bacterium | reverse complement strand
GACGACCCGGACTCCGACACCGGCGACACCGATGACACCGAGACGGAAGAGCCGTTTATCCCGCCGGAAGAGAGCTGCCCCGAGGGCACGTTTGAATTCAACATCCCGGATATCTGGTCATCGAAACACCCGGTCCACCTCGAAGACGCGGGCCGGGGCGTGCCCTATGCCACCTCGCCCAACACCTTGCTGCTCAAAGAGGACCACTCGGGCCTCAAGACTTACGGCGCCCGGCTGCACACCGACAACTGCGCCTATTACCGGGTCTGTCTGCCCAACAGCATCGCGACGATTTATTTGGAAGCCGTCGATCCCAGCACCGAGTGCGGCGGGGCCCAGGGGCGTTCTTCGGCCATCGACATTTCCGAAGCGAGCGCGGTGGCGGCGGCGGCGGACGGCAAGGTCACGATGGGATACGAGGGCACCGCGGCGCAGTTGACGAACGATTTCTATTCGGGGGAGTACACCGGTTTTCAGGGGAAATTCACCTTTGAAGGCGGCGCGCCCGAGGTGACCGGTGACGCGGATCCCCTGGTGTGGAAAGCGGAGTGCAACGATCTAAACGACTACATCACGCTGCACATCCGCTGGCCCTGGAGCGACCCGCTGATCTCGGGATTTTCGGGCACGGCCTGCGAGGACGAGACCTTCGGCATCGTCACGCCGTCGTATCCCGGTGCGCTGTCGGTAAAATTCGACCAGGGATGCGCGGACATGGCGGCGGTCCTGGAGCGCAACGACGACCTCTGTCCCTGGTACCGCCTGCTCATCCCCCGCAGCTTGTGGGAGAACAACGCCATCTCCCTGTCGTACACCGGGGGCGAGAGCGCTGCGTACATCAACCCGATTCCGCTTCCCGAAACCGACTTGACCGAGCTGTGGCTCGTTTACGACGGCCCGCCCGACGACGACTCCTCGGGCTCCAACTGCATGAACTACAGCAACCGGGGCAATGTGTTTCACTTTTACAACGCCAACTTGGGCCCCGGCTATCCCGGCTGCGGCGGCAAGCCCGTTCCCACCGACGCCTGCGCGGACATCAAGCCCCTGGGACACTCGATTATTCACTTCCGCTACATCTGGGCGGGGCAAAAAACCTTCACCTACTTCCCGCGCGACGAGTTCATGCCGACTTGGGTCATGTTCGAAGTCAACAACGTCGACACCTTCTGCGTGCAGGAGGGCAAGAGCCCGTGGTTCCGCTGTCCCGTCCCCGATACGTCGTTCTTTGAGGGGGCCACGTGGCGGGCCGTGGATCGCGCTTCGGCCGTCAAATTCGACACGGCAGAATGGAACACGGTGTGCCCGCGCGAAAACTTTCCGGCGAAGCCCGGCACCTACTGGTTGCGCTGGACATATGGCAAGCCCGACATCTGCGAGACCTCCGAATTCGATTTCACCAACTTCTATCCGGACGGCGCCGAGTACGCCTCCAACGCCGCTTGGGGCGACTTTTGCTTCGACAAAGAGCAGCTCGATCGCCCGCCCATCGAGTCGGACGGCTTCTTTCCCTGGAACGAAACCTACTACAAATACGACTACGGCGGCTCCATCGCGCAGTACTATGACGATCCCGTGGGGATGCAAAAGCTGCTCAACTACTTCGTGTGGGAGCGCTACAAACGCTGGAAAGACAAGTACGTGAAATGGGATGACGACGCCTGTGGCGCGGGAACCGCCCGGGTCGACTCATCGGACTCTGTGGCGCCCACGGTGAGCGAGGGGCAGGGCTACGGCATGGCCATCAGCGCGGCCATCGGCGACAAAAAAACGTTCACGGCCCTGTGGCGCTTCGTGCGGCACTTTCTGTCGCAGCACAAAAAGAAGTACTGTGGCGGGTTGATGGGCTGGGCTTGGAAAGGCCCGGAGAACTGCCAACCCCTCGACGAACCCTGCGATCCCGATGTGCCGGAGGCCAACTGCGGCGGCGACAAGGACTCCGCCTTCGACGGGGACATCGATATCGCCATCGGCCTGATGTACGCGGCCTGGCAGTGGCCCGAGTTCACCGAAGACGCGGTGGACTGGCTCGTCAAGATGGAGTGCGAGGTCAACAACCGCTACGACGGCGTGTGGTACTACCCGACCCCGGGCGACACCTGGACGAAGAACTGCTCGCGCTATCCCACGGCGCCTTGCAACTACGAGCCCGGCGTGGACGGCGGCAATGTCGTGAACATGTCGTACTACGGCCCCGGGTTCTTCCGGGTGTTCGGCGAGTTCCTCATGAACAAAATGAGCCCGGCGAAGTACACGATTCAAGAGCGCCGCAACCACCTCGACTTCTGGTATCGCACCGCCGAAACCGTGTGGGAGTTGACCGAGCGCTGCTACGGCGACACCGGCACGCACCCGGCGCTGTACACCGACTGGGGCTCCTATGAACAGGGCTGCGGGGCGCAGTCCGACAACTACAACTGGTCGCGGGCCCTGTGGCGCAACGCCATCGACGCCGCCTGGTACGGCCCGGGATCGTCGTTCTTCTCGGCGAGCCCCAACTCGTCGCGCGCGTATCCCAACAAGTCGCAGATCCAGGCCAAGATGGATTTGATCCAAGATTATTATGCCCACGAGTTCCCCGCGGCGAACCCACCGCTCGAAAACGCCAATCGCTTTTCGCGCATATGCCGCGATCTCAACCCGTCGGGCACGGTGACCGACTGCGATCCGGCGTACGACCACAACTCCTACTTCGTCAACACCGCCATGTGCGCCTTTGTGCCGGATTACGACAACGACAAGAAGACCACCGTCGCCATCCGCAAGGAGGCGTTGGAAGAGGCGGTGACGGTTACGATTCAAAACGACAAGTACTATCAGGAGAGCCTGGGCGTTTACACGATGCTGTTTCTCTCGGGCAATTTCCCGCGGCCGTTCTCCAAGATGGAAGTGATGATCGAGATCGAATAGAGGTGGCAGATGAGACGACGAAGCAATGCATTGTATGGGCTGTTGGTGGCGCTGGTTCTGTGTTGGGGCACCGCGTGCAGCGACGACGACAACGACAACGGCAGCCAAGACAGCAACCACGCATCCTCCAGCACGGGTGATTCGGCCGCTGCGGACGGCGCGGACAGCGAGAGCGACACCGTCCTGGGTGCGGCAGCGTCGCCCTACGAAGACGTGGACTGCGCCGGTAGGGGAGCGGATCCGCTCAACTGCGAGTATGAGATTTGTTTCCACCAGCAAATGTACGATCAATTGGTGGCGCGCTGTGGTGCGGGATGCGCCGCCGAAAGGCAGTGTTACGCCGCGCTGGCTGCGTGCATGAAATCCGCCTGTCCCGTCCACACCTCCGTCCCCGAAGACAAGTCCGCCGCGGGGATCTACACCTGCAAAAACACCTTCGACGAAGACTGCATGGCCCCGCTGCTCTGAGCGGCCCAACAGCGCCAACAACTACGGATTGATTTTGATGTAGGGACGCCCCTTGCGGGTGTTCTTGTCCCGTGAACCGCCCTTGCCCTGCGCTTAGCTGCGGAAACGCTGCTACCCGCATCCTAACCGCCACCACCCTTGAGGAGATTTTGTAGCCACAAAACCCGTTTGAACTTTTGGGCACCCTTGGCCCCGTGGATTGTGGCGTTGCACAAAGGGCCTTTTGGTGGGTGCTGAACCCCTCGCCTTATGGCACAATTCAACCTTTCTATGTTCACCGCAACGCGCCTCCCACACCCGCCGAGAAGATCGCCTGGCCCAAGACCATGCGCGAACAGATCGCCGCGGTCCGCACGTTCTTGTCCACGTCCCCGCAGACCAGCGCGCAGCTCGCCAGCCGGTTCCGCCGCAGTCCCGCGCTGGGCATCCAGGCGGTCCTGGGGGCCTTAGAAGAGCTGGGCATGC
This sequence comes from Myxococcales bacterium, assembly GCA_012522445.1. Classification (GTDB taxonomy): domain Bacteria; phylum Myxococcota_A; class Polyangia; order JAAYKL01; family JAAYKL01; genus JAAYKL01. The sequence goes on along the minus strand of JAAYKL010000020.1, from coordinate 75 downwards.
TCGAAGAAGAAAACGGCACCTATTCCCTCATCAGCAACCGCTAGTTCACCGAGAAAGTCAGACACAGGACGAAGG
>JAAYKL010000135.1 GCA_012522445.1 Myxococcales bacterium | reverse complement strand
GCGGCGACCTGCATAACGAACCCCTCACAGCCTGCAACGAGCAGCCCGCCCTCGAAGACATCGCCTGGTACTGCCACAACTCCGGCGGCGAGGTGCACCCGGTGGCCCAAAAGCAACCCACCCCCTGGGGCCTCTACGACACACTGGGAAATGTCCAAGAATGGACGGACTTCTACTTTAGCGGTGGTGTTCCATTTAGATATGAAAACTCCGATACAACCATTACAGACCCAATCGGGCCGGAAAGTGGCAGCGACATGGAGACTCGAGGACGTTTTTTCACAAGTACAGGATGTTTGCTTCGTCCGAGCAGCCGGATATATGCAAGCACTGGTGAGCGTTGTTCTCAGCTAGGTTTCCGGCCGGTGCGGACGATCCTCGAATAACCCTTCGCGAAAATGTGGTAGCGTTTCGGCACGCTGCTTCGCTTGAAACACCCTCAAATGCGGCGGCATTTTCGATGGGAAAGCACCTCGAATTCGGATACCAATAAGAGACCGACACGCGTGGCGAAACCACCGGCAGGCGCAGCAAGTACCCCCTCTGATGTTTCATCGACCTCGCTGCAACGACTGCCCGGCCGCCACCCATCCGCCAACAAAGGGGTGCTTATGAAAAACGTACTTTGGGGACTCTGCCTGCTGTTGCCGCTGCTCCTCGGGGCCTGCTCCGACAACGACGAACGCGGCACCTTCACGCCGGACAACAACACAGACAACAACGCGAACAACAACATCGGCGACAACGCGAACAACAACATCGGCGACAACGCGAACAACAACGCGAACAACAACATCGGCGACAACGCGAACAACAACAACGCGAACAACAACACTGGCTCCGATACCGGCACACCGCCGGGCTCCGACACCGGCGCACCGCCCCCCACCGACACCAGCGCACCGCCGAGCTCCGACACCAACACGCCGCCCCCCACCGACACCGGCGCGGCCAACGACGGCGCCCCCTGCGGCTGGCAAAACCAGGGCAAAATCCTCAACGTCAGCGACAGCATCGAACTCTGCATCCCGCCCACCATCTGCAACCTCGAGACCTGCCAGTCTTCCTTGGGCACCTGCGCGAGCGGCAAAAACGGCACCTGCACTTACCATGACGGGTACAACGGCCTCAAAACCCTGCCCGAAGCCTGGGCCACCTGGTACTGCGACCTCACCGACGGCGGCGGTTGCGCCGGCACCATCGAAGCAGGCGCCACCATGGACGTGCGCAACGCGGTCTCCCAATACCTGGGCAATGTCCCGTGGTGCTACAAAGACACCAGCGGCACCTGCCTGGGCATCGTGGCCTTCTCCCCGCTCATGGGCGGCAACAGCCGACTCGCCAAGGACGAAAACGGCGGTCCCTTGCGCAACTGGGGTCTCGGGCTCACGCCGGCCTCCGGCCTCTGCTACGAAATCGAAGGCATGACCGGCACCAAGGCCATCGTCGCGGTCACCGATCGCTGCGCGGGCTACTGCGATTGCGGAAACGGCCAAGAGGAGTGCGGCAACTGCCTGCTGTTCTCCGGCGACCAACCCAGCAGCGCCACCCCGAGTTGTCCCTGCGTGGGCAGCGTCCCGTCCATGGGGCCCGGCGGGCAAACCTGCAACACCCAGCAGACCTGCGACTGGTGCATGACCAACAGCCACCCCCACTTCGACCTGGACACCGCCACCTTCAACCACATCTGCGCCGACAAGGCCGTCATGGGGAGCTGCCAAATCAAGCGCGTGAAGCCCGTTCCCTGCATGGCGCCCGCCACCTGGCCCTGCCCCCAAGGCGCCTGGTTTTGCTTCGAAGAAAACGCCGTGGGCCGCATCCCCGGCACCTGGTGCTGCCAGTAACGCGCAACGCAACGCAACCGCGCCCTCTGCGCCCCAGCCACAAGGAGATGCCATGAACCGCCGCATCATCACCACCGCGCACGCCCCACAGGCCATCGGCCCCTATTCGCAGGCGGTGCAAACCGATCAATTGCTCTTTGTCTCCGGACAGCTCGGGTTGCCCCCAGATGGCGCCGGGCTAGTCCCGGGGGGCGTGGCAGCGCAAACCGCGCGCGCCCTCGACAACGTCAAAGCCATCCTCGAAGCCGCGGGCCTCAGCCTCGGTCACGTGGTCAAAACCACCATACTCCTTGTGGACATGGCCGACTTCCCGGTGGTCAACGACATCTACGCCAGCTACTTCCCCGAGGCACCGCCCGCACGCGCCACCTACGCGGTCGCCGGCCTCCCCTTGGGCGCCCTAATCGAAATCGAGGCCATCGCCACCCGCTCCTAGCGCGCCCTGCCCGCCCCTAGGTCATTAAGGACATCGTTATGAGAGCACTGAGTAAACAATTCTTTGGGGATGAGGCTTTGCCGGCAAGCCCCAACGCAGAAATCCACATCGCGACGGGATGTTTCATGGGCTACGGCCTTTTCGATCAGGCGGTTGTCTCGCTCGCAGAAGCCCGGTCCCGCTTCGAGGCCTGCATCTGATGTTCGAAGTGCTCCCGACACCATGAACCCGCGGCTCATCGTCCACCGTTCGGCCCACCAGATCGGCGGTAACTGCATCGAGATCGCATTTCAGGGACACCGCCTCATTCTGGATGCTGGAAGTCCCCTCGATGCCAGCTCCGAGGATGCAGCCTCGCCTCCGCCCACGCTGGACACCTCGACGCCGGTCGACGGTGTGATTGTGTCCCATCCGCACCAGGACCACTACGGTCTGTTGCGGGGACTGCCGGGCAGTTGGCCTGTCTGGTGTGGAGGTCCCACAGAAAAACTAGTGCGGCTGACCGTCGCGCTGACCGGCGGTTCGCTACCCCAGGAGGTGCACACTTTCGATAGCTTCACTCCATTCAGAGTGGGCCCCTTCAAGGTCACCCCTCTGCTTACCGATCACTCTGCCTTCGACGCGCACATGCTCCTAGTTGAAGTTGGCGGTCGCAGGCTCCTCTACTCTGGGGACTTCCGACGAACGGGACGCAAGGCAAAGCTCGTCGACCGGATGATCAAAGCTCCCCCCAAGGACATCGATGTGCTTCTGCTCGAAGGAACGACGCTCGGGCGCGCCGATCCCTTTCCGACCGAACGAGCCCTCGAGGAGCGGTTCAAGACCGTATTCCAACAAACCGCCGGTCGCGTGTTCGTCTCCTGGTCAGCGCAGAACATCGATCGAACGGTCACCATCTACCGGGCTTGCAAACAGACCAGGCGCACCCTTCTCGTCGATCTCTACACCGTCGATGTGCTGGAACAGCTCGGGGCCTACTGCAAAAGCCTGCCGCAGATGGGATGGCCCAACCTGCGCGGCGTCGTCACCGCGGGCATCAAGCGCCTGTACGAGACGCCTGACAGGCTGAACAGGCCCGAGTTCTTCGAGCGGTGCTGCAGGTCTCGCCACGCATTCAGCGCGGAGAAGATCGAATCCGGCCCGCGCAACAACGTCGTGATGCTGAGGCCCTCTCTGCTGCGTGACTACGTCCGCAAGGGGCTCACCCTGACCAAGGACGACTGTTGGATCTTCTCGATGTGGTCTGGCTACCTCAATGAAGGCGGCTACAAAGCCATTAACGAGGCATTCGACAGCGCCGGTGCCCGGTTCGAGCAGATCCACACCAGCGGGCACGCGTCACGGGCAGACCTCCAAGCATTTGCGTCCAGCATCAACGCGAAGCACCTGGTTCCGATCCACAGCTTCGATTGGGATCAGCACACTGACGGTTTTGAAAATGTGACTCGGTTGGACGACGGTGCAGTATTTGAAATCCTTTCCTAAACGACCTTTCCCAATGACTCTGAGCGCTTTCCTAATGACTCTGAGCACTTGTAAGCACGCGATTTTTCAGACGTTTTTCATCTCTTCTAATGACTCTGAGCGGTTGTAAGGACGCGCTGCTGGTCATCCTGGCGGGACTGGCCCTCCTGGTGCTGTAGTTCTCTGTCCCAACACCGCCCAACCCGTCCAGTTCAAATGACTCTCAAATGACACTCTCAAATGACTCTGAGTGGTTGTAAGCATCCGATTTTTCATACTTTTCTAATGTTTTCCAATGACTCGGAGCGGTTGTAAGGACGGTTGTAAGGAAGCCAGTTCCAAAGACTCTGAGCGATCCTTGCCACAAAAAG
>JAAYKL010000134.1 GCA_012522445.1 Myxococcales bacterium | reverse complement strand
TTATATTGGAACGAGCGATCGAGTTGCACGCCTTGGTGCGGCAGTCATCCACTGCGGAGACGCTGTTGCCGGCTATCGGGGCTTGGTTTGACGGCGTGTTTCGCACGACGCTAACCTCTCGGGGAGTCGACGCTGCGCGGATTCCCCGGTTTGAGAACTTGGAGGGAGAGCAGACCATGTTGGCCGAAACCTTGGGTAACATCCTGGACGAAAGACACGAGAAGGGCCGTGAGGAGGGCCGTGAGGAAGGCCGTGAGGAGGGGCTGCGTCTCGGTGCATTGGCGCTTCTATTGCGACAAGTCGAAATGAAGTTTGGCGCCATTTCTGACGACGACAAAGCGCACCTCTCGCAGTTCGACAGCGACCAAATCATCCGCGCCTCTGCCCGCATCCTAACTGCCACCACCCTTGAGGAGATTCTGTAGCCACAAAACCCGTCTGGGGCGTGTTAGACGCGCGGGAGAGAACAGGTCTGCACATATGTGCAGAGGTTAACCCCTTGAAATCATTGCACATTATTTTAGGCTTTTGAAATTCGGCCAAAAAGTGTCCCGTTGCGAGACAGAAATTGTCCCGTTTTAGACGGTGGAAAAGTAGGACCAGCAGGACCAGTGAGACCGGTGGGATGCCGCGGGGAAGCGTAGGACCGGTAGGACCAGTGAGACCGGTGGGATGCCGCGGGGCAAAAGGGCGGGGTTAGTGGGGCGGGGCGAGTTTTTCGGCGAAGTAATTTTCGAAGTGTTGGTTGAGCAGGCGCACCCGTACCGGGATGCGGGGCTCCTCCTGGATGTGAGCGGGAATCTCCATGGCGGGCTGGACGCGCAGCCGCAAGGTGGGGGCGCGGTGGGGCACGCGGTACCAGGGTTCGCCCTTGATGAGGGTGGGCGGGTCGCAGGTGACGAGCACCGGCACAATGGGCACCCCGGTGCGTACGGCCACTTGGGCGGCGCCGCGCTGAAAGCGGATGGGCGCGCCCGGTGGGGTGCGGGTCCCCGACGGGAAAATTACCAGGGGCCGCGACTCGGCGAAGCTCTCGGTGCATTGCTCGATGAGGGAGACCGAGGTGGTGTTGGGAATGAACTCGCAGTGGCGCAGCACGCTGCCGTAAAACGGGTGGCGCCAGGCGGACTCCTTGACGATGCAATTGAAGTTTTCGACGTAGGCGCCCAGGGCCACGATGTCGACCAGGGTGATGTGGTTGGCGATGAGGAGGCAGGGTTGGCTTTGCACGGCGTCGAGGTCGCCCTCCACGGTGATGCGGTGAAAGGCGCGCACCCGCATCATGAAGCGCAAAAAGACCCGCCACGACCACTGCATGTGCCGCATGAAGCGCTCGCGCCGCCGGCGTTTGTTTTTGCGGAACAGCGAGAGCCACGGAAAGACGAGGATGCCCAGGGTGAGCCCCCAGAGGCTGAAGTAGGCGAAGCTCAGGCCCACGCCCAGGGTGCGGCCGAAACGGGAGAGGCGTTTCACGGGGCCTCCGGGGATGCCGGGGATGCCGGGGCCGGGACCGGCGTCGCTTTTTCGGCGGGGAGCGCGGCGGCGGCGTTGGCAGAGGCCTTGGGGCTGTGGGGGCGCTTGCCAAAGGGCGCCAGCAGCAGGGCCGTCAGGATGCCGGTGAGCACCGTGAGTCCGAAGGCGTGCAGGGCCGGGGTGGCGCTGAGGGAGAGCAGCCCGAAGGAGAGCATGGTGGTAATGGCGGCCAGCAGGATGCCCACGCCGGTGGCGGCGCCTTGGTGGCTCGATTCCGAGTAGAAGATGGTGTAGTCGATGCTGATGCCCAGGGTGAGCATGAGCCCCATGAAGGTGAAGAGGTTGGCCACGAGGCCGGTGTAGCCCGTGACCGCCAGCACGACCGCCGCGGTGAGCAGCGGCGTGGCGAAGGCGCTGAGGCCCCGGCGCAGTCCGTAGCGCTTGAGGAGCAGGGCGAAGACCAGGGTGTAGGCGCCCAGCAGCAGCCACGCGGAGATCCACCGGTAGTTGCGAAAGATGTCGGAGATGCTCTGCACGCGGTCGAGGTAGAAGGCGTGGTCGATGTCTTGGATAGCCGCCTGGAGGGCCTGGGGGTCGCGGATGTTTTCGAGCAGGATGAGGGAGGCCACACCGTCGGCGACGTCGGGAAACCACAGGTTGCGGTAGGGGGCGTAGGCCGGTTGGTCGAGCAGATCGGGAGGCGACAGGTAGCGTCCCTTGTCGGCGGGGGTGTCGCGCAGGGTGGCGAAGATGTTTGGGGCGTCGAGGAGGTCGCGGTAGCGCTGGGCGGCGTCGGAGCGCACCAGGGCTTTGAGGCGCTGGACGTCTTGTTGTTGGCGCTGGGCCGAGGGCACCACCTGGCTCGTGGCGAGGAACCCGCCGAGTTGTTGTGTGGCCACCAGGCCGTGCAGGCGGGACACGACTTGCTCCTCGCGTTGCAGCAGGCTCTCGGCGTCGCGGCCCTGCACCAGGATGAAGCGGCTCTTGTCGCTGGCGCCCAGCAGCTCGGAGATGGCGTCCTCTTCGGCGGTGAGCTGCGGGTTGTCGTTGCGGAGCAAGTTGATGTTGTCGTTGAAGTCGAGGCGCAGGATGCCCGGCAGGGCGGCCAAGAGGAGGAGGACCAGGGCCACCGGCAGTGCCCAGCGCGGTCTGGGGCGTTGTGTCCAGGAGAGATAGGCGGTCATGGCCTTGAGGGGAGCGCGGGCCGGTGTGCGCTGCGGCAGCGGAAACAAGGGGAAGATCAACACCACCGTGGACCAGGCGGCCAGCAGTCCCACCGCCGAGAAGAAGGCCATCTGCCGCAGGCCGGGGAAGGGCGCGATCAGTAAGCACAGGAAGCCCAGCATCGAGGAGATCATGCCGAAGGAGACCGCGGAGAAGATGTGCTTGATGGCAGCGGCCAAGTTTTTGTGGGTGTCGTAAGCAAAGGCGGAGAAGGCGTGGAGGCTGTAGTCGATGCAGATGCCCGCCAGGGTGGCGCCGAAGACCAGGGTGAGCATGTGCACGGTGCCCAGGGTGACGGTGGTGACGGCGAAGGCCACGGCGACCCCCACGCCCAAGGGCAAGAGGCCCAGCACCAGCAAGCGCGGCGAGCGGTAGATCAGCAGCAGCAAGAGCACGATGCCCAGCATGCTGCCGGTGCCGATGACGGAGACCTCTTTTTGCGCCATTTTGGCGGAGTCCCGGGCGTACTTCAACATGCCGGTCCAGAGCACGGGTTGGTCGCTGTTGGCGGCCTCGGCGGCTTCGGCGGTGGCGCGGGTGAGCCAGTCGACGGCGTGGCCCGCGTAGTGTACGCCAAAGGGGTCTTGGGTGGTCTCGCAGGTGACCAGGGCCACTGCGGTGTCGGCGCGCTCGCTAATGAGGTAGCCGTTGTGCAGGCTGAAGCTCGGCGACAGGCCCGGCATGCGGCGCACGAAGTCGGAGAACAGAAAGAGCGGATCGTCTTCGAGGAGCCCCACGGCGGGCCCGGAGACCGGCGCGTAGAGGTTTTCGATGGCGTCGTCGATGAGGCGCGCGTCGTGTCCGGCGTCGAGCTGTTGGCGGTGCGGCGCCGAGAGCACCTGCCAGCGCCACGGGAAGAAAGTGTCGTAGTAGTTTTTCATGTGCTGCGCGGAGACCCGGGCGGTGACGCGGGCGAAGAGATCGGGGCGGTGGCGCAGTTGTTTGCCTAAGGCTTTGGCGCCCTGGACAGCGGCGTCGGCGTCGGGGGCCTGCACCAAGAAGACCAACATGCGGGACATGCGGTCGGCGTGGGCTTGGGCGGCGGCCTCGGCGTCGGGGTTGCGCTCTGCCGGGGGCAGCAGGGCCAGCAGGCTGGTCTCGATGGGGCGCGCGTCGGTGAGGGTGCGGATGTCGAGCACCAGCGAGGCGAGCACGACGACGGACCACAGGGCGAGATAAAATTTGCGGGTGTTACTCAATACACTGTTCCAACGTGAGGGTTTGCCCCGGGGGCGGGACCGCAATGCGAATTTCGCTCACATCGCCGCTGGCCTCGCGGATGACGATTTTCTCGACGTCGCGGGTGCCGGAGAGCTCGACGGCGGTGATGAGGCGGCGCAGCTCGCGCCGGGAGGGCTTGAAGCCGATGGTCCAGCGGGTGTCGTCGCCGGTGAAGTAGAACTGGAAGGCGCGCTTGAGCTGGGCCTCGTCGGCGGAGAAGAGGGCCAGCATGATGGTGACGAGTTTTTGAATGTCGGCGGAGGCGTCGGCGCGGTCGAAGCGGACGGGCTCGCCGGGGCGCGCGTTCTCAATGCCCGCCGGGGTCATGCGCATGGCCGAGGCAAAGGGCGTTTCGTTGCGCCAGCACACGCCTTGGGGCGAGATGAGCAAGAGGCCCGACGAGCGCAGGTTGCGGTTGAGCTTGGCCAGGGTTTTGTGCTGGACAAAGGCGCGCAGCGTGGGCTGTTGAATTTGAATGCGGGCGAGGACTTTGCGGAAGTGGGGCTGCTTGTCGGCCGGGCTGTCGTAGAGGTCTTGGGCGGCGGCGGCGTTGGCGGCCAGGGACAGGATGAGCACCAGGGCCAGGGGCAGGGCGCGGCGGCGGCGGGCGGGGCGGGTGTGTGGTTGCATGTCAGTCACCTTGGGGCTCACGGGGAAGAGGCGGTGTCGCGTCGGCGCACCCGCTGGCGTACGAGGTATTCGATGCCGAAGAGCAGGCCCATGAGCACGTAGCTGATGAGACCGTTGTAGAGGGTCCAGTATTCGCGCGAGCCGCTGAAAACCGTTAGGGCCGCCACAGTGCCGTTGAAAACGAAGAAGCCGCACCACACCAGGGTGACGCGGTCGCAGTAGGCGATGACGCGCGGGGTCATGTGGGGCTCCTTGAGGGCGGCAAAGCGCGCCACCATGCTGGGCTTGCGCCACAGGGTTGCGCCAAAGGTCGCCAACATGATGGCGTTGACGGCCACCGGTAAGAACAGCAGGGCCCGCTCGCTTTGCAGGGCCGCCGCCGTGACCGTGCAGGCCAGTCCCGCGACGCCGAGGGGTAGCAGTTGGCGCCAGTTGGCCTTGGAGGCGCCGATAAAGAGAGCGCCGCGCAGGGCCAGCAGGGCCAGCAGCAAGAGGGCCACGGTGCGCGGGGCGAAGTGGGTGAGCCCCAGGTAGACCAGCAGGGGGTAGATGGCCACCACCGCCACCAAGAGGCCGTTGACGATGCGGCGGAACACCGTGCCCAGAGGCGTCGGGGTTAGGGATGCCATTTGCGCAGGACGAGGGAGGTGTTGACGCCGCCAAAGGCGAAGTTGTTGGTCATGACGGTGTGCAGGGGCATTTGGCGCACGCCGCCGCGCACGTAGTCGAGGTCGCCGCAGCGCGGGTCGATGTTGTCGAGGTTGAGGGTGGGGTGCACCCAGTCTTCGTTGAGCATGTGGACGCTGAGCCAGGCCTCAATGGCCCCGCAGGCGCCCAGGGTGTGGCCCACGTAGCTCTTGAAGGAGCTGATGGGCACGGCGCGGCCGAAACAGTCGCGGGTGGCGTTGGACTCGGCCACGTCGCCGGTTTCGGTGGAGGTGCCGTGGGCGTTGATGTAGTCGATGTCGTTAGGGGAGATGCCCGCGTCCCGCAGGGCGAGTTGCATCACCGCGGCCATGCCCTCGCGGGAGGGGTTGACCATGTGGGCGCCGTCGCCGTTGGTGCCGTAGCCGATGACTTCGGCGATGATGCGGGCCCCGCGCTGCTGTGCGTGCTCCAGGGACTCGAGGATTAAAGTGGCGGCCCCTTCGCCCACCACCAGGCCGTCCCGGTCGCGATCAAAGGGGCGCGGCGTGGTGTCCGGGGCGTCGTTGCGCGTGGAGGTGGCGAACATGACGTCGAAGACCGCTACATCGATGGCGTGGAGCTCTTCGGAGCCGCCGCAGATCATGACGTCTTGCAGGCCGTAGGCGATGGACTCGTAGCCGTAGCCGATGCCTTGGCTGCCCGAGGTGCACGCCGACGTGGTGGGGATGATGCGGCCGCGCACCTGAAAGAACTGGCTCAGGTTGGCGGCGCAGGTGTGGCTCATGAATTTGACAAACAGGGAGCCCGGCACGTTGTCGAGGGTTTTTTTGGCGCCCACCTGCTCCATGAAGTGGATGGCGTCCGGGGCCGAGCCGTTGGTGGAGCCGTAAGAGATGCCCACGCGCCCGCTTTGCAGCAAGGGGCTGCCGTGCAGTCCGGCGTCGTTGAGGGCTTTGTCGGCGCTCAACACCGCGAGCTGCGCCACGCGGCCCATCGTGCGGAGCTGTTTGCGCGTGTAGTGGGCGGGGATCTCGAGGTCGGTGACCGGCGCGCCCAAAAAGCTGCGCATGTTGTGGATTTCGCGAAACGCTGGGATGTACTGTACGCCGCTGCGCTGTTCGACGATGCGCTGTTTGACGGCGTCCCAGTCATTTCCCAGGGGGCTGTAGGCGCCCATTCCGGTGATGACGACACGTCGCTTCATGCCATGCCTCCATTGACAGAGATGACCTGACCGGTCACGTAAGACGCTTCTTCGGATAACAGAAAACCCACGGCAGCCGCCACTTCGTCGGGGGTGCCAAAGCGCCGCATGGGGATCATGCGGAGGATTTCGTCGCGGGGGAGCTCGGCGGTCATGTCGGTTTCGATGAGGCCCGGGGCCACGGCGTTGACCGTGACGCCGCGCTTGGCGAGCTCGAGGGAGAGCGAGCGCACCGCGCCGATGATGCCGGCCTTGGTGGCGGCGTAGTTGACCTGGCCGCGGTTGCCGGTGATGCCCGAGATCGACGACATGGCGACGACGCGACCCTTGCGGGCCTTGGCCATGGGCATGACCAGGGGCTTGAGGGTGTTGAAGAAGCCGCCGAGATTGGTGGCGACGACCCGGTCCCACATGTCGTTTTCGAGGGCGGGGAAGGGGGCGTCCAGGGCGATGCCGGCGTTGAGCACCACGCCCCAGGGCGCGCCGTATTCGTCGAGGTAGGCCGTTAGGGCGCGTTGGGTGTCGTCGCGGTCGGCGATGTCGAAGGGCAGGAGCATTCCCTCGCCCCCGTCGGCGGTTAGGGTGTCGAGCACGGCCTGGGCGTGTTGTTGTTGGCTGCGGTAATTGAGGGCCACGCGGTATCCGCTACGGGCCAGGCGTCGCGCCACAGCCGCCCCGATGCCCCGGCTCGCGCCGGTGATGATGACGTGTTTTTTCATGGTGCCTCCAATCCCTCTATTTCATCTCGGTCCGGCGCATAGCAGTTTAAACAGCCCTGCACCAGCACCTCGTCGGCGCCGCGCTGCCGGATGGCGCAATCGAACTGTACCAGTTTTTGTCCGTCCCAACTGAGGCGCACCTCTACGTCGAGCACGGTGCCAAAGGCAAAGTAATCACAATTTAAGGAGATGTTTTGGGAGCCCAGCAAAAAGCCGATGCGCGGGGACTGGCCCTGGTCGAATTCGTGGGCGCCGCTGTACACCCCGATGGCCTGGGCCATGTACTCAATGCCCACCCAGGCGGGGATGCCCTGGGGCGCGGCAAACAGGGCGTCTTCGCGGATGTCGACTTCGCAGCGCACCCCGCGGCCCTCGTCGAGCCAGGCGACGAAGCGGTCGACGAGCACCATGGGGGGCTCGTGGTAGAGGAGGTCGACAACCGGCGGGTATTGGGAGACGTCGCGCATGGCTAAAGCTCTCGCAATAAGGCGCAGAGGTCAATGTCGCGGCCCAGGGAAGAGAGGTCGAGGCGCGGGGCAGCGGGTGCGCCGGGCGTCGCGTGGTGTGGGTCGCGCTGAAAGACAAAGGTGGCGGCGTAGGGCGCTGCCGGAGGCACGGGGGCGCCTGTGTCGGTGAAGACGTCGGGCACCACCTCGTCGGCGGCGGTGAGCAGGGCGTAGGGCGCGTCGCTGGTGTGCAGCAGGACCCAGGTTTCGAGGAGTCCGGCGGCCAGGGTTTGCGGGCCAGCGCTCACGGTTCGGGCGATCCCCCGGTGGTGGGTGGCCATGCTCATGTAGCCCGTGGGGGTGTGGTGGACCGAGTGGCAGAAGTCGGTGGGGGAGAGGGGCGCGCCCTGGGACATGGTGTCGAGCAGGTCGGCGAGGATGGCGATTTCGCCGTGGCGCGAGGCGAAGATGAGGGGGTGTTCGCTGCCGTCGATGTGCGCGCGTTCGCAGGCCCCGTACCAGGTGTGCAGCACCCAGCGGCTCAAGGGGGTGAGGCGTCGGCGCAGCATGGGGGGCACCTGGGAGAGCACCGGGGGCTTGGCCGGCGTTTCGCTTGGTGCGGCGGGGGTGGGGTTGGCGAGAAAGCGGCGCCAGTCTTCGTGGGTGAGGCGGTCGGGGGCCGCGGCGCACCAGGCGGCGCACACCAGGGTGCCCGGGGCGATCATGAGGCCACCTCGCTGCCCAGCACCAGGGCGCAGTTGCTGCCGCCAAAGGCAAAGGAGTTGCTGAGGATGTAGCGCCCCGAGAAGCGCTCGCCCGCGGAGACCACGTGCAGGGGTGGCAGGGCGGGATCGTAGGCACCGTCGTAAATGTGGGGCGGCATTGCGGGATTGGGGGCGGCGATGGCCAGGCAGCACAGGGCGGCCTCTACGGCACCGGCGGCCCCCAGGCAGTGGCCGGTCATGGGCTTGGTGGAGCTAATGGGCGCCGCGCTTTGCAGGTCGCGTACCGCCAGGGTTTCCATGGCGTCGTTGGCCGGGGTGGCCGTGCCGTGCAGGTTGATGTAGGCGATGTCCGAAGCCGCCAGACCCGCGCTTTGTAAGGCGCGCTCCATGGCGAGCCGGGCGCCGAGGCCGGTGGGGTCGGGGGCCGACATGTGGTGGGCGTCCATGCTCTCGCCGCCGCCCAGGAGCACCAGGGGGGCTTCGTCGCGCGTCAGCACAAACAGGGCGCCGCCCTCGCCGATGTTGAGGCCGGTGCGGTGGGCGCTCAAGGGGTTCATGGGTGCGTCGCTCAGGGCGCCCAGGGCGTGAAAGCCGTTGACGGTGAGGTCGCACAGGGTGTCGATGCCGCCGGTGATGACCGCGTCGGCGACGTCGGCGTGGAGCAGGGCCGCAGCGCTCAGCATGGCGCGGGCCGAGGAGGCGCAGGCCGTGGAGTGGGTGTAGGCCGGTCCTAGGGCGCCGGTGGCCTGGGCGATGAAGCTGGCGAGGCTACCCATGGCGTGCTGGTGTTCGAAGTGGTAGCCGGGCGGCAGGTGGCCGTTTTGTTGGCGCTGCCGGTGGGCGCGTTCGGTTTCGTCGAGGCCCGAGGTGGACGACCCCACCACCACCGCGACGCGCGTGGGGCCAAAGCGCGCCAGGCACTGGTCGATGGCGGGCTGGATTTGCGCGAGGATGTGGGCCGCCATGGCGTTGTTGCGGCATTGAAAGGACGCGAGCGCCGCAGGGAGCGTGGGCAACGGCGTGGTGACCGCCGCCACCGGGAGCATTTGCCCCGTGGTTTTCGCGCGGTACATCGTGGGGGCAAAGCGGCGCCCCGCTTGCAGAGACGCCAGACACGCCGCCCGGTCGTCGCCCGCCGCACACAGGATGCCGAAATCGGCGATGCCCGCGCGCAGGGTGCTCACATCAGACCGCCTTCGCTGCCGCGCCGGATGGCCGCGCACACCCGCCGCAGATCTGCGTCTAAGGGGCGGTCTTCGTCGAGGAAGTCCGAGTGGGTGCGCAGGGCGGCAAAGAGATTTTGCAGGATGTCGGTGAGATCATTTAAGCGCAGCTCGCCGCGCTGTACGCGCAACTCGAATGCCTGGGCCGCGCCGAGCAGGGTGGCGGCCAGGGTTTGCTCGGTGAGCTCGAGGACGCGCAGGGCGTCGCGGGCGGCGATGGTGCCCATGCTGACTTTGTCCTGGTTGTGGCTCTCGGTGGAGCGCGAAAAAATCGACGCAGACACCGAGTTTTTGAGGGCCTCCGCCGCAAAGGCCGACGTGGCGATGTGTACCGCCTTGAAGCCGTGGTTGATGTGGGCGCGCGCGCCCTGGGCCCCGCTGAGGTTGGGGGGCAGGCCGTTGTTGCGGTGCTCGTTGACCAGCAGGGCCATTTGGCGGTCGATGAGATCGGCGCAGTTGGCCACGGCGTTTTTCAGGCCGTCCATGGCAAAGGCGATGTGCCCGCCGTAGAAGTTGCCGCCGTGCAGCACGTCGCCGGTCTCGGGGTCGAACAGCGGGTTGTCGTTGGCGCTGTTGAGTTCGATCACAACGTGCTGGGTCATCCAGTCGAGGGCGTCTTCGAGGACACCCAGGATGTGGGGGGCGCAGCGGACGGCGTAGGTGGCCTGGATGCGCTGGTCGGGGGCGAAGCGGTAGTCCTCGGCGCGGTAGCCGAGGGCCGAGCAGATGAGCGCGGCGACGCGGGCCTGGCCGGGGAAGGGCTTGCAGGCGAAGGTGCGCGGGTCGAAGTGATTTTGGTTGAGCTGCAGGGCCGCCGTGATGAGGGCCGTGAGGCGAGAGGCGAGGCACACGAGGTTGCGGGCGCGCGCCACGGCTTCGCAGGCGATGGCGGTCATCACCGCGGTGCCGTTCATGATGGCCAGGGCTTCTTTTCCCTTGAGGGGCAACGGCACAAGGCCCGCCCGCTCGTAGGCCTGGGCCGCGGGCACAACCTCGCCGCGGTAGTACACGTCGCGTTCGCCCATGATGACGGCCGCCAAGTAGGACAGCGGGGTGAGATCGCCGCTGGCCCCCACGGAACCCTCGGCGGGGATGCACGGGATGATGCCGTGGTTCAGCAGGTTCACCAGGTGTTCGAGGAGCGCGGGGCGCACCCCGGACCAGCCCGAGCGCAGCGAGACGAGGCGTATCATTACGGCGGCGCGGCAGGTGGTTTCGTCGAGGATGGCGCCCATGCCGCAACCGTGAAAGCGCGCGAGCTGCATCGGGAACGCGTCGACCAATTCGCTGTCGATGTGCCGCTCGCAGGCCTCGCCCACGCCGGTGGTGACGCCGTACACCACTTGGTTGTTGCGCCACAGGGCCTCGGCGCCCTCTCGCCCCCGGCGCAGGGTGTTCACAAAGGCGGGGTCGTCGCTCAGGCGCACTGGGTGATGGTGCTCGGCGACCTTGCGTACGTCTTCGATGCTCAGGGGGGCTAGGCCGATCTCAATGTGTGGGGTGCTCATGTTCGCTCCAAAAGTCGTAGAAATTAAACCACTGGTACGGGGTGCGCTGCAGGACGCGCTCGAGAAATGCCGCGTATTGCGCCGCGTATGCGCCCAGCGCCTGCTGCCGTTGGGCCCGTTCTATCTCAATTTGCGGGCCGACAAAATGAATAATCGACCGATAGGTTCGCATCCCGGTTCGCACGCAGGCAAAGAGGGCCACCGGGCACTGCAGGGCCTTGGCCAAGAGCCAGGGATTGGCGGGGAAGGGCGCGACATCCCCCAGAAACGGGGCGTGCACGGTGCGGTTTTCGCGACCGGGGAAGAAGCGGTCTGCCAGCAGGGCCACGATCTCGCCGTTCTCGATGCGCCGGCCCAGCGTTAGCATGTCGCCGATGGCGCCGTCGCCCATGTGCACAATATTGAGGTCGGCCGCGGGGTTGATGCGGCGCAGCATGTCGTTGTATTTTTGCGCGTTCTCCAGGTACATGAGGGCCGTCACCGGCACCCGGTACTCGCGGGCAAAGGCGCGCAGGGCGTCGAAGCTGCCGACGTGCGCCCCGATGAGCAAGCAGCCCTTCCCCGCCTGCAGCAGCGCCTTGACCTCGGCCTCGCCCTCCTCCGAAAACGCGAAGCGTTCGGTTTTGTCCTGCCACAGCCAGAAGCGCTCCAGGGAGCAATCGGCGAAGTCCATGTAGTGCCGCAGTCCGCCGCGAAAGCCGGTGTGGACGGCGCTGGGGTTTGGCAGGTGGGCCTGGATGCGGCGACGGTAGGCGGCAGAGGCACGGCGCACGGCGGGGCTCGTGAGGTAAAAGTAAAAGACGACGACGCGCATGAGGAGGCGGGCCGCGGTGTGTCCTAGGGCGTTTAACGTGGCGAGCAAAATGCGAATGCCCAGGTGTGAGCCGCGCTCTCGTGCGTTGTGCCAGGCGCCGGTGCTCATTTGAAGTGCCGCGCGACGAGTCGGGGCAAGCGGAAGAGCATGCCGATGAAGAGCCGGGTGTGCATCCAGGAGATGCGCGCGTTGTCGCGGAACATGCGAAAGCGCGAGACGCCGCCCTCGGGGTAGCGCACCTGCGAGGGGATGTTGATGACGTCGAGGCCGCGCCAGTAGAGGCGCACGGCGATCTCCGGGTCGAAGTCCATGCGGGCGCCGATGCGAACGCGCTGTTGCAGGGCAAAGGTGTCGGCCACGGGGTACACGCGGTAGCCGAACAAGGGGTCGTGGATGGCCCGGGACAGGGTTTCGAGGGTCACCCAGAAGCGGCTGATGTTGCGGCCGATGACCCGGCCCCGGGGCGCGTCGCCGCCGAAGACCGGGGTGCCGAGCACCAGGGCGTTGGGGTTGCTGCGGGCCGCGGCGACAAAGCGGGGGATGTCGTCGAGGCAGTGCTGGTCGTCGGCGTCGATTTGCAGGGCGTGGGTGGCTCCGCGCGCGTGGAGGTCGGCGATGCCGTCGCGCACCGCCATTCCCTTGCCGCCGTTCACCGGGCGGCGCAGCAGCGTCACAAAGGGATGCGCAGATGCCAGGGTGTCCAGGACCTGGGCCGCGTCCGCAGCCGAGCCGTCGTCGACGATGAGCACGGGCAGGCCAAAGGTTGCCAGGCGCGCCACCACCGAGGGCAGGGTGTCTTTGTCGTTGTACGTGGGGATGAGGATATGCAGTTGCAGGGTCATTGGCGCAGCACCAGCCGCCCCGAGGCGTACTGGGTTTGGTCGTGGGTTAGGGCGAAGTGCACCGCGTCGCCACGGCGCTCCAGGGTGATGCAGAAGGGGTCGCCGGGTCGCAGGAATTGTTGGAACTTGAGGCGGACGAGCTGTTGAACGGCGGCGTCCTCGCCGGTCCATTCGCGGTAGCAGTCCGTCACCCAGCGCAGTTGGCACACGCCCGCCACCAGGGGAAAGTCGCGGAAGTGCCCCTCCAGCGGCGTCAGGTCGAAGGGGACCTCGCAGTGCCAGCGGCGCCCGCCAGTGGGGGTGATTTCGACGCGCAAGACGCGCGGGGACATGACGCGGGGGTTATTCACGGCGCACCAACCTTTCGAGGGCGTCCTGCCTCAGCTTGCCCCGTTCGTCAAAGGGCCACGCGTCGATGAAGCGCCACTTGCGGGGCCACACGACGGGCTCGAAGCGCTGGGCCAAGGCGTGCCGCAACTGCGCGATGAGGTCTTTGCGCTCTTGTGGATGGCTCTCTAGGCGGTCTTTCAGCTCGGCGGACACCTGCAGCACCGCCGCCAGGGAGGCGCGGCTGGCGTGGTCGTCGCCGGTGATTTGCAGCACCCGGGCCGATTCGATGTGCGGCACCGCCGACAGCACCGCGTTCATCTCGGTGAGGGAGACCCGCTTGCCCGCGATTTTGGCGATCTGGTCGACGCGCCCCAGCAAGAAGAAGCAGCGCTCGCCAGCGGGCTTCGCCCGGTCACCGGTGGGGGTCCAGTGCGGGGTGTCGAGCCAGGGGGAGCGCGCCTCAAGTTCGTCGTCTTGTCCCTGGCGGATGTCCACGGGGGCAAAGGCGCGAAAGGGCGTGGTGTCGGTGGCGTGCTGCTGGCGGTGGGCGATGCCGCCGGTCTCCGTCGAGCCGTAAATCTCGATGGGGGCGGCCCCGGTCACCTCGGCGATGCGCCGGGACACCTCGGGGGACAACGGCCCGCCCGACGAGAAGATGCGCGACGCGCCCCAGGCAAAGGGCAGGGTGGCGGCGATGTCGGGCAAGAACCGCAGGTGGGGCGGCGAGGCGGTGATCCAGGCGCCTTGGTCTCGGGCGGCGGTGAGGATCTCCTCCCAGTAGAGGCTGCGGCGCGGGGGCAGGGGGCGGCGTCCCACCAGGGGCCACAGGATGTTGAACAGCAAGCCGTAGATGTGCAGGTGGCTCACCGTGGTGAAGGCGGGCAGGTCGGTGGTGCCAAAGGTGGCCTCGAGATTGTGTACTTCGTTAAAGAGCTGGGCGAAGGTTTTGCCGATGATGCGGCGGTTGCCGGTGGTGCCGGAGGTGAAGAGTTGCAGCGCCGTGGCGGTGGGGTCGTAGTCGCCGCAGCGGATGGTCGGGGCCGGACCGGGTGCCGCGAAGGGCAGGGTGTGCTGCGGACCGGTGAACGCGGGGACCTCTTCGTCGCTCAGCAGGCCCGCCACCGACGCGCCGAGCTCGGCCACGGTGCCGGGTTGGGTGTCGGCGCTCAGCACCGCGATCGCCCCCTTGTGCCACAGGGCCAGCAGGGCCGCGGCGAAGTCTTCGGGGGCGGACAAGGCCAAGAGCCAGGGCTGGCCGGCGATGTTATCGGGCAGGGCGCGGGCAATGGCGCTGGCGGCTCCCAAGAGCGAGGGGTGCGCGTCGCCGTAGCCCGGGGGCGCCGGTTGCTGTTGCAGCCAGTTGGGGTCGAAGCCAGGGGTCACGGTGGGCAAAGTTAGGGTGTGGGCTGCTTGCGGAGGATGGTTTCGACCACATCGTTGACGGTGCGGATTTGGCGCAGGTCGTCGTTTTCGAATTTGATTTGGGTGCGGTTGCTCAACTCGGCGGCCATGTCGATGGCGTCGAGGCTGTCCAAGTCGAGGTCGGTGTACAGGTTTTTTTCGGGCGCCACATC
>JAAYKL010000019.1 GCA_012522445.1 Myxococcales bacterium | reverse complement strand
TTGTCCGAACATGTCGATGCGTTGCGAACCCAACTCCAAAGGAGAATCCATATGTGTTCTCTAAATACCAACAGCAGCCGATTCCACTGCTTGTCAGCTCGTTTTTTGTCCATTTCGATCGCGATTGCGGTGTCGCTCGTTGCGGGGACATCCAAGTCCGACATCAACGGAAACTGCGCTGACGAACTCGCTGTGGGGCGCAAGAGCCCCGAGAACCAGCGCGCAGTGGTTTGGAACGACAGCTTTTTACATTACACCGAAAACACGGTGTTTGGCGATGACTGGCATTCGAGCATATACGTTACAGCGGTGGCCTGGGGCGATGTCGATGGGGACGGCCGGGACGAACTGGCCATCGCGCGCAAGACCTCCTATGGACACCGCGTCTTGCTTTACCGGTGGGACAACAATGGCAATGCGCAGGAAATATGGACCACCGGGGAAGAGTGGAGTGATGCCGAATATGCCACAGATGTCGCTTTTGGCGATGTGGACGGCGATGGGAAAATGGAGCTGGCCATCGCGATAAACTCGGGTGCTGAGGAGAGAGTTTCCGTCTATCGCTTTGATTTCGATAGCGCAACGGACACCTATTGGGGAACCGTGCTCTTTTCGACTGGCACTGATTGGGATACCAGTTTTTATGCCACGGCGGTGGCCTGGGGCGATATCGATGGGGACAGCCGGGAGGAACTGGCCATCGCGCGAAAGTCGACCTCAGGTCAGCGCGTATCGGTTTATCGATGGGACGACGGAGGTGACGCTCAGGAGATATGGACCACTGGGGGAGATTGGAGCAGTTCCCAATATGCCACAGATGTTGCTTTCGGCGATATGGACGGCGACGGCAAGATGGAGCTGGCCATCGCGAGAGATGCCCCCAAGAATTATCAGCGCGTATCGGTTTACCGCTGGGACGACGGGGGCAACGCCCAGCAGATATGGGTCACTGGTGCTATCTGGGGCGACAGCAGCTATGCCACAGCGGTGGCCTGGGGCGATATCGATGGGGACGGCCGGGACGAACTGGCCATCGCACGCAAGTCGGCTTCCAATCAGCGCGTATCGGTTTACCGCTGGGACGACGTGGGTAACGCCAACCAAGCTTGGACCACTGGTGGGGATTGGGGCGACACCAATTATGCCACAGATGTTGCTTTCGGCGATATGGACGGCGATGGGAAAATGGAACTGGCCATCGCGCGTGATAGCAATGTGAATGAGCGATTTCAGGTCTGGAAACTCAGCCTAATGCCCGGACGCAATCAGTTCTTCAGCCGTACAAATGGCTCGTTGTTCAAAGGAGGCAACCAATGGGGGCCGAGCAATTACGCCACATCGGTCGCATTGTCCCGCAACGGAAGAATGCGGCCGCAATGTCAACCGGGGCAACCCCCTCCGTTCAGCGTGTGCAATGGGTTGGATAATGACGGTGATGGGCTGATTGACAATGAAGATGGCGCGTGTTTGTTGCGCGTGCTGCTTGTTCCCTGGTGTTGGGGCGGCACGCAGGAAGATTTTTTGTTTCGCGCTCAGGAGCAAATTGATTTCCTCGTCGACGCATATGGCGTCAATCAATGCGCCGAAGCCGAAAATCATCCACCGCCGGACATCCGGAAATGGTGGTTCGAGTATGCCGACATTGAGGATTTAAACCTCGACTGCCAAGTGACGTGCGATGGAGATTGCCAAGATGCAGATTACTATGCGCACAGGCCTAAATACTCACTTTTTCTACAGGAGATATTAGATAGCAATCAATATAAAGAATTGGAAGAATTTGATATTGTAATGGTCCTCACTGACAAGGACTACGCTGGTTCCGGCAAGGGAGCTGCTTCCGGCTATGGTTCCCCCCTTTTATATATAGAGGGATTCAACCACAATCCGTCCGGGGATGACAATTCATACATGATTTCGGCTCACGAGCTAGGGCACACCTTTAATTTAAGGGATGAATACTGCGATGTCGCGGCAGGCGGAAACAGCAATATGTGTGCCAATGCTGTCGATAAAAACACGTTGAATTATTTGGATGCTGCGGACGGATGTGATCCCACAGACACGGATGGGTCTTGTTGCCATATTGACTTTCGCAATCCAGAGCACAAGTATGGTACCGACGACACCCCATGTGCCGGTAGCTATAACCGTTGCTGTCTGGGCAATAAAGCCCTCGACTTACCGCCAACCACCTACCGAGAAGGCGATCCGGATCCCACCTACGATCCGACCAGCAATGGGCGGTGCATCATGTCATTCATGGATGCGCCTGGTCCCAGGGCTTTTTGTCGTCAGTGCTGGAATCACATAAAAGAGCAATACATGATGTGCTGGAACAATTGGCCGGAAGACTCACCTGCAGGCAGTGTTCGAAGGCTTTCTACGCTTGCGCTTCTCCAAAATCTACTGCAGCCTTCCCCCGAATCAGATGGGGGTGGTGGCGAGGATGCGGCACCTTTCATTAAAATTTTGAAAAGTGATGTGCTTCCGAGCAGTCGCGGTGACCTAGGCCTCATAGCGCCCGGTGAGTATACGCTAAAGCTATTGACATCCACTGGAGAACTATTGGGCGAAACTGGGATACACCCAATGGCATTCCAGGATGCACCCGGTGAAGTGCCGTCAGACATATTCCTGTGGCTGAGAATTCCGATTGGCGACTACCCCGACGATGCGCCGTTTGTCATGCGCCTGTTTCACAATCAGGATGCGATATCACAAACCACCATCAATGGCCGAGCGCCGATAGCCGTAGCCGAAGATGTTGTCGCTGAGTGCACATCCCCACAAGGAGCGTTGGTGCTTCTGAATGCGGGACAGTCATATGATCCCGATGGAGATAGGATATTTTACAACTGGTCGACGACCGCGACTGTTCTCGCTAACGAAAATGCGGCACAAACCACGGGGCTATTCCCCATCCAGTCCTCTTCCGTGCAACTGACGGTCACAGATGGCACCGATCTCAGTCATTCATTGCCAATTGCGGTAACGGTTGTGGACACGACCCCGCCTGACATTGAACATCTGGCGCCCCGGACTGTGTACACCTGTGATGCCGCTGCGACAGTGCTGTTTACCCCTCCCGAAGCGACAGACCTCTGTACGTCAAACGTAATTGTGGAAGGCAAGGTCGTCGCCAAAAACAACCAATCTATCGATGGCATTTTGTTATTCGGCCACAGCGCCACACTGCTGCCGGGTAGTTACGTCATCCAATGGTCGGCAACAGACAACCATGGCAATACCAGCCACTCTTACCAGGATGTGCATATTCGTTCCGCGCTGCGCGCCACCAACAGCGTTGTCATTCGAGATAGGGGGGCGGTGCTATCACCTGTTTTCAACTCGGGTTCTGGGGTGTTTGAGTTAGGCGCTGATGCACAATCTCAAAGCGTTTTCACCGCTGGAAACGCTTTTTTGCGGGAGCGGGCTGCCATTGCGGGAGACATCCTGGCCGGTGGCCGAATAGACACCCAAAATCAGGTGGTGGTCCAAGGCAACATGGTGCCCTTTTCAAATCCTGAATTCGGTCCTATTGGCGATGATGATCTCGCTGCGATTGCGATTCCCACCAGCTTCGATCACCGCACTGTCAATTCTGGCAGCGCGTTGTCGCTTGCTCCGGGAATTTATGGAGACATAACTGTTAACTCCGGAGCAACGCTGATCCTCTCAGAAGGCACATTCTTTTTTCGTGCATTGACCATCAATACCAACGCCCAGGTCATCGTGCCCACAGAAGCGCTGCAAACAAACATTTTTATCGCGAACCACCTAGCTCTGCGCGCGAGATTCACCGATACAAGTGGAATGATCGTGCCCGTTCAAATTGCCTACCAGGGTTCCAATGCCGTATTCGTAGAAAGCTTGTTTTACGGGGTGTTTCTTGCACCCAATGCACGATTGGTATTGGGACAAAATGGAACATACCATTTCGAAGGGCGCTTCTTGGCCAAAGACCTGGAAGTGGCTACGAGCGCATCGCTGCGTTGTGAACTCTGGTAGTCGCCGCCGCCAATACAAGCATTTTGAGCGTTATTAGAGACAATCCGCGGGGATGGGGCGGGGTTAAATGCGCTGCAGGGCCTCGTCGAGGGCGGCGATGATGTCGTCTGGGTGCTCCAAGCCGATGGAGAGGCGGATGAGCTCCGGGCGCAGGCCGCTGGCGCACTGCTGCTCGGGCGTCAATTGCGAGTGCGAGGTGCTGGCCGGGTGCAGGACGAGGCTCTTGGCGTCCCCCACATTGGCGAGGTGCGAGAAGAGCTTGATGTTGTCGATGATGGTCACCGCTGCGTCGTAGCCGCCCTTGGGACCAAAGACCACCATGCCGCCGAAGCCGTGGGGCAATTGGCGCCGCGCCACCTCGTGGGTGGGATCGCCGGGCAATCCGGGGTAGCGCACCCAGTCGACCTTGGGATGCGCCGCGAGGTGTTGGGCCACCGCCAGGGCGTTTTCGCTGTGGCGCGCCATGCGCAGGGGCAGGGTCTCGAGGCCCTGTAAGAATTGCCAGGAGTTGTCGGGGGAAATGGCGGCGCCTAGGTTTCGCAGGGGCACGGTGCGCACGCGCAGGGCAAAGGCGATGGGGGCCAGGGCTTCGGGGAGGTCGTGGGCCCAGCGCAGCCCGTGGTAGTTGGGGTCGGGCTCGTTGAAGAGCGGGTGTCCCGCGGCCTTCCAGTCGAAGGTGCCGGCGTCGACGATGATGCCGCCGATGGCGGTGCCGTGGCCGCCGATCCACTTGGTGAGCGAGTGGACGACGATGTCGGCGCCCAGTTCGATGGGGCGCAGCAGGCAGGGCGTGACAAAGGTGGCGTCGACGATCAGGGGCAGGGCGTGCCGGTGGGCGATGTCGGCGATGGCGCGGATGTCGGTGACGTCGAGCACGGGATTGCCCATGGCCTCGATGAAGATGGCGCGGGTCTTGTCGCTGATGGCGGCCTCGAAGGTCTCGGGCTTGTTGGCGTCGGCGAAGCGCGTGGTGATGCCGAACTGCGGCAAGATGCTGTCGAACTGGGTGTAGGTGCCGCCGTAGAGGTTGCTCGCCGAGACGATTTCGTCCCCGGCGCTGGCCAGGGTGACGACGGCGTAGAAGATGGCGGCGGTTCCCGATGCCACGGCCACGGAGGCAGCCCCGCCTTCGAGCTGGGCCACGCGCTGTTCGAGCACGTCGGTGGTGGGGTTGGTCAGGCGCGTGTAGATGTTGCCCAGCTCTTTGAGGGCAAAGAGATTCGCCGCGTGTTCGGTGCTCTTAAAGACAAACGAAGACGTGCGGTAGATGGGCACCGCGAGGGCGCAGGTGGTGGGGTCGGGGACTTGCCCGCCGTGCAGGGCGATGGTTTCCAAATGATACTTGGGTTGTGTCATGGCGTTTTGCCTCATCTGCTTTCTTCGAAGAGGGCGGTGCTCAAGTAGCGCTCGCCCGAGTCGGCCAGGGTTACGACAATGAGTTTGCCTTTGTTTTGTGGGAGCCGGGCGGCGCGGTCGGCGGCGGCCATGGTGGCGCCACTGGAGATCCCCGCGGTGATGCCCTCTTCCACGTGGAGGCGTCGCGCGTAGGCAAAGGCGTCCTCGTTGGTGACGGTGTAGATTTCGTCGACCAGGTCGAGGTCGAGGTTGTCCGGTTTGAAGCCCGCGCCGATGCCTTGAATTTTGTGGGGGCCCGGCACCAGCGCCTCGCCCCGGCGCAGTTGGGTCAAGACCGGTGAATCTGCGGGCTCCACCGCGATGGTTTGGATGTCTTTGCGCTGCGTTTGTTTGAGGTAGCGGCTCACCCCGGTCACGGTGCCCCCGGTGCCCACCCCCGCGATGAAGATGTCGACCTGGCCGTCGGTGTCGCGCCAGATTTCGGGGCCGGTGGTGCGCGCGTGGATGTCGGGATTGGCCGGGTTGGTAAACTGTTGCGGCATAAAGTGCCCGGCGGGATTGGTGGCGACGATTTCTTCGGCCTTGGCGATGGCGCCCTTCATGCCCTTGGCCCCCTCGGTGAGGACGAGCTTGGCCCCAAAGGCCGCCAGCATTTTGCGCCGCTCCAGCGACATGGTGTCGGGCATGGTGAGGATGAGCGGGTAGCCCCGCGCCGCGCAGACAAAGGCCAGGGCGATGCCCGTGTTGCCGGAGGTGGGCTCCACCACGGTGACGTCGCGCGAGCCGTACGACAGGATACCGCGCGACTCGGCCGCTTCGATCATGGCGGAGCCGATGCGGCACTTGACCGAGTGGGCCGGGTTGCGGCCTTCGATTTTGGCGACCACGGTGGCGTGGGCACCCTGGGTGATGCGGTTGATGCGCACCAGGGGCGTGTTGCCGATGCTTAGGGCGTTGTTGAGGTAAATGCCGGTCATGTCGTTTCGCTTTCGTTAAATGTGAAACATCAACGGATGTTCCTGTTCGTGCTGCAGTTGTTCGTGCAGCAGTGTATCGAGGGTGCGGGTTTGCAAAATCTCCTCGACGGCGGCGTCGATTTTGGCCCAAAGGGATTGCGAGACGCAGTGGCCCGCGCGCTGGCACAGGGCGTGGTCGTCGGTGCACTGCACCAAGGAGATATCGCCCTCCAGGGCTTGGATGATGTCGAAGGCGGTGATCTCGGCTGGGGGCTTGGCGAGCTCGTAGCCGCCGTTGGGACCGCGGAGGGATCGCACCAGGCCGGCGGTTTTGAGCGGGGTGACGAGCACGTGGACGTAGTGGGGGGAGAGGGCTTGGTTTTGCGCGATGCGGTCGACCAGCACCGGCCCTTGTCCGTAGTGGCGCGCCAACTCCAGCATGAGACGCAGTCCGTATCGGCCCTTGGTGGTCAGTTTCATCTCGGTTACGCCGCGGCGCTGTTTCGCCTTGTTGCGGCACCTCCCCTGTGGGTGACTTCGGGAAAACTAAAACGAGTAGTCAAGTTTGTCAAGCAGGAATCTTGAGAATTGAAAAATGCCGTGATGGCTGTGATATAACGCCTTGTTAGCTGCTTCGGTAGGCATTCAGACTGATTTTTTGTTATAGTGGGCCAAACAAGACGAGAGGTATTTTCATGAAACAGGCACGCATTTTATGGGCATGGGGCATCTCTATTTTCGTTCTGCTTTCCCTCGCCATGGCGGGTTGCGACGAAGGGGGCAGCGGCCACGGGAATAACTTCGGCCCCGACACCGGGGACACGCCTACTGACACCGGGAGCACGCCTTTTGACACCGGGAGCACACCTTTTGACACCGGGAGCACGCCTTTTGACACCGGGAGCACGCCTACTGACACCGGGAGCACGCCTTTTGACACCGGGAGCACGCCTTTTGACACCGGGGACATCAGCGATTCTGACACTGTCGACACCAGCGACCCTGACACGGGCACCACGCCCGTCGACACCGACCCCGTGGTCATCGACACTGGCAGCGTAGATGAGGGCGATCCGGACATCGCCTTGGCCCCCCTGCTGCAGCCCTTCGATGCCAACCAAGAAGACCTTACGGCCGTCGACGAGTGGGCCCCGCGCTATGGCAAGACACCGGAGATTATCGCGGCGGTTCATGGATCGGAACTGCACGTGCTGGCCCAAGACTACGACGACGAAACCGAGTGGAACGCCGTGCTGCTGCACATTAAGTTCAACGGCGAACGCTACCAAATTACCCAAGCCATCACGGGCTTTCCC
>JAAYKL010000133.1 GCA_012522445.1 Myxococcales bacterium | reverse complement strand
GTTTTCGGCAAGAACACGCGTAATCGCAGCGGTCAACGTCGTCTTTCCGTGGTCAATATGACCGATCGTACCGATGTTGCAGTGCGGTTTGTTTCTTACAAATTTTTCTTTGGCCATGACAGACTCCTTAAAAATTGTTGACTTAAAATTTCACTTCAGAGCCCACAATCGGACTTGAACCGATGACCTCCTCCTTACCAAGGAGGTGCTCTACCGCCTGAGCTATGTGGGCAAATTGACTTCAAACGTTCAAAAAAAGAGCGGGAAACGGGAGTCGAACCCGCGACCCTTAGCTTGGAAGGCTAATGCTCTGCCAATTGAGCTATTCCCGCATGTTCAGCAGCGCGACTGTGGGTTTATATCATTAACTTGTGGCGGGAGGAGGATTCGAACCTTCGTAGGGCGTAGCCCGGCAGATTTACAGTCTGCTCCCTTTGGCCTCTCGGGTATCCCGCCAGATGTTTTCTCTTACAAAGCTGGCAATGGGACTCGAACCCGCAACCACCTGATTACAAATCAAGTGCTCTACCAATTGAGCTATGCCAGCAATGACTGCGAACAGTGACGTTTGCGACCTGTTTTTATCAATGAACAACGGGCATTTACGCACCAAAATGCGGCGTTGTTCGGAACGGAACATACACGCCTGCCCGTGAGAGCGGAATGTATAGAGGCGTGTGGGTATTCTGTCAAGCAGTTATTGCTGTTTTTGAAGGCGTTGCAGCAAGAGCAAAAAGAGATTTAATTTCAGCTAGTTACAACAAAACCCAGCGTTCATTTTGTTAGCAAAAGGCGATGGCGGCGTTTTTTTCCAGCGCGAAGCACCACCTCGCCGTTGTCAAAATCCGATGGTTGGATTTCGTCCAAATGGGATGCCAAAACCCGGGTACCCACCCAACCACCACCACTGCGAAAGAGCTTCACAGCTTCGCCGTTGGATTTACAAAGACCCACTTTGACAAACATTTCAGTGGCGCGAACCCCATCGCCCAACAGTGACGCCGGTATTTCTGTGGTCGGCATGTTTTCAACGGAGCCACCCTTGCCAAAGGCAGCCAAGGCGCCGTCCCTGGCCTGGTTGGCCGCCGGTTCGCCGTGGCAAATTTTTGTGGCTTCCCAAGCGAGGATGGCTTTGGCATCGCGCAGATCAGCGCCTTGCAAACCAGAAAGGCGTTCGACTTCTGCCAGCTCGAGAAAGGTGAACATTTTTAGGAAACGCGCCACATCTCGATCATCCGTGTTGAGCCAATACTGATAGTAATCGTAGGGAGAGAGGAGCGACGGCTCCAGCCAAACCGCTCCAGCAGCAGTCTTGCCCATTTTTTCACCGGTGGCCTTGGTCAACAGCGGAAATGTCAAACCAAACACTTCTGCTCCTTCCACACGGCGCACCAAATCCACTCCGGCAACGATGTTGCCCCACTGATCATCGCCTCCCATCTGCAAACGACAGCCATAACGCTTGTATAAAACGAGATAGTCGTATGCCTGGAGCAACTGGTAATTGAATTCGAGGAAGGACAATCCTTTTTCGAGACGCTGCTTGTAAGATTCAAAAGACAACATGCGATTGACCGAAAAGTGGCGCCCGATCTCGCGCAAGAACGAGACGTAATTCAGCGGTTCCAACCATTCGGCGTTGTTGACAATTTGAGAGCGCCCGCCATCGAAATCTAAAAATCGCCCCAATTGCGCGGCCACACCACGGAAGTTTTCATGGACCAGCTCGCTGGAGAGTAGCTGACGCTGTTCGGTTTTTCCGGACGGATCGCCGATAAGTCCGGTGCCCCCTCCCACCAAGGCCATGGGACGATGTCCCGCGCGCTCAAGGTGCATCAACCCCATGATGGGCACCAGCGAACCGGCATGCAGGCTTTGGGCCGTGGGATCGAAGCCGATATACGCCGTGACAGGTCCCGATTGAAATAAATTTCGAACGGCAGACTCGTCGGTGCATTGGCGCACAAATCCCCGCTCTAGCAATATGTCGTAACAATTTTTTGGCATGAAACCCTCGCAACCTGCGATCAAATGAAGTGCCGTATCAATGCAGTGCTACCGCGCCGTGTTTTATAATGGGGGTCCCCATGCGACGCAACGCGTATTGTGGATCGCAGTGCCACATCGACTGCACAGAAAACATTATTTGGGTGAGGCGACAGGGGGCGGCGGATAATCGCCAGCGCGGACCTCGTCGCCATACGTGCGCACCGCACCGGTAATGACGCCCGCCAAGTCGGCATATTTTTTCAAAAAGCTAGGATTAAAGTCGGGGTTCATGCCCAACAGGTCGTAAATGACGAGTACCTGTCCGTCGCAATGCGGCCCCGCGGCAATGCCGATGGTGGGCACCGACACCTCAGCCGAAATTTGCGCTGCCAAATCGGCGGGAATACCCTCCAGCACCAGCGCAAACGCACCCGCAGCTACCACGGCTTTGGCATCCGCCATGATGCGCTGTTGTGCGGCCTCGGTTTTTCCCTGCGTGCGAAAGCCCCCCATCGCGTGCACTGATTGGGGCATGAGCCCGATGTGTCCCATCACCGGAATGCCCGCCCGCACAATGCGCTCGATCGCCGGAGCCACATCTTCGCCGCCTTCGATTTTTACCGATTCGGCGTGCCCTTCTTGCACCAAGCGTCCGGCGGCCATCAGCGCCTTCTCCGGAGAAATCGACGCCGACAAGAAGGGCAAATCTGCGCATAGGTGCGCCGCTTGCGTACCGCGGGCGACAGCGCGCGTGTGGTACACCATGTCGTCGATTGTGACCGGGATGGTAGAATTGTGTCCTTGCACCACCATGCCCAAGGAATCGCCGACCAGGAGTATGTCGACGCCAGCGGCATCGGCCAATCGCGCAAAGGTTGCGTCATAGGCGGTAACGGTCACGATGCGCCGCTGTTTGGCTTTCATGGCCACCAGCGTTGGAACGGTTACTTTTTTTCGCGCCTGCATGCGAAGGCCCCTTTCTGACGAGTTGACGTTAAATGCTCTCAAGACGCGCGAGGGCTGCATCCATGCGCGCCAATTGCGCCTGCGCATCCGCCAAGCGCTGTTGTTCTTTTTGCACAATATTTGGCGGGGCCTGCGCGATGAAACGCTCGTTGGACAGCTTTTTTTCGCACTGGGCGATTTCTTTGCACACCTTGTCGCGTTCGCGTGTCAAACGCGCGCGTTCGGCCGCCGCATCCACGATGTCGCGCAGCGGAATCAACACCTCCGCCCCTGCTGCCATGGCCGTGGCGCAGGCCGGTGGCATCTCCGCATCGCTGGCGAGAATATCGACCGAATCAATTTTGGCCAATGACCGCAGCAAGGCGCGGCTATTGGCAAGCAATGTACCCAACGCGTCGCTATCGGTGCGCAGAATAATCGCAATCTCTTTGGCCGGGGGCACATTGTACTCTGCGCGAATATTGCGCACTGCCGTGACAATCGCCATCAGCGCATTGGCGTCTCGCAAGGCCACCTCGTCGACCAGGCCATCTTGGGGCGTGGGAAACGGCGCCGTCATAATGCTTTGCGGCGCACCTTCGGGCTTGGGGAGCTTTTGCCACAGGACTTCGGTGATAAAGGGCATGAGGGGATGCAACATGCGCAGTGAGACATCGAGCGTGTGGCGCAACACATTGCGGCCTTGCTGCTTCAGGGTTTCGTCGTCGCCAAAAAAAACTGTCTTTTGCAATTCGATGTACCAACTGCAAAGCTCATTCCAAAAAAACTGGTACAGCAGGTTTACGACATCGCCCACGCGAAACGACTCAAGCCCTTGGTTCACTTCGTCGGCGACTTGTGCGAGGCGCGACAGTATCCAGCGATCCGCCAATGTACCCGGCTCGGGGACGCCCGTCACCGGCACCATGCCTTCGAGGTTGGGCATGGCAAACCCCAGCGTCGCCTGCCAAATTTTGTTGCAAAACTTTCGGTTGCTTTCGACGCGCTCCACTGAAAAGCGGATATCTTGGTCTTGCCCCGTATAGGCCGCCAGGGTGTAGCGCAGTGCGTCGGTGCCCGATTGTGCAAAACCGTTGGGAAAGTGTTGGCGTTGATAGGCCACGGCGTTTTCGATTTCTGGATCGGGCAAGGTCAACGACCGCGTCTTGGCCAACATGTCCTCAAGAGAAATGCCTTCCATTACGTCGATGGGATCGATGACGTTGCCCTTGGATTTGGACATCTTTTGCCCATCTTGATCGCGGACCATGGGGTGCAACAGCACTTTGTGAAACGGAATGTCGCCCATAAAACGAAGGCCCATCATCATCATGCGCGACACCCAAAAGGTGATGATGTCGTAGCCAGTTTCCAACACCGACGTTGGGTAAAACGTTTTTAGCGCGGGGGTTTCCTCGGGCCATCCCAACGTGGAAAAAGGCCACAGCGCCGACGAGAACCAGGTGTCGAGCACGTCTTCGTCTTGGCGGATGTCAACGGAACCACAACCGCCACAGCGCTCGGGATCGCTCTCGCCAACGGTGACAAAGTCGCATGCCGCACAATACCAAGCAGGGATGCGATGTCCCCACCAGAGTTGGCGCGAAATACACCAGGGCAGCCCGGGCTCCAGCCAGTCGAAATAACGATGGGCCTGGTGCTCGGGAACGAACTGCGTACGGCCAGAGCGAACGGCTTCCATCGCAGCGTCGGCCATTTTGCGCGTGTCGACAAACCACTGCAGCGATAGGCGTGGCTCCACCACAGTGCGACAGCGCTGACAGCGACCGGGGGCATATTCGTGCGCACGGGTGCCGCGCTCCAGACCTTTGTCGGCGATGGCCTGTTTGACCGCTGCGCGGGCCGCATAGCGATCGAGACCAGCAAATGGCGCGCCGTTTTCATTGATGGTGGCATCATCATTAAAGATATCGATGAATTCGAGGTTGTTGCGCTTGCCGCATTCGAAGTCGTTGGGGTCGTGTGCCGGTGTCACCTTGACTGCGCCCGTGCCGAGTTCGGGATTGGCGAGAATGGCGTCCGCCACGATGGGAAAGGTGCGCGCCTGAAAGGGATGACGAACATGCCGACCAATGAGCTCTCGGTAGCGCCCGTCTTCGGGGTGCACCACAACGGCCGTATCGCCGAGCATGGTTTCGGGGCGCGTGGTGGCCACGACAATTTCGCCGTCCCCTTCGATTTCATATGCAAACGACCACATCTCCGCCTCTTCGGGGGCATCGCGATCCACTTCAACATCGGACAATGCGGTCAAGCACTGCGGACACCAGTTGATCAAGCGGCGGTCTCGCGACAACTCGCCCGATTGGTACAGCGTTACAAAAGCGTGTCGCACCGCCCGAGAAAGCCCCTCGTCCATCGTGAAGCGCTCGCGATGCCAATCGAGTGAACCGCCCATGAGGCGCAATTGTTCGGTGATGCGGCTGCCGTACTGCGCCTTCCAGGCCCACACGCGTTCCAAAAACTTTTCGCGGCCAAGCGCGTGGCGATCGGTGCCTTCGCTGCGCAACTGGCGTTCCACAACGGTTTGCGTCGCGATGCCCGCGTGATCGGTTCCCGGCAACCACAGCGCGTTGTAACCCTGCATGCGGCGCCAGCGAATCAACATGTCCTGAATGGTAAATGTCAGCGCGTGCCCCATGTGCAACGCCCCCGTGATATTGGGAGGGGGAATCACGATGCAATACGGCGGACGGGACGATGTATCCTCGGCGTGAAAAAAACCACCCGCTTCCCAAAACGCATATACCGCTGCTTCAAAAACCTCCGGTTCAAATGTTTTGGGCAATGACATAGAAGTAAAAACGCTCATACGACTGGTGCTCCTGCTGAAGTGGAAACGCGGCGCGCGTGGCTATCTATAATTTCTACCTTTCATCATATCAAGCAGTTAAACCGTTTGCGGAATTGCCATCGGCCATACAAGTGCTTATCGTGAAAGGGTGTCCCGGAACCAACTCAACCCCCAAACAACCCCATGCACCACAAATCGACATGACGAAATCTAGCGACACCTTCAAAGGGCCCACAACAGCGTCTCCCCTACCCGTCCCTCTGCAAGCCCTGCAAGCGGAGCACCAGCTCATCCTCCGGGTGCTGCACTACCTCGATGCACCCATCGAAGACTTCGCAACAAACGCCCAACACCATGTGCCAATCATTCGGGCTTACCTCGACTTTAGCCAGCACTACACCGACCGCTTTCATCACGCCAAAGAAGAAGAAGTGCTCTTCTCCTATTTCGACTCCCGAGAGTCCATTATCACAGCCATGCAAGCCGACCACGTACTGGGGCGCAAATGGATACACACCGCCACAGAAGCCCTCATTGTCGGCGATCACCAAACGGTCGCGATGTGCTTGCGCTCCTATCGCAACATGCTCACGCAGCACATTCAAACCGAACACGCCCAGCTCTTTCCCTGGATATTTCACCGATTAACACACGCGCAAATTGAGGAGATCGGCATGCGCTTTGCTGCCATCGACACGCATTTTCAAAACGAAAAAAAGCATTTCGAAGACTGGGCGAATCGCCTCGCCAATCCCGATGCGCTTACGCGTTAGCCCCTTCGCGAGACACCACCGGCAACAAGACGACAAAGCGCGCACCTGGTGCATGCGTTTCATCCAATTGAATGCGCCCGCCGTTGCGTTCACAAATCCGGTGGCAAATGGCGAGCCCCAACCCCGTACCTCCGGATGAACGGCGACGGCTGAAAAAGGGATCAAAAACATGGGGTTGATCTTCGGCGGGAATCCCCGGCCCGTCGTCCGCCACGGAGAGCACAATTTGCTGCGGTGTATCTGCATCACGCTGTGCCGCCACCTCTATGTGTCCACGGCCTTCCATCGCCTCAGCGGCATTGAGCAAAAGGTTGACCAAGAGCTGCGTAAAATCTTCAGTGCACATGCGAACGGGCGGCAGAGATGCCGCAATGGAAATCGAAAACACAACGCCGTCAAAACGCGACTGCGCTTTTAGCAACTGCAAGACATTGTCCGCAGCGTCGGTCAGCGTCGTCCCCTCGGCCGGCGCATCGAGATTTCTCTCTGGGCGGGCATAATTCAAGAGCTCCGAAATGGTGCGATCGACCCGTTCGGTTTCCTTGCGGATCAAGGCGTGATAATGAGCGACGCGTGCGGGCTCTTCTTCGGATTCCAGAGCCTCGAGAAGACCGAGAACCCCCGCCACCGGGTTGCCAATTTCATGGGCCACACCCGCCGCCAATGTCCCCAGAGAAGCCAGTCGAGAGGCGCCAACCAGTCGGTCTTGGGCCGCGAGTCGCTCTCGGTTGGCTGTTTCAATTTTGTCGATTTGGGCGAGCAACTCGGCGCGCTGCGCGGCGATGGTGCGCGTCATTTGATTGAAGCGAAGGGAGAGGCTTACCAACTCGCCCGCGCCTTGAATGGGGACATGCACGTTTTGGTCGCCATCCGTCACCCGCTCTACCGCGCGCGTGATTTGAGACAGGGGGCGAACCACGACATAATGGACGACCAGCCATATCAAAAGTAACGAGAGCGCAGCTCCCGTACACAAGTACACAAACACGGGTTTGCGCAAGCGCTTGGCAAAGGTGTCGAGGGCTTGGTGCGTGTCGACGTCGCAGGATGCCTCCGCCTCATCACCGATGGTGTGAGCGTGGGTTTGCAAAAGAGTGGCCAGGGTCACATCGGTTAGGGCGATGACCGCAAACAGCACCATGCCGGTGAACAGGGCAATGCGCAAACGCAGGCCAAAAGGCGAGGTGGATTTCATAGGGGCAGGTTAGTCGCAACAAAAGGCGGGTGTCAAATTCGCCGAGTCGCAAATTGCAGCGTCGCAAACAGCGCAAAACCTCAACGTGGGTTGGACAAAAATGCGAAGAGCCATTTGATGTAAATGCCGAGCTCGTGCAGGGGTGGCATCCCAGAGCCCGTGATGTCAAAGGCAGGGCGCCAGTAGGGCGCGATATACAGCAAGTGTCCTCGGTAAGGCACCCATAACGGAATGGGCGTGGCAACGATTGCGTGCGCGCTCCAAAGCGGAACACCGGGGCCCACCCCCACACCCACGCCGCCGCCCAGGGTCACAAAAAGCAGCGTCACCCCAGTTTCAATGCACGGGATGCCCGCGACTTCTTCAGCCCCGGTCACCAGGCGTCCACTCCCTGAAAACCAATAGGCGAGCGGCCGGCGAATGGGAATGAAACCCGTTACGTCTAGGCTCACGGCTGCGGCATCTCCAAGCTCCCCTCCCCGCATCCACGCCGCACCGACTCCCCAGTTAACGCCCGAGCGAAAATGCCACCCACCTGTAACGCGACCGGCATGCGCAGTCGTCGGCAGGCAACACAGCACACAACAAAGCGATAATAGAAATGCGGCGGCGAACGGGCGCAATGCGTTTAGTCGCGACGGCGTTCGGCCACGATGATCAGCTTGGAGGACTCGGGGCCAAAAAAAGCGCCGGGCGTGGCCCGATGACCCGAGACCTTGATAACGGCAAACCCGGTGGCGTGCATCATTTGTCCGATTTCGTGCAGCGAATAAAGGCGCAGAGAGAACTCGTGCCGGCTCTGTTTTTCGTTGTCGCCGATGATGAGCTGACGGGTGATGTACAGACGACTGTTGATGTAGTTGAAGTCGGTCTCTTCCATGCAGACCATGTTGTCCATTTGGAACCAGAGGAGGTTGGGCTGCTGCTTGACCACAAAATCTCGGTTGGCCACCTCCAACAAGAAAACGCCGCCGGGCTTGAGCGCTTTGTAAACGCTGGTGAGCACCTTGACATTGGTGGCTTCATCAAAAAATCCGAAGCTGGTGTCCATGCAAATAATGCCATCGAAGGTTTTGTCGAAACCCAAATCGCGCATGTCACCGTGGATGAAGTTGATCTTTTGTCCGGCTTCCTGTGCCGCCTCACCAGCGCGCGCCAACATGGAGAGCGATAGGTCAACCCCAACCATGCGGTAGTTGCGCTTGGCCATCCCAATGGCATTGCTGCCGTTGCCGCAGGCCATATCGAGCAGGAGTGTCCCGGGGGGAAGCCCCAAGCTGCTCTGGATGAAGTCCATTTGTTTTTGTTGCTCATACGCCGACTGGGGCGGCAACAACATCAAGTACTCATCATCAAAAATCGAGGCCCACCAATCTTGCGGTGCACCCCGTCGACGCCGCGCGGCGCCACCCGAAGTAAAGGCCCCGGATGCCGCCTGTTCCGCAGCGGAGATGTCATTTTTGAAAAAAGAATCGAAAGGACGCGCGCCCTTGGGGCCCACGGGCGGCACAGCCGGAGTCGCCAACATCTCAGCGTCTCCGATGTCCAACTCGACCTCAGGCTCCTCGTCGTGGCCATCCTCTTCTTCTAAATCGCTTTCATCGAGTTCGCTCTCGCCTTCCAGTTCAACGTCTGGCGCTGGCAAGAAGCTGATGTACTTTTCTTCGGCAGACGCTGGCGCCGCATCCTCGTGAATGGTTGGCGTTTCAATGGCAGGTGGCCCGGTGGTTGGTGGCTCGGGAGGCAGCTCGTCAAACACCATCTCCGGGGTGCCAAAATCGAATGCATGCGCGACGGGCTCATCCGCAACCGAGACCGGGACCTCGCCGGACTCCACAACCAACTGCTCGTCGAGTTCAAACAAATCGTCGGCATCAATATCCGCGCCCTCGTCAGTGGATGCGTCTGCCTGTGGCTCTTCTGCATCACTCGTCGCCTCATTTGGTGCGGCATTTGCCTCGGGCACAGCGGGCGCAGTGGGAAAATCTTCCAGGGTTGTATTGTCGTCATCTGTCGCTGCAGATGTTGCGGGCGTCGATGCAGATGTTGCCGGCAAGGGGTTCATGCGCGCAAAGGGAATCTCTGCCGCATTTACAGAGGCAGATTCGGTCGCGTCACTGACCGCATCGCCGTCGGGCATCACAGCATTCACAGGGGAGGTGGCGGCCTCTGTCTCTGCCACAGTTGCCACGGTGTCATCGCGATGTTGCACAGACGTCATAATGTTTGCAGAGGCTGTGGAAGGTGTATTTTCTACGGGCACCGGCGCCACCATCACCACGCTCGCCGCCCCCGCTGATGCAGAAGACTCACCTGATGTCGCGCTCATATCTGCAGTGAGATCGAGAATGTCGTCTTTTTCTTCCGGATCACTCATATTTTTTCCTCGGAGCCCGCAGAGATGCGACCGACTTTTTGCCCCATCAGAACGCGATCACCGGGGTGGCGCACGATGTCTGCAAATAACCCCGGCGTCGCGAGCAATACCACCGTAGACCCCAAGCGAAATGCACCGAGTTCTTGCGCGCGAACAATTGGCGTTACGGGATCGAACGATTGCGATGAGATAACGTCGTGGCTCGTGGCCAACCCGAAGGGGGTATCGATGTTTCCAACGCCAAAAGCGGCCACCATGATTAAACACATGTGGTGCGTGCCCACTTCGAAGTGAAACACCACACGCTCGTTCTTTTCGTATAGACCGGGCACGCGTCGCTCTGCCCAGGGTGCCACGGGATAGCGAAACCCCGGAATGTGGCGCAGGGTTGTCAGGCGCGCATTGAGCGGGGCATGCACGCGGTGGTAATCGCGGGGGTGCAAGTAAAAAACCAAGGCATCGCCGCAGGCAAAGCGCTCCGACGCTGGATCGCCGGTCAATTGCTCAAGGCTATAGTCGAAGTTTTTCACGCGTATGTGACCGCTGCGCGTACCGTCAAATCGGTAGACCCCATCCAAAACAGCGTCACAAGGGCTGATGAATGCCGCGGGCTCCTGGCAAATTTCGCGAGAGCCGGGTTTTAACGGGCGTGCAAAAAAATCGCCAAAACTGGAAAAACCAGCCTCGGGTACCTGAGCCTCACGCAGGTCTACGCCCAGCCCCAAGGCATAGAGCCGGACCGCAGGTTCCATCAAAATGCGAGGCATCGGGCGGTCAGCCACTCGGCCAATGCCATGGGCAATGCGACGCGCCACCGGGGTCGTAAAAAATGTAAAAAGTCGTTTCGATTTCATAGTGCTTTTGGGCAATTTACCCGAAAGTATAATTCAAGTCTTTGTCATTATTCAAATATTTCAATAATACAGGGAGCGGCGGCGGCGACGCACCGGCGGTTCAAACTGAAATACCGGTGTGCAACATGCTGGAGAGGCGCTCGCGCGCGGCGCTGCGCAGTTCGTTTTTATCGCTCATGGGCCCTTGTTGGGTTTCCAGCGGCGTCCCAATAATGACCTCAATGCGTCCCTTGCGCACCGCCAGGGTCGAACGTGGAAAAAGCTCGAAAGCGCCGCGAATGGCGACGGGCAACAGGGGAACGCCCGCGCGGGTGGCCATTAAAAAGGCACCGGCCTTAAAGGCTGCGAGTTGGCCATCCAAGCTGCGCGTCCCTTCGGGGAACACCATAAGTGATGGGCCCTTTTGAATGCGAGACGCCGCGCGCTCGATGGAGAGACGCGCCTTGCGGGCACCGCTTCGGTCCACCGGAATAAACTGCGCCAGCCACAGCGACCAACCGAAAAAAGGAATGTAAAACAGGCTTTTTTTGGCCAGAAAACGCACCGGCATGGGCAGCGCTGCAAAAATAACCGGAATGTCCAATTGGCTGGTGTGGTTGGAAATCACGACATAGGGGCGGGACCAGTCCAAGTTTTCGCCGCCCTTCACCTGCAACTGAATGCCCACAATGCGCAGCAGTCCCGGTGCCCAAATGTTGCGTGCAATGCGCAAATATAGTCTCCCGCGCGGATCAAACACGAGGCTCAGCAGCGCCAAAAACATGCAAAAAATGGTATAAAAAAGCATGAGGAAACTGCGGAGATTGGGCATTGTCTATGGCATCCGTGGCAAAAAAATGACTCTGCGGAGTGCTTTCCTGAACGAGGAAAGGCATTCGTGGTGCGTATGTCCGCAATTTCCGCTCACAAGTCCAGTTGTTATTCCGCAGCATAAAAAGATAAAAATCCCCCTTTGCTGAATTTTTGAACTTATATTTATAATGCACGCACCAATCGCGCACACTGCATTGGCGTTGCGTGCCACAGATAGATAACGAAAATGATTCAGTCTGCTGCCATAACAAGTCCGCCCAAGGCCATCGCCTCCACGCCCGAACTGCCGCGCATTTTGGCCGTCGACGATCAACCCGCCAACCTGATCACCCTGGGGGCCATCCTCGAAACCATGCCCGTCGAATTTCAAACCGCCCCTTCTGGGCCCACCGCCCTCGCGCGCATTTTGGAGCGAGACTACGACCTGGTGCTACTCGATGTGCAAATGCCGGACATGAACGGCTTCGAAACGGCCAAGCTCATCCGTAGTTCACACCGCACGCGACACATCCCGTTTATTTTTATTACCGCGCTCAATACCGATGCGCATTTTATCCGCAAGGGCTACGAACTCGGCGCCATCGACTACATCACCAAGCCCATCGATCCCGCAGTGTTGCGCAGCAAAATCAACGTTTTTTTGCAGTTGCACACCTCCAACAGCGCATTGCGCGAAGAGGTCGCCGGACTCAAAAACCAAGAGGAGCGCCTGCGAAAGGCCAACAAAGATTTGCGCCACCAAGCCCAGACCGATCCCTTGACCGGCCTGTTGAATCGGCGCCACGGGCACACTCTGCTGTGCCGAGAAATGTCGCGCGTGGAACGGGGCAACCAAGACCTCAGCATCATCATGGCGGACATCGACCATTTTAAAAACATCAACGACACCCACGGGCATCCTGCTGGGGACGCCGTCCTCCTCGAAATTGCGCGGCGACTCACCCAAAGCTTTCGCCCCCACGACCTCGTGGTGCGCTGGGGCGGCGAAGAGTTCCTCATTATTTGCCCCCACACATCTTTTGCGCAGTCGCTCCCCTTGGCCCAACGGATTCACCACGCCATTCGCGACGTCCCCATCGATCTGCCCAGCGGCTTGGCCATCCGCGTCACCATCAGCATGGGACTCGCTCACACCAGCACCTTGCGCGGCCTCAGCGCCGAAGGACTTCTCGCCCAAGCGGACGACGCCCTCTATGCCGCCAAGCGCGATGGCCGGGATCGCATCCGCGTGGCACAGGTGTAAACAGCAACGTTTTGGCGAGCGCCACTCAAGTAGTCGTGATGTTGCAGCGGCTGGGTTATTTGAAAACTTCGGGTTGACCCGTGGCAGACAGACAGGCCGCCCACAGCGGGCCTTCGAGTTCGACTTGTTTGGACGCGCTGATGGCCATGTCGATGGGCACGTGCATGTAAGCGCTGTTCCACATGCTCACCACCATGTCGGTGCGCCCCGCCATGGCCGCGTGCACGGCAGAGCGGGCCAATTGATCGCACAGCATGGCGTCATCGGCGGTGGTGACCGCAGAGCGGATGTAATAACTCGGATCAAAGTACTTTAAATCAATGCGCAAGCCCTCCCGTTGGGCATAGCTACGGATTTGGTCGCGCAGAAACAGACCAATATCGCCCAGCTTGCGATTTCCCGATGCATCGTAGGCCTCTTGTGTGGGCATCAGAGACTGTCCGGCGCCCTCCGCAACAGCGATCACAGCGTGTTGGCGTCTTTCGAGGCGGCGGTGCAAGTAGGCGAACAACCCGTCTTTTCCCTCCAGGGCAAAGGGCACCTCGGGGATGAGGGCGATGTTGACCTCTCCGCTGGAGATTGTGGCGCCGCACGTGACAAACCCCGCATGGCGTCCCATTAGCTTGACCAGTCCAATGCCGTTGTAAGCCGAACGCGCCTCCACGTGGGCGCTCTCCAACACGCGGCGCGCCTGCTCAATGGCCGTCATCACGCCAAAGGTGCGCTGCACGTACATCACGTCGTTGTCGATGGTTTTGGGCACGCCGATAATCGACACGGGGAACCCGCGCTTTTCGGCTTCGTCGACGATGCTTTTGGCGCCGCGCAAGGTGCCATCTCCCCCCACGCAAAACAAAAGATGAATTTGATTTTGCTGCAAAAAGTCGACCATGACTTCGGGGGATTGCGGGCCGCGGGATGTGCCCAAAATCGTCCCGCCATGCTCGTGGATGCGGTCGACCATCTCGTGGGTTAGGTGCAGGACTTCGTGTCCACATGCGGCGTTCAGCCCCTCGTAGCCAAACCGCAGTCCCCACACATCGCGGACGCCATAGCGGTGGTACAATTCCAAAAACACAGAGCGAATGACGTTGTTTAGCCCCGGACACAAGCCGCCACACGTGACGATTGCGGCGCGGGTTTTGGCGGGTTCCCAGTAGAGCGTTTGACGTGGGCCCGCCATTTCGAAGCGCAGATCGGGGATGGGGGCATCGGTATTTTCAATGAGGCGATAGCGCACGCGCGCCGCATCAGAAGTGTAATTGGCGAGGTTGTCGCCGTAGATGGTCGACATTTTTAGCGGTGAAGGTATTTGGCATTTGCCGAGTTGTTTAATTTCTATATTCATGGCGAAAGTCTTAGGCGAACACCTCACAAAACACAAGGCGCGAAGCCGCGACCACCGCATGCCCGACGCCGTCATCGAAAAGATGCGCCAAAAAAACCGAAGAGTGCTATACCCCCATCGTTCGCTGCCAGGGGCTGGCGAACCGGCAACCCAACGACATGCCAGATGCCAATGACATGAAAACCAGCGCGCATCCCAAAACCAACCCTCCGGATGTCCCGTCTTTTGACACCGACGACATCGACGAAGAACTCCTGGCCTTGGCGCCACCGCCGCCCTCTTTGCAACAGGCCGCCATCACCGTCCTGGTCATGGTGCTGTCCATCGTAATTCTCGTGCTCTTTTTCCCGGATTTGCGCTTTTTCCTGCGCAGTTTTCAGTCCGCCGAGGCCCTGGGAGAATCCGCCGACATCGACTTGCAAAACGTCAACCCCGAGTCTTGGGTGTCCCTAACGGGGATTCCCCTGATGAACCGAACCCTTACCTTCAGCGATGGCGCAAAATTTGTATCTCGCGACATCTATCGCAAAATGGCCCCCCTCTCCGGACGCCCGGAACTCCTGGTGCAGTGGCGCATCGAAAAGCCCTCAGCCACGGCCGCCGAACCCACCATCTCCGCCCCCTCCTACTTCGAGGGCCGCTTGCGCCGCCGCGAAGACATGGGCAACGCTTACGACAAATTCTGGCCCTTTTACGACTGCCTCACCATGCACAACGCCAGCCGCTGCCAATACTGCTTGGGGCGCGACAGCTACGCGAGTTGCCGCGATGCCTTCACGTGCGTCGAAAACTTTCCCGTTGCGTTGTGTGCCAAGGCCATCGACACCGATCTGGCCACCGTGTCGGCCGAAATCGACGCGCTCAAAAAACAAGCACAACACGCCGCCGCCAACAGCTACGAACGCGCTGAATTGGCCAATCTCGAAAACCTGCAAAACGCGCTGCTGACCGTCCAAACCGAAGGGCGCATCACCCGCCTTGAGGAAGTCATCTTACGCCTCGAACACCTCGCCATTCCCGAAAGCGAATTCGCGCAAATTCAGGAGCTGCTCTCCCAGGCGTTGTCCCTACAAATCGCGGTATTGGGCGCGCGCCTCTCGGCGTCGACCGAACGCGTCCAGTCCCTCGGCGAGGCGGCGAGGGCCGAATTGGATGACGCGCGCATCCAGCAGCAACAAGCCGATGATGCCATTGACGCACTGCAAAAAGAAGTCGCCCAATTGACACACCGAAAAGCGATCTGCGACACCCTGCGCCACGTCGCTTCGTGGGCTACGGAACTGCGCCAAAAAGTGCTGTCCCCCGACGCCCCACAGGCGGCCCTGGCACAGCCTCTCGTCGATCCGCACGCCGACAATGGTGCGGTCATTCTGGACGCCCTCACCGCGCTCAATGCGCAATTTACGGGTGCATCCGGCCAAGCCAACGAAGCATCCGCCGCCCCCGCGACCAGCGAACCCGCTAACGCCCCCGATACACGTCGAGACAACTGGGCCCAATCCCTGAACGCACTTTCCGAACGATTGACTGACTTGAGCGATCGCATTGATGCCCTAGCCTCCGCTGCCGCCCCCGACTTCGATCGATGGGCAGGGCGCCGCGACATCTACACGGAAGTCCCCGAATCCCAACGCCTCTCCAGTGTCTTTGTGCACCTGACCAAAATCGAAAGCTTCCTCGACAACGCCGCGCCCGCCGATGCCGCCCCTGAAGGCGCAACCGACGCAGCCGACATCGCCCTTCCCTCTGGCGAAGCAGCAAGCGCCAATGACGCCGCTGCGACCGAAGACCCAATCGACAATGACGCGGTCACGCCACTGCCACAACGCCTGGAGGAAGCCCAAAAGGCCCTACAGCAACAACGCGACATCCAAAAACGCCTGCGCGAAATGAACGTCCTCACCGAATACACCCTGGACAGCGAATTCAACGCGCTGGTGTCCGCCGTCAAAGCCCCACCAAGCCCCGCTTGGAAGAAGCAAGTACTGCGCGACTGGAGCCACGTGATGGGGCGCTTTGCATCCCAAGAGTTTTACCCGCGGCGTCTCTCTGATCATCCCAAAATCAAAGCCCGCATCGACGCCCTCTTAACCGAAAACATCCTGACGCAGCTCGAAACGCAAACCGCTGAACGCGAAAAACGATGGCAGCGCCCCATGTGGATTTTGATGGATCGCGAGCGCCCCACCGACAATCCGTGGGTTGTCCTGGTGTACATACTGGTGCCGCTGATGTTTTTTCTCAACGCGCGCCGCCTCCACCTATTTTTGCAATCCCGACGACGATGAACCGACCTTCCGGATTTCGCCCCGCAGGTGCACCGACGCCTGCCGACTGGTTCGCACCCGCCCTGCTGCTGCTGCTGGCTGCCGCCACCGAATGCACGCTCTATCGCCTCTTCGCCGCAGTCAACCTATACGCGGGCGTGGGAGCGCTGGGACCGCGTGCCCTCATGGCCAACCTAGCGGCCTTCAGCCTCATCCTCACCGGCGTGCTCTCGCTGGTCCTGCTCATATTCGCCCTGGCGCGCCTGGTGTTGCACCCCGCCATTCCCTCCCTGCTCTTTCGCAGCGTCCTGGTGCTAACCGCTCCGCTTTACATGCTGGTCACCGCCACATCGCTGTGGCTGCCCCTGCCGCACGTCGCCATCCTCGCCGCCATCGGCACCGCGCTGTTCACCGTGGTCTTTGTCGCGGCGGCCGTCCTCATCTTTCCGCTGCAACGCTTGATCCGCTGGGCGGTAATGGCCATGCCCCTCATGTTATTGGGCGCCACCGCTGCGTGGTTCATGCTCGACCTGCTCTCCCTCGACCCGCATCTCCCCGCAGGGCGCATGGCGGTTGCCGCACACCAGGTCAGCGAGCTGCTCTTTTTGGCCCTGCCCATCGTGCTGGTTCCCGCCCTGCTGTGCCAACCCAATCAGCCCTGCCGCATCCAATGGCACACCCTGCACTGGCCGGCCCTGGGCATCGCCACCAGCATCACCATCGGCATCGCGTATTTTGTGCTGCAACATGCCCCAACGCCCGACGCGCTCCGCCTGCCCGCGCTCCTGCACACCCCGGACTTTTTGCGCCACATCACCTACCGCACCCTCAAGGTCACCTTGTGGTTCAAGGGCAGCGTGACCGTGGCTCTGCTCGCCACATTTTGCGCAACATTTTTAATCGCCGCCCTGCTCATTCCCTTTCGCGGCTGGCGCACCGACGCGTCGACGCGCTCCATTGCCCTGGGCCTGGCCTTCATTTATATCGCCGGCCTACAGCCCTTTGCGGTATATCTCATGACATTGTCGTTGCTGGGCTTTCTCATGTTTTTCAGCGGCCTCATCGACAAATACGCGCGGGAATCCCATTCCCAAAAAGAAACCCCAACACCGCGTTTTCCCACACCGGCGAAAACGCCCGACACAACGCCCATGGAGGAACCCAATGCAATTGCTCGATGGCAAAAAAATATCTAAAGAACTGCGCCAAGCGCTCAAAGGTCAAGTCGCCGACTTCACCGCTACTTATGGGCGCGCGCCTCGGCTCGACGTCATCCTCGTCGGCGGCGATCCCGCCAGCCAAATCTACGTGCGCAACAAAGAGCGCGGCTGCCAAAAAGTGGGCCTCTCGTCCCAATCCCACCTGCTCGACGAAAGCACCACCGAGGCCCAATTGCTGCAATTGATCCAAGAGCTCAACGCCAACGACGCGGTGGACGGCATCCTCGTGCAGCTCCCCCTGCCCCAGCACCTCGACTCCGCTGTCATGCTGGCCGCCATCGATCCCACCAAGGACGTCGATGGCTTTCACGCGATCAACCTCGGTCGCTTGGTGTCGGGCTTGCCGGGTCTGGTGCCCTGCACGCCCCTGGGCTGCATCCGCATGCTCGAAACCACCGGCGTGCCCATCTCGGGCGCCAACGCCGTTGTGGTGGGGCGTTCCACAATTGTGGGCAAACCCATGGCTCACTTGCTGTTGCAGCAACACGCCACGGTCACCGTTTGCCATTCGCGCACCCGCAACCTGCCCGAGCTCGTCCGCACAGCCGACATCGTGGTGGCCGCCGTCGGCGTCCCCGAAATGATCCAAGGC
Source organism: Myxococcales bacterium (assembly GCA_012522445.1). Taxonomy (GTDB): domain Bacteria; phylum Myxococcota_A; class Polyangia; order JAAYKL01; family JAAYKL01; genus JAAYKL01. Next base: position 41,457 of record JAAYKL010000133.1, on the reverse strand, counting down.
GACTGGATCGCACCGGGCGCCATCGTTATCGACGTGGGCATCAACCGCATGCCCGATGGCAAAATCGTCGGCGACGTGGCCTTCGAAAGCGCCGCCAAAAACGCCGCCTGGATTACGCCCGTACCCGGTGGCGTCGGCCCCATGACCATCGCCTGTCTCCTCGAAAACACCCTCACCGCTGCCCGACAGCGCGAAGCCACCCGCCAGGCCCCATAGTCGCATGCCCTGGCAGCCCATGTACTTCAAAGGGCGTCGCGTCTTCGTCGAAGTGGACGATGCCCAACAGCCGGTGCTGCAGGACGGCCGCGCCCGCATGCGCTACCAAGCCGACGACGAGCGCATTTACAATCCGTGGCCCGCGCACCTCAGCACATCGCCCAACACACCGGCCACCACCGCCAATCGTTCCCAAACCGCCGCGAAACGCCGCGCGCCTTCCCCCGCGGCAACACCGCAACCCGGCCCCGGCGATATCCAGGCGTGGACCGACGGCGGCTGCATCGGAAACCCCGGTCCCAGCGGATTGGGTTTTCTCATCGTCTTTCCCGACGGCACACGCGTAGAGCGCGGCGAAGCACTGGGCGAAGGCACCAACAATATCGCAGAGCTCACCGCCATCTGGCGCGTGCTGCAAACCCTGGACGACCGCAGCATTCCCAAGACGACGCGCCTCCTCATTCACACCGACTCCACCTATGCCATCGGCATGTTGACCGCCAATTGGAAAGCCAAGCAAAACCAACAATTGGTCGCCGATATCCGCAACGCACTAAAACAGCGCAACGCCGTATTCATTAAAGTGCCTGCCCACGCTGGCAATCCCAACAACGAACGCGTCGACGAACTCGCCAACACATCGGCCCGCACCCAGCAAAACCTGTAAGCCCGCCGCGCGCTCCGCATTTGGCATTCCGAAACGAATGTCCCATCGCGCCGCAGCACGTCGGGTTTTCACCCCATTGCACAATCGCAAAAAAAAAATGCGGAACATGCATATTTTTATTTGACCCGTGAAGCCGGCGCCGCTACTCTGGTGTGAAACTTTTAACGCTGTTAATCTTTTCACAGTAAGCGAGATAAATGGCAGCACAGCGCAAAATCTCCGAACGCACCGTAGAACGCATTAGTCGTTACCGCCGCCTTCTAGAGAGCATCCACGCCACCTCCGACAACCCCTTCATCTACTCCCACGAAATCGCCTCCCTCTGCGGGCTAACCGCCGCACAGGTGCGACGCGACCTCATGACCATCGGCTTCTCCGGCAGTTCGGCGCGCGGATACGAAGTAGCCGAGCTCCTGCGCAGCGCCAGTTCTTTTTTGGGCTTCTCTCACGAGCGACGCATGGCCTTGGTGGGCATCGGCTATCTAGGACGCGCCCTGCTCGACTACTTCGTCGATCGCAATCCCCTGTTCAAACTCTGTGCGGCCTTCGATGCCGACCCCGGCAAAGTCGACCGCGTCATTCACGGCGTCCGCTGCTATCCGGTGACCCAATTAAAAACAGTGCTCGCCACCCACCAGGTCAGCACCGGCATCATCACCGTTCCCGCCGACGCCGCGCAAAACATCGCTTGGGAATTGGTCGAGGCTGGCGTCACCGGCATCCTCAACTTTGCCCCGGTGCAAATTCGCGTCCCTGCAAACGTCTTCATCGAAAACCTCGATTTGACCAGCGCGCTAGAAAAAGTTGCCTATTTCGCCGGCAACTTCTCCGATAAGGAAAGGACAAAAAAATGACCACGAATGTAGATGCCATCTTGGCGCAATACGACGGCGCACAACGAGATTCGCTGATCCCCATCCTACAACAGGTCCAGGCGGCAGAGGGATACCTCTCCCAGGACGCCATCGTTCGCATCGGAGAAAAGCTCAACCTTCCGACGAGCAAAATTTACGGCGTGGCGACCTTCTACAATCAATTTCGCTTTCAGCCCCAGGGCAAAAACCACTTCATGGTTTGCCGCGGCACCGCCTGCCATGTGAAGGGATCGGGGAAACTCCTCGAAAAGCTCTCCCAGGCCACAGGGGTAGAGCCCGGGAAAACGTCTCGCGACGGCCTGTTCAGCATTGAAGTGGTGGCCTGCATGGGCGCCTGTGCGCTGGCACCTGCCATCAGCATATCCGACCATTTTTATCCCAAAGTGACCCCCAGCAAAATTGACCAACTGCTCGTCGAAATGCGCAGCGAGCCCGAGAAGAACTGATGGAGAAGCCAATGACAAAACTTGGAGACGAAAAGCAGCTATCCGCCTATCGCGACAAACTCACGGCCGCCTACGACCCCAACAAAACACGCATCTGTGTCTGCAATGGCACCGGCTGCAATGCACAGGGTTCCGAGGATTTGGTACAGGCCCTCAAAGATGCCGTCGCCCAAAAAGGGCTCATCGAAAAAGTTGAGGTCAAGGCCACGGGGTGCCACGGGTTTTGCGAAAAAGGCCCCATCGTTGTCGTGCGCCCCGAAAACACATTTCAAGTGCTGGTCAAACCCGAAGACGCCGAAGAGCTGGTACAAAAAACATGTGTTGAGGGCACGCATGTCGATCGCCTGGTCTACATCGATCCGGCCAGCGCCGAACCGGTTTACAAAGAGCAGGACGTCCCCTTCTACAAAAAGCAAACGCGCGTCATCCTGGCCGACAACGGGCACCTCGATCCCACGTCCATCGACGACTACATCACCCACGGTGGGTACGCCGCCCTCGCCCGCGCATTGACGGCCATGACCCCCGACGAAGTCATTTCCGAAGTCAAGAGCGCTGGATTGCGCGGACGCGGTGGTGCCGGCTTTCCCGCAGCGCGCAAGTGGGAGCTCTGCCGCCAGCAGCCCGGCGATCAAAAATACATCATCTGCAACGCCGATGAGGGCGACCCCGGCGCATACATGAACCGCTCCGAAATCGAGGGCAACCCCCACTTAATGCTCGAAGGCATGATCATCGGTGCCTATGCCATCGGCGCCAGCAAGGGATACATCTACTGCCGCGCCGAATACCCCCTGGCCATCGCACAACTCGAAAAGGCCTTGTCGTCGGCCCGCAAAAAAGGCCTGCTGGGCAGCAACATCCTCAACAGCGGCTTTGGCCTCGACATCACCATCAAAATGGGGGCCGGCGCATTTGTCTGCGGCGAGGAGACCGCCCTCATCCACAGCATCGAAGGCAAGCGCGGCATGCCCCGTCCGCGTCCTCCGTATCCCGCACAGCGCGGCCTGTTCGGAAAGCCCACCAACATCAACAACGTCGAAACCTGGTGCAACGTCCCCCTTATCATCGACCGGGGCGCCGACTGGTATGCCGGTATCGGAAACGCCACCTCCAAGGGCACCAAGGTTTTTTCCCTTGTTGGCAGTGTCAACAACACGGGCCTCGTCGAGGTTCCCTTCGGCACCAGCCTGCGCGAGATCGTCGAAGACATCGGCGGCGGCGTACCCGCGGGCAAAAAGTTCAAGGCCGCGCAAATGGGCGGTCCTTCGGGTGGGTGCATTCCCGCCAGTCAAATGGACGTCAACATCGACTACGAGTCATTGCAATCCCTCGGCGCCATCGTGGGCTCCGGCGGGTTGGTGGTGCTCGACGAAAGCACCTGCATGGTCGACTTGGCCAAGTACTTCATGGAGTTCATCCAGTCCGAGTCTTGCGGCAAGTGCATCCCCTGTCGCGAGGGCACGCGGCGCATGCTCGAAATCCTCGAAGCCATGACCCGCGGTCGGCGCAACGAAACCGACAATGACGCGCTCATTCGCTTTCAAGGCGTGCTTGAGCTCGAGCAACTCGCCAAGGTCATCCTCGACACCTCGCTCTGCGGATTGGGACAAACCGCCGCCAACCCCGTGCTGTCCACCTTGCGCTGGTTCCGCGAAGAGTACGAAGCGCATATCTACGACCGGCGCTGTCCGGCGGGCACCTGCAAAGAGCTGGTGGGCGCACCGTGCGAAACCGGGTGTCCCGTGGGCACCGAAGCCTGGCGCTACATCGCCCACGTCTCCCGCGATGAACTCCCCGAAGCCTACCGCGCCATCCGCCAGCACAACCCCTTTCCGTCGGCTTGCGCACGGGTTTGCCACCATCCCTGCGAAACGGTCTGCCGCTGCGGCACCACGGGCGGAGAGGCCATCGCTATCCGCGCCCTAAAGCGCTACGTGGTCGAAAACGTGCCGAGCTCCACCTTCAGAACCGAAATCAAGGCCCCCGGTGCCAACGCCAAGCGCATCGCGGTCGTCGGTGCAGGCCCGGCGGGTCTCACGGCGGCGCACTGCTTGTCGGCCAAGGGACACCGCGTCACGATCTTTGAAAAAGAAAAAGTGCCCGGCGGCATGCTCGTATGCGCCATCCCCGAATACCGGCTGCCCCGCGAAACCCTGTCCCAAGAAATCAGTGCGTTGCTCAATGACAACATCGAACTGCGCACGGGCAAGGCCCTGGGAAGCGACTTCAGCGTCGACGACCTCTTTGCCGACGGATACGACGCCATCTACCTCGCCCTGGGCGCGCATCGCAGCAAGCGGCTGGGCATCGAAAACGAAGACACGCCCGGCGTGCTCCCCGGCATGGAATTCCTCAAGGCCTACAACCTTCACGGCAACGCCTTGGCCAAGGGGCACGTGGGTGTCATCGGCGGTGGCAACTCCGCCATCGACGCGGCGCGCATCGCACTGCGACAACCCGGCGTCACATCGGTCACGGTCTTTTACCGGCGCAGCGAAGCCGAGATGCCCGCCCACATCGATGAAATCACCGACGCCCGCGAAGAGGGAATCGTCATCCGCGAGTTGGTCACGCCCGTGGCCGCCATCGCCGACAATGGCACGCTCAAAGCGGTGCGCTTCATCGCCAACGCCCTGGGACGCCCCGATGCGCAGGGGCGCCGCCGCCCGGTTCCAATAGAAGGCAGCGAGTTTGAGGTCCCCCTCGACACACTCATCGCCGCCATCTCCGAAGACCCCGATACCGCGTGCCTCAACAATGCCGTCGCCCTCACCAAGTGGGACTCCATCAAAACCAATCCGGAGTCGCACCTGACGAACCGCCCCGGAGTCTTTGCCGGTGGCGACGTGGTCACGGGTCCCAACATGATCATCGCCGCGGTGGCTGACGGACAAAACGCCGCCGAAATGATCGACCGTTTCTGCTTGGGCAAAAAACTGCGCAAAATCGATCACGTCAAACTGCCCACCGTTTATGTCGAACCCGTGCCGGTCTGCGACGTAGAGAACAGCACCACACGCGTCCGCCTGCCGCACCTGCCGCTGGCCGAACGCAAGGGCAACTTCAACGAAGTCGAATTGGTTTTGACACCCGACATGGCCATTTGCGAAGCGCGACGCTGTCTGCGCTGCGATCTGGACTTTACCCAGCCCGCCTAATGGCGCGCTCGTAAGTGCAAGAGGTAACAGCATGATTCAAATAGAAGTCGACAACATCACCATCGAAGCCAAAGAGGGCGAGACCATCCTCAACGCGCTGCAGCGCAATGGCATCAATGTACCCACCCTCTGTCACATGGAAGATCTGCTTCCCAGCGGCGCCTGCCGCATTTGCGTCGTCGAAGTCGAGGGCATGCGCGGGCTCGTTCCTTCCTGCTCGTATCCCGTCTCCGCTGGCATGAAGATCAAATCGCGCTCCCCGCGCGTGATTAACGCACGCAAAACCGTGACCCAACTGCTGCTCGCCAACCATCCCGACGATTGCCTTTACTGCAACCGCTCGGCCAACTGCGAGTTGCAAGACCTCTCCGTCGAGCTCGGCGTACGCCAGCGTTTGTACAAAGGCGAGCGCACCAAGAGCCGCCTCGATGTCTCCAGTCCCTCCATCGTGCGCGACCCCGACAAGTGCATTTTGTGCGGCCGCTGCATCCGGGCCTGCGAAGAGATCCAAACCGTCTCGGCCATCGACTTTATCCGGCGCGGTTCTAAAGCCGCCGTGGGCACCGCCTTCGATACAGGGCTCAACGTCTCCTCCTGCATCAATTGCGGCCAATGCGTCGTCGTTTGCCCCACCGGCGCCCTCACCGAACGCTCCAACGTCGAAGATGTGCTGGCGGCCCTCTCCGATCCCAACAAAGTGGTAGTGGTGCAACACGCGCCGGCCATCTCCGTCACCATCGCCGAGGAGTTCGGCGTCAAAGCCGGCAGCGACTACGACGGGAAACTGGTGGCTGCCCTGCGCCGCATGGGCTTCGACCGCGTGTTCGACACCTCGTTCAGCGCCGACCTCACCATCATGGAAGAGGGCTCTGAGCTGGTGGACCGCATCAAAAACAGCGGCGTCCTCCCCATGATCACCTCCTGCTCGCCGGGCTGGATCAAATTCGTCGAAACCTTCTTCCCCGAGTTGTTGCCCAACGTCTCTTCGTGCAAGAGCCCGCAACAAATGCTCGGCGCCCTCATCAAAACCTTCTACGCCGAACACCAAGGCTTGGACCCCGACAACATCGTCAGCGTGTCCATCATGCCGTGCACGGCCAAAAAGTTCGAAGCCAAGCGCGCTGAGTTCAGCTACCAAAACCGCCAAGATGTCGACTACGTGCTCACCACACGCGAGCTGGCCCAACTGATGCGCATGACCGGTGTCAACATGGACCAACTGCCCCCCGACAGCGCAGACAACCCCTTTGGCGAGCGCTCCAGCGCCGGTAAAATCTTTGGCGCCAGCGGTGGCGTGATGGAAGCTGCCCTGCGTTCGGCGCACTACCTGCTCACCGGCGACGAATTGTCCGAGCTCAAAATTCCGGCACTGCGGGGTTCCAAAGACCGCAAAGAGGTCTTCCTCGAAGTGGGCGGCACCAAAATCGGCGTGGCGGTGGTCTCCGGGCTGGGCAATGCCCGCTCCTTAATGGAAGAGATCAAAGCCGGCCGCGACGACATTCATTTCATCGAAGTTATGGCTTGTCCCAACGGATGCGTTGGCGGCGGTGGACAGCCCATTGGCGTTGATCGCGAAGCCGTCAAAGAGCGCATGAAAACCCTGTACACCATCGACCGCGATGACAGCCTGCGCCTGTCACACAAAAACGAACAAGTGCTGCGCCTCTACAAAGAATACCTCGGCGAACCGCTGGGCGAAAAGAGCCACGCATTGTTGCACACTCACTACCGAACGCGCGAAGTGTTGCGCTAACATTGAGGAATCCCATGACTGAACAGAAAAAAACAATTCTCGTTGTCGACGACGATCCCGATGCCCTGGAACAGGTGACCCTTATCCTCGAAGCTGGCGGCTTTGAAGTGCTCTCGGCGCCTTGCCAAGCCGAGGGCGAAGAGATGCTCCTGACCGTGGAACCCGATCTGGCCATCTTCGATTTAATGATGGAAGAAAAAGACTCCGGGTTTGTGCTCAGCCACACGGCCAAAAAGATGTACCCCGACCTCAAGGTCATCATCCTGACGGCGGTGTCTGCGGAGACCGGCATCACGTTTGCGGCCGACACCCCCTCAGGACGCGCATGGATCGGCGCCGATCTGATGCTCGACAAACCCGCGCGTTCCGAAGAGCTCCTGGCCGCCGTGCGCCGCCTGCTCAAACTGGCGCAAGACTAGTTCGCCAACACGCCGCCACTCCTCAATGACCGCCGCGGTGCGGCACCAACGCGAAGGAGAACACACCATGCACGCGACCCGGCCGGTATCCTGCGTGACCACCGTCCCCGATCGATGCCGGGTATGCTTCACCTGCGTGCGCGAGTGTCCCGCCAAGGCCATTCGCATCGAAAACGGACAAGCCGAAGTCATGCCCGAGCGCTGCATTGCCTGTGGCAACTGCGTTCGGGTGTGCAGCCAGGAAGCCAAACAGTTCTGCTCAGCCAGCGACGCGGTCTCCGGCCTCATCCGCTCCGGACAAAAAGTAGCCGCTTGCCTGGCGCCGAGCTTTCCGGCCGAGTTCCCCGGTATCTCCCACCAACGCGTCGTAGGCATGCTGCGAAAGCTGGGCTTCCACCTGGTCACCGAAGTGGCGTTTGGCGCCGATCTGGTCGCCAGCCGTTATCGCAAACTCATCTCCGAACACCCCGACCAGCGCTTCATTGCCACCACGTGCCCCGCAGTGTACCGCTACGTCGAGCTCTACTTCCCTGACGCCATCGACAACCTTGCCCCCATCGTCTCGCCCATGGTGGCCACTGCGCGCGCATTGCGGGCCGAGCATGGCGCCGACCTCCGCGTGGTCTTCATCGGTCCCTGTGTCGCCAAAAAGATGGAAGCCGACGACGACAGCGTTGCCCGCGAGATCCAATCCGTGCTGACATTTCACTCGCTCAAAAAAATGCTGCGCGACCAAGGCATCCGGGCCAACAACACGACCGACAGCGAATTCGATCCCCCCTTCGGCGGTCTGGGCGCCCTCTTTCCACTTTGCGGCGGCATGTTGCAGGCAGCGGACATCCGCGAAGATCTGCTCAAAAACGAAGTGGTCACCGTCGATGGGCTCTCTGCCTTCACCTCCTCCATCAGCGAGTTCTCGCACAACACATTGGACGCGCGCCTGTTGGAGATTCTCGCCTGCAATGGCTGCATCATGGGCCCCGGCATGACCAGTGAGGAGCCGCACTTCAAACGGCGCTCCCGCGTGAGCCGCTATGTCCAGCTACGCCGCTCCGAACAACGCGACGCCGTCCACGAACGCGATCTCAAGCGCTTCATCGATCTCGACTTGTCCCGCACGTTTGAGCCAAACGATCAGCGTCCGCCCCGCGCCCCCGAAACGGAGATCTCCGAAATTTTGCTGCGCCTGGGAAAACGCGAATACTCCGACGAACTAAACTGCGGCGCCTGCGGATACGACACCTGTCGAGAGCACGCCGTCGCCATTCACCTCGGACTGGCCGAAGACGAAATGTGCCTGCCGTACATCATCGATCGCCTGAAGGTCACCATCAAAGATCTCTCGGACTCTCACGCGCAGCTCGCCACCACCCAAGACCAGCTCATGCACTCCGAAAAGCTCGCCAGCATGGGGCAATTGGCCGCAGGCGTCGCCCACGAACTCAACAATCCCCTGGGCGTCGTCTTGATGTACTCGCACTTACTGCTCGATGAGCTCGACACCCAATCGCCTGTTTACGACGATTTAAAAATGATCGCCGAACAGGCCCAACGCAGCAAAAAAATCGTGGCCAATCTCCTCGACTTCGCTCGCGAAAACAAAGCGCTCATCGAAGAGATAAACATCGAAAACCTCATCCGCCACTGCGTCGACATCGCCCGACTGCCCGAAGGCGTCTCGCTGCACCTCGACTTTGCCCACAGCGCCCCCCACTGCGAACTCGACCCCGATCAAATGATCCAGGTCTTTACCAACCTCATTCAAAACGCTGTCTCTGCCATGAATGGACAAGGCGCGTTACACATCCGCACCCAAGATACCCCCAGCACCATGCACATCAGCATCCAAGACACGGGCTGCGGCATCCCACCCGAACACCGACAAAAAATTTTCCAACCCTTCTTTACCACCAAAAAAATTGGCAAGGGCACCGGTCTGGGTCTGGCGGTATCCTACGGAATCGTTAAAATGCACCGGGGCGACATCGCGGTTTCCAGCAACACAAACCCAGAGATCGCTCCCACGGGCACGGCGTTCACGATAAAACTGCCGCGCAGGCACGCCCAGCCCCCAACAAGCAACCCGCACAAACCGCAACCAGTGCCGCCATGACCACCACCGAACTCACCCTCAACCTCCTCATCACCGACGACGAAGAAGGCATGCGTTTGGGAGCACGGCGCGCCCTTGAGCGCTTTGCGCCCACCTTCCAAGATCTCGACAAACACGTCATCTACCGCGTGGATACGGCGGCCACCGGAGAAGAGGCCATCGAAAAGTTGCGCGCGCAGTCCTTCGATATTCTGCTGCTCGACTACAAACTGCCCGGCCTCAGCGGCATCGAAGTCTTGGGCGTCATCCAGGAGATGAACCTCGACCTACACGTGGTGATGATGACGGCCTACGCCTCGCTGGAGACCGCCATCTTCGCCACCAAAAAGGGGGCCTTTGACTTCTTGGCCAAACCCTTCACACCCGAAGAGTTGCGCGCCTCGGTGCGCGGTGCCACGCGCAGTCACATCCTGCTCGCACAAGCGCGGCAAATGGCCGAAGAAAAACGGCGCATGCGCTTCGAGTTTATCTCCGTCCTCTCCCACGAACTCAAATCGCCCATCGCAGCGGTGGAGGGCTACCTCGAGCTCATGCGATCCGGCAGCATTCAAGACGAGGCCACCATGCAGCGCGTCATTGAGCGCAGCCTCATTCGCCTGGGCGGAATGCGAAAACTCATCTTCGATTTGCTGGACCTCACCCGCATCGAATCCGGCACCAAGGCCCGGCACATCGAGACCCTCAACCTGCGCGACCTCATCCAATCCACCATCGAGTTGCTGGAATTGCAGGCGCAAGAGCGCGGCATTGCCATCGCGGTAAATGCCCCCGATGCCCCTCTCTACGACGCCGACAAGGGCGAACTCGACATCGTGCTAAACAACTTGGTGTCCAACGCCATCAAGTACAACCGCCAAGGCGGACGCGTGGACATCGACGTTAAAATGAGCGATGACGCCGTGCAAATCTCCGTAGCCGACACAGGCATCGGCTTAACCCCCGACGAAGAGGCCAAACTCTTTGGCGAATTTGTGCGCATCAAAAATGCCAAGACGCGCAACATCGAGGGCTCGGGGCTCGGCCTCTCCACCGTGCGAAAAATCGTTCAGCTATACAACGGCGACATCCGCGTCGACAGCACGCCAGATGTGGGCAGTACCTTCATCATTACTTTACCGCGCACCGCGTCCCACAGCGACGACGGCGACGAAACCCCACCCAACCCAAAGGAAGTGCACCCATGAGTCACGACACCATCACCATCGACGATGGCGCCATCGCACGCGCCATTGCCAACGCGGCCACGCCATCCGAAAGTCAAATTGCCGAGATCATCGCAAAGGGGCGCACCTTAAACGGCCTCTCCCGCGAAGATGTCGCGGTGCTGCTCAACGTCCATGCCCCCGAACACCTCAGCCAACTCTTCGAGGCCGCACGCTACGTCAAAGAAACCATCTACGGAAAACGCCTGGTGATCTTCAGCCCGCTTTACATCTCCAACCTCTGCCAAAACGAATGCACCTATTGCGCGTTTCGCGTGCGCAACAAAAGCATTGCCCGGCGCGCCCTGACGCAGCCCGAAATCGAATCCGAAGTGCAAGAGCTCCTGCGACAAGGACACAAGCGCATTTTGTTGGTGGCCGGAGAGTCCTATCCCAAGCAAGGATTCCAATACGTGCTCGACGCCATCCACACCATTTACGAAGCCCGCGCCGATGGCGCCAACATCCGACGCGTCAACGTCAACGTAGCGCCCTTGTCCGTCGAGGAATTCAAAAACCTGGCGCAGGCCAAAATCGGCACCTACCAACTCTTTCAAGAGACCTACCACCGCGACACATACAAGTCGGTGCACATCCGCGGACAAAAAGCCGACTACGACTACCGCCTCTCCGCCATCGATCGCGCCATGACGGCAGGCATCGAAGATGTGGGCATCGGCGTGCTCTTCGGCCTTAGCGACTACCGCTACGAAATTCTGGCCATGCTGGCACACATCCAACACCTGGAAGAGCGCTTTGGCGTGGGTCCGCACACCATCAGCGTTCCCCGCCTGGAGCCCGCCAGCGGATCGGAGATCGCCACCCACCCGCCGCAGCCGGTCTCCGACTTGGACTTCCAAAAAATCGTCGCTATCTTGCGTTTGGCCGTTCCCTACACCGGCATCATCATGTCCACCCGCGAAACGGCGCACATCCGCCGCGAAACCTTTGCCTTGGGCGTCTCGCAAATCTCCGCTGGCAGCCGCACCACTCCAGGGGGCTACGCCAACGACAGCCCCGAGGAGGTTGGCGCCCAGTTCAGCCTGGGTGACCACCGCTCCTTAGACGAAGTCATCCGCGACGTGGCATCCCTGGGCTACATCCCCTCGTTTTGCACGGGCTGCTACCGCCTGGGACGCGTCGGACAAGACTTCATGGATCTGGCCCGCCCCGGCGACATCAAGCACCACTGCGACCCCAACGCCTTCAGCACTTTTCTCGAATACCTGCTCGACTACGCCGGCGACACTACCCGACAACAAGGCCTCGAAAGTATCGAGAAAAGTTTGGCAACCCTCGAGCCCGAGCCCCGGCGCATCTCCGAACGCCTAATGGAACAAGTGCGCCAAGGAAAACGAGACGTCTTTTGCTAACCGACGTCGGTTGACAAGGCCCCCCAACACACAGCGAGCAACCATGGCCAGAACCAAAAGAACATTCAAAGGCTTTCGGCTTCACATCGGCATCTTCGGGCGTCGCAACGTCGGAAAGTCCAGCTTGCTCAACGCGCTAACGGGACAAAACGTGTCCATTGTTTCCCACGTGGCCGGCACCACCACCGACCCGGTGGAGAAACCCATGGAGTTGCTGCCACTAGGTCCGGTGCTCTTCATCGACACAGCCGGCATCGACGACGAGGGGCACTTGGGGCAGTTGCGCATCGAAAAAACCCGTCGGGTCATCGAGCGCACCGACTTGGCCATCATCGTGGTGCAAGGCGATCAATTTGGCGGTTTCGAACAGGAGCTCATGGCGCAATTTCAAAACTTGGGCACGCCCTTTGTCCTGGTGTTCAACAAAATCGACGAGACACCCCCCTGCCCCGACCTGCTCTCGTCCATGGCGCAGGCCCAACACCCCACGGTCTCTGTCAGTGCTCTGTCGGGCGCCGGGCTCTCCGCGTTGCGCAAAACGCTGCTGGATGCCGCCCCCGAAGACTTCATCGGCAACCCCACCATCATCGGCGATCTCGTCGCTTCGGGAGACACCGTCGTCATGGTGGTACCCATCGACAAAGAAGCCCCCAAGGGCCGCCTCATCCTCCCCCAGGTCCAAACCATCCGCGACGCCCTTGACAACCACTGCGCTTGCCTGGTCGTCAAAGACAATGCCCTGGCCGGCGCGCTCCAAAACCTCAAAACGCCGCCCGCCCTGGTAATCACGGACTCGCAGGCTTTTCTGCCCGTCTCCCAGGCCGTGCCGCCATCGGTGCCCATGACCAGCTTCTCCGTGCTCTTTTCGCGTTTTAAAGGCGACTTGCAAACCCAAGTCCAGGGCGCGTTGTCGGTGCCGCGCCTGGTGCCCGGCGACCGCGTTCTGGTGGCCGAGGCGTGCAGCCATCACCCCATCGGCGAGGACATCGGCCGCGTCAAAATTCCCCAATGGCTCAACCGGCGCGTGGGCGGCGAGCTGCGCTTCGACACCGTGCAGGGCAACGACTTTCCCGACGACCTCAGCCCCTATCGGCTCATCATCCACTGCGGCGGCTGCATGTTTAACCGGCGCAACATGATGTCGCGGTTGCTCAGGTGCCAGGAGGCGGGCATTCCCATTACCAACTACGGGCTCGTCATCGCCTACAGCCTGGGCATTCTCGAACGCGCGCTATCCCCCTTTCCGGAGATCGCGCAGCTCGCGTCACAACAACAGTTTTAAGCAACCGGCGCTGTCATAGGCTTCCGGCGACGGCGTGGGTTTTGTCGCAATGCAGCCTTGGTGGGTGTAGGGCGCTCTTTGGGATGGCTCTGCGGATACTTTTTTTGCAACGCGCGCCACGCCGACAGCGCGCGCAGCTCCTCTTTTTCCGTGGCCACTAAGGCCAACAAATCGATGGCGTCGGCGGCGAAGTCACGCTCGAGCATTTTGCGCGCACGCTTGGCAGCGGGGCCAGCGCTCAAACGGCGCAACGCGAGGAACATTTGGCGCACGCTGGCCATGTGGTGGCGCGTGAACGGCAGCGGATGCACCAAGGGGCGCAATACGCTTTCCAATTCTCGGGACACATCTCGGGCCGTGTGCAGTACGTCGCGACAAGCCGGATACAACAGCGCCGCCAACAACACCGCATCGCTCAGCGTGTCCCCCGCCACATTTTGTTCATCTGCGCGCGCCAACGCACGCCACGCGTTGTCGCTGTGGGATTGCGCGGAAATGAAGTCGTCCAGGGCTGGCAGCAGATGCCTCAACGCGCCGATCTCCTGCAGCATGTACAGGCACTCCACCGCATGGCCACTGCGCAAAATTTTAAACAACTCCTCAATGAGGCGCGCCGGTGAGCACAGCAAAAGTTTGTCGGCATGCCGTTGCATGGCCTCGGCCAAAGGCGGATCAAAGCGCAAATCCAACCGTACGGCAAACTTCACCGCACGCAAAATGCGCGCTGGGTCTTCAGGGATGCGGCGTTCCGGATGTCCAATGGTACGCAAACAGCGCGCGGAAACATCCGACATCCCGCTGCTCCAATCGAAGATGCAGTTTTTTTCCGCATCGTACATTAACGCGTTGATGGTGAAGTCTCGGCGAATGGCATCCTCGGCGGCTGTGCCAAACAAATTTTCGGCTGCGTGGCGTCCTGACAAATCGTCGGTCTCACAGGGGCTGCGGCGAAAGGTCGCCACCTCAATAATTTTTCCGTTGGCAAAGTGCAGGTGCGCCAAGCGAAAGCGGCGGCCAATGATGCGCGAGTTGCGAAATGCAGACCGGATCTCTGCGGGTTTGGCAGAGGTAACGATGTCGAAATCCGTGGGTTGGTGGCCCATCAAAATGTCGCGCACACATCCCCCAACCAAGTAAGCCTCATGGCCAAACTTGCGCAGACGTCGCAGGGTTTTCAAGGCGTCGACATCCAACATGTGCGGATCAATGCGGTGGGTCACCGTGCGAAAAGACACCTGGACATCTGCAGGCGGGGGCGCTGAAAAATGCGACATGGCGGGATCAGTTGTCATAAAAATTCAAAATGGAAGGCAGGTCTTTCTAGTCGGTCTGGGTCCCCGTGTCCGCAGGCAAACCATCGGTTTCATCTGAAGCGGGAGGCAACGCGGTTTCGCTTTCTTCGGGCGCATCGCTTTGCATTGTTTGGTTCTTTGCCTCGCTCGACGCGATGCCATTGTTTGTTTCCGTGCTGCTATCTGTGGACAACGCCGGTGGCAGGCCGAGCTCAATGTCGCGCTGACAAGCGAAAGCGCACTGGCACAGGCACAATCCCAATGCCAAGACCAAGGCCCAGCGCCGTATGCCGTATCGTGCGTTTATGGCCATCATGGGTGGGATACTTCAACAAGGACAAGCGACATCAAAACTGTGCTGCCACACCAAAAGAAAACATAAACTGGGTGTCCACCTTTGCCGTGGCCGACTCCCAATCGACGATGCGCCCATTGGAGTCAATGGTTGGATTCGTGGGATCGCCGGTAAACTCGGTGGTCTTCCACTCTCTTGGCAGTCCCCAGGCAAAATCCATCGTTACGGCGAGCATCTCAAAGCGGAAAACAAAACCCGCAAAAATTTTCGCGCGCTCTAAATCGGGCTTCGTCAATGCAGCGTTGCCCAAATCATAAGAGCCCGGCGTTGCGTCCAGGTAATCAATCGTTGCGTCTTCGGTACGCGCCAGCAGTTGCTCGGGACGCAAAAATGTCCACAGATATTGGAACCCCGCATAGGGCTCCAGAGAAATGGTCCCTCCCATGCCAAAGTGATAAGAGATGGAACCATCCACGCCCAGCATGGTCATATTGGCATCGGACTGCCCAACGGCCTGGTTTACCGCGCCGCGAACGGCGATGTCCGGAAACGCTCCGAGAACGCCCTTTCGGTAGCCCTCGAACAGCGACCACTTCACATCGGCGCCCACGAGAATGGTATTGGAATAGGCGAGATTGCTAAAATTGGCGCCCACCTCAAACGACCAAGGCAAGCCCTTGCGCACGTGAATGGAGGGCACGTACATTACCGGAGGCAAGGCATTGTACTCGCCGCTGCCGATGCGCCATCGAGCCGCTTCGTAGTCGGCCGCCGTGGCATTGCTGTCGGGCAGCAAGGCGCTTCCTGAGGGAATGACCACGATGGAATTTTCGAAACCGATGTAAAACCCCGAGTATCCCAGTGTGCTGGCTGGCGATAGCGCGCGCGGGGCAATAGAAAACGTGTACTCTGTCATGAAGCGCTCGTAGGCCACGTTGTGCGCGTGACAATACGAATCGGGGCCATGACACTGCACAAAGCGCGCCAGGGTCAAATCCAACTTTTTGGCCTCGACCGACGCCCCCATTGATATGAACAGGCACAGTGAGATGAGCAGCAACCAGATTTTCGCCGGTATTCGACGCATAAAAGTCTCCAATTCGTTTTTATCTTCGCGCCAAAACGATTTGCCAACGCGCAGCATCGCGCGGCGTAAGCATGTGAAGATAGGCATTAAATCGCCGTGTGAAAAATACCAAGTTCGGGCATCTCAAGTCAAGCATGGGTGAAATCAGAATTTCATATTGTCGAGGATGTGGTTGTATCGACCGCCATCCTTTTGGTAGGGATCGCCCCCTTTTTTGCCGCCGCCGCCGCCGCCACCCCTGCCGCCGCCACTGCCCGGCCCCATCCCCGGCGAAAACAACTGCTCGTCAATTTTCACTTTAATAGATTTTTCGTGGCCACCACCGGCAACCACAATGGTCGTTTCGCCCACTACTTTTCCAACAAAGGACGGGGTCGTACCTTGCTCGTCCTTGTAGAGCATATTTTCGTCGGCCGTCATCGTCACCGCGATGGTGAGTTTTTCGTCCTTACAATCAACCAGGTGGCAAGCCAGCGGATTGGCCGTGCCCACGCGCAGCTCCAAAACGGGTGGATCGCAAACAATCTCCTTGGGCAGGCACACCCGGACAGTGGTCTCGCCGCGTACCCCATTTGGCGCCATCGACGCAACAACCGTGCGTCCATCGCCGCGCGGTTTGACCGTGCCATCCGCTCCCACCTCAGCCACCGACGTATTTTCGGAGCGAAAAGAGATGGGAACATCCGGAATGTTTTTTCCAGAGATGTCCTGGGCGGTGGCCTTGATCCGCGCTGTTTGTTCCAGGTTGGTAAAGCTCATCGACGGCGGCTCCACATCGATCAGTTTGACTTCTGATCCACAAGCCATTGCCAAAAAAATGAGTGCTGAAAGTGACAAACCCAAAGCGTGTTTCATCATTTGACTCCGAAGTGCGAAGGTGAACACAAAAACCATTTTGGCGGGAACTATAGCCCGTCAATTGCTGGAACAGAAGCCCTCCCGCACCCAACCGAAGAAAAAAATAAGGCGGTTACGAGGAAGGCGGTTGCGTGTCTGGGCGTCGCCCCAATCCCAATAGATAGATTTCATAACTTTCGGAGCGAACGCTTTTGGGACGTATGATGCGAGCTTTTTCATATCGCTCTAAAACTTCCTGGCGCGCCGTTTCAAAATCTGGACCTTGGAAAATCTTGCCGACAAAATGTCCTCCCGCTTTGACCACGGCCGAAGAGATCTCCAGCGCCCTCGAAAAGAGGGCATAAGAACGCGACTGGTCGACAAAGCGATGACCGCTGGTGCGGGGCGCCATATCCGATACCGCCACGTCGAACCCGTTGCGCTCGGCTGCGCGGAGCAGCTCCTCTGGGGAAACGGAGAGCGCGTCGGCTTGCAGCACCGCCACTTGATGGGGAATGGCGATGGTGAGGGGCGCGCGATCCACCGCCACAACGCGACCAGAGCGCGAAACGCGATCGGCGATGTACATCGTCCAAGAGCCCGGCGCTGCCCCTAGGTCAAGCACGCAGTGCCCGTGCCGGAACAAGCGTACCTTGCGGTCGATTTCTTCTAGTTTGTAGATGGAGCGTGCGGGGTATTTTTCTTGTCTGGCCCGCCGGGCGTAGTGATCCGCGACACGGCGATGCGCAGACACTGATTACTTGCGGCCTTTGACAGCGCCCTTGAGTTGCAACAGGGTGTTGCGTGAACCAGGGAGCGGGCCTTTGATGAAAACGATGTTGTCATCGGCAAATACGCGCACCACTTCGACGTTTTGTACTGTAACGCGGTGGTTGGAGTGGTGACCGGCCATTTTGCGGCCTTTGAACACGCGGCCGGGGGTCATGTTGGCGCCCAAGGCACCGCCGTGCCGAAATGATTCGTGCACGCCGTGAGAGGCCTTCCCGCCAGCAAAGCCGTACGTTTTCATGACGCCAGCAAAACCTTTGCCAATGCTGACGCCTGTGACGTCGATCTTTTGGCCAACTTCGAAAATGTCGCCGCGGATCTCCTGCCCAACCTCGTACTTGGCCGCTTCTTCGGCGGACACGCGAAACTCGCGCAAATAGCGTTTGGGAGCGACTTTGTTTTTCGAAAAAACGCCCATTTCGGCGCGGTTTAACTTACGTTCGGCGATGTCTTCAAAGCCAATTTGCAGCGCGACATAGCCATCTTTTTCGGCGGTGCGTTTTTGAACGACAACACAGGGTCCCACTTCGACGGCGGTTACGGTGCAGTGGGTACCGTCGGGGTTAAACACCTGCGTCATGCCGAGCTTTTTGCCGAGAATACCGCATGATTGATTCATTTTATGAACTCCTTAAGAAGGGGCAAAGCGTGCCTTTCCCCTGAATCGAGTGGTGGAGTGTACCCATTCACTTTGGGCTGTCAATACTATTTTCGCGGCGCACAAACGCCGGTCATCCCCTTAAATCGCGCCCCAGGTGAAAATCAAGTAAATTCACCGAGACTGTGCCATCATAATAGCGTTACCGTGCAAAACAACACGGGCCACACGCGGCCAGACTTCGGCGACGCCCAACCAACACCACGTCGCTGTTCGCCGCACAACCAACGAGGACACCATGAAAAAAGCATCCTTTCTATATCGGGCACTGTTGGCCGCTGGACTCTGTTTCTCCGTAGCGGCCTGCAGCGATGACGCCGCTGACAAAACCGCCGACGAGACACCTGACGAAACACCGAATGCTCCCGGTGATGACAGCGATACCCATCGCGATCCCAGCGACAAAAGCGCTCCCCTGGATTGCGCCGATTTCTACACGCACATCGCACAGGACTGCGCCGTCGACAGCAGCACGGCGATGCAAATGCTCTTGGCCTGCACCGCGATGACCGATGCCCTCACCCCCGATGCCACCGATGCCCTCATTAAATGCATTGTCGATATGGACTGCGCGCTCTGGGAAGACCCCATGGCCGCTGTGGGGTCCCTGCCGCAATGCCTCGACAACGCGACAGACAACGTGCAACCCACGGATGAGGCCGAAGCACTTTTCGACGCTGTTTGCGATTATGCCGCCGCGTGTACCCCTGATGCCGAGCTGGACTGTGAGTCCGCCGCGCCGTCTCCCATCGGCGATATCATGCCCATTTTAAAAGGCGACTTGCTGACCAAAATGACCGACTGCTATCCGGCAGAACCCGCGTGCACCCCCGATGAACAAGAGACCATTTTGCAGTGCGTCGAAAGCGCTGTGCCTTTTTTACAGTTGCTCGATCAAATCGCTCTGTGACGCGCCCTCCTTGGGCCCGGCATCTTGTAGCGCGTCGTTTTGAGATGCATCGCTTGGGGGTGTATCGTTGGGAGGCGTGTCGTTTGAGGACGTGCCGCGCTGGGGCGTATCGTTGGGGGGCGTGCCGCGCTGGGGTGTGACATTTCGTAGCGCACCGCCGCCTTTGTTGGATGGCGCCAGCAAGCCGCTGCGCTCTTCAAATTGTTTGCGAAGCAACGCCAACGCACGTCGAAGCCTCTTGCTCACCCAAGAAGTGGTGCAACCGCGTTCGCGGGCAATTTTTCGCAGTGTGACATCTTCAAAAAACACGCGCACAATGATGCGGCTCTCTTCTGGAGACAACGCCTTTATCGACTCTGCGAGCAGGGCCAAATCCTCTTTGCGTATCAGTTGTTCATCGGGCAACAACCTGTCGCACTGGTTCTCCTCGATATCCCAATGCCTGATCACGCAATACTGGGCAGCCAGCTCGCTCAGGTATTCGTCCGTTTGCTCTGATTCGTCATCGTCGAATTCTGCCTCCGCGCGCAGACGCCGGTACAACGTCGCGTTTCGAAACAGCCGCCGAGACAGCAGCGTACCGGTGGTTATGCGGTCGAAAATGGCGCCTTGTATCCGCGCGCGTGCATACACCGCGATGGGTATATTGAGCTCTGGATTAAAGCGCTCGATGGCCTGCGCCAGGCCATTTAACGCGGCAGAGTAAATTTCTTCCCGGTCGATGTAGGGGCCAAAACGCCGCATGTTGAGGGCAACGAGTCGATTCACTTCTGGCAGGCCTTCTTCGGCCAAAATATTTTTTAGATTTTGCATGAAGGGGTCTATAGACCCAATTCTCAACGCCGCAAGTTGGGCGGTCTTTTTTTTTACCAAGAGGCTGATTTTCAACGGAATTTTTCTTCGTTTTCTAACGGCTTTTCAATTTTCCACTACGCTCCAGCCCATAAAAAAGAAGGCAAAATGGCACGTAAGCGAACCGCATTGCAGCGAGCGCGAAAAAGTGCGCCACCGCGGGAGCCAATGGGCCGGCAATCACCTTCGGTATAAGTAGCTCCCGTCCGAAGCCGTTAGGCGCTGGGCCGATTGGTTGATGTGCAGGTATTCGAGCAATGACACCGCTGAGGTCATCGAGAGCCACTGCGAATAAGCGCTCCGTTTTTCACCAAAAGCGCGAACGCTAAGGGCCAGCGCTGTCTGGGGTTCGTCCAGCAAGGCGTCGCAAACCTTTTGCAAGCGGGCGCGGTGAAAGCCCGCGGTTTGTTGCGCGCGCATGGCCACATCTTCAATGAGGGGACCATGCCCTGCGGCCCCGGAGAATCCCACAAAGCGGTCCATCAAGGCCAACGAGGCAAACATCTGTGTCAGCGCATCGGTGTCGGGAGAAATGTCCTGCGCCGAGAGCATGGCCACTTGGTCTGCCAGCAGGTGATCGCCGACAAAGAGCACCCGGTGCTCTCGCGACACAAAGGCAACGTGTCCCGGCGTGTGGCCCGGCGTATCCACGACCTCCAACGATATCCCGCCCCATCCAAGCATATCGCCGTCGTCGAAGAGCGCGTCCGGCACAAACTCCGCGTGCAAATCGCGCAACAACCGCGCCATGGTGCCGATGCGCTGCGAGAGCTTTTGCGGCATGGGGTGGCGGCCAAAAAATTGCGCGCGATCCACGTCGGCCTGCGGATTGGCAAAGTACTCCACGAGCACATCCGCGTCCTTGCGCGACATCCAGATGTGCGCCCCGGCCTGTTGCAGTCGCATCGCCAGGCCACAGTGATCGGGGTGGTAATGCGTGACCAACACCCGGCGGATATCCGCCACCGTATGGCCGAGCGCAGACAGCTTCTGCGTCAACACGTGGAAGGCGCCGTCGTCGCTGGTGCCCGTGTCTATCAACAGCAAGCCATCATCTGAGGGGATGAGGTACACATTGACCACCCCCAGGGTGACGGGCATCGGCACCGCCAATAAATGAAAAAAAGATGTGTCAGGGATCACGGCATCTCTTTCCAAGGGCAATGCGGCGCATCGGGCCGCTCTGCAAACCAACGGCGCAGGCAAACCTCCCCCGCATCCAGGTGCTGCTGTGCGGCCATCGCGCGGCGCGCAGAGAGCTCGGGCGCAGCCCGTTGTAGGGCGCCGTCCACACACGCCAACGTTTCGGCCAAGAGCGCCATATACGGGGCGTTGGGCGTGCTGTCTTGCTCCGATTCCCAGCAGCGCACATGGGCTTGCAACGCATCAAAAGTCTCGCGCACCGCTGTCAGGCGCGCCTTTTCCAACTGGCGAAATTCGACGGTGCCCGCCTGGGGCCACGATGGTCCCCGCGGCGTTTCGGTGTCCTCCGCAGCCCGGGCAATGGCTCCCTCGACACGCGCCAACACATCCTGCGCGTGCGACTGGGTATCGCCATTGTCGTGCGCTCCTGCAGTTTTGCCCCCGGACAGCGCCCCAGGAGAAAACTCGGCGTCACTTTGGAGTTGATTGGCGGGCGCAGGGGCGTCGCCGGGCGTCAGCGTTTCCCCTGGGACCGACGCAGGACCCGGCGAGAGTTCACCACGCGAACAAGCACCGCCCAAAACGAGCAGCAATGCTGTCACCGCAATCGTCGCACAGGCGTTGGCGCAAAAAAGGGATCGCATCTCCATCGCCATCCTTTGCCACAACACCGGAAAAATGAACAGCACGTTCACAAAGCAGCCGGAACAAACAAAACACGTATTTACATTAAAAGGCTTAAAACCATGCGTTATAAAATAAATACAATCGACTTTGCCCAAAGGGCAGAACGCATTTTGCAAGGCGGCTGCATCATTTCCGAACGGGCGCATGGCACCGAAATAAAATCTGTGATAATGCCTTTTTCATGAATACCTTTGCATCACTCAACGGAAAATCAGCCATCGTCACCGGCGGAAGTCGCGGCATTGGTCGTGCCATCGTCACTCGATTGCGCCAGCACAATGTGTCGGTGTTGTTCACCTATGTCCAGGCCCGAGAAGAAGCCGAAGCGCTCTGCGCCGAAACCGGGGCCTTGGCCATCAACGCGGATGCCGCCGACCCGGAAAACGCCGCCATGCTGGTGACGCACGCCATCGAAACATTCGGCCAAATCGACATCCTCGTGCTGAACGCCGGCATCACCCGGGATCGCGTCATCTGGAAACTGCTCGAAGCCGACTTCGACCAGGTCATGGCCACCAACCTCAAGAGCGCCTTTTACCTAATCCGCGAGGTGGCCCCGCATTTTCGCGAGCGCCAATCGGGCAAAATCGTCACGGTCTCCTCCATCAACGGCCTGCGCGGCAAGGGCGGACAAGTGGCCTATGCCACCTCCAAGGGCGGACTCATCGCCCTGACCAAGTCCGTGGCGCGCGAGCTCGGCCCCAAAAACGTGCAGGTCAACGCGGTGGCGCCGGGCTTCATCGAAACCGACATGACCCGCGCGGCCAGCCAAAGCGTGCGTGACATCGCCCTGGCCGAAACCGCCCTGGGACGCCTGGGGCAACCCCAACACGTGGCCGACGCCGTCCTCTTTCTCGTCAGCGACCTCGCCGACCACATCACCGGACAAGTGCTACAAGTGGATGGCGGCCAGTTGACCTGAGCCCGCTGCCCCCCCCCCCGCACGACACACGAGAAAGGACCCAACATGACCTACCGAGACATTGTCGCTGTCAGCGCGGTGCGCACGCCCTTGGGGCGCTTCGGCGGTACTTTGCGCGATGTGCGCGTCTACGAACTCGGCGCGGTGGCCCTGCGCGGCGCCCTCGAAAAGAGCGGGCTGCCCGCCAACCGCGTCGACGAAGTCGTCATGGGGCAATGCCGACAAACCGGTAGCGGCCCCAATCCGGTACGTTCTGCGGCGCTGTTGGCCGACATCCCCAGTCAGGTGCCCGCCTTCACCCTAAACATGGCCTGTCCCTCTGGCATGCGCGCCACCGCCGTGGCCCTGCAATCCATCGCCACCGGAGCCGCGCAGGCGGTGTTGACCGGGGGCATGGACTCCATGTCGACCATCCCGCACATCGTCCGCGGCTTGCGCTTCGCCCCCAAGCGCTTCGGCGACGTCACCATCGAAGACGGCTGGAAAGACGCCACCGACCCCATCGCCGAGACCTCCATGGGCCTCTCGGCGGAGCGCCTCGCCGAAAAGATGCAAATCTCGCGCGACGAACAAGATCGCTTTGCCTTCGAAAGCCAACAACGCGCCCTGCGCGCCATCTCGGACGGCCACTTCCGCGCGGAGATCGTCCCCGTGGAAATACCGGCGGCCTTCGATCACGGTCCGGTGTCCCTGGCGCAAGACGAGACGCCCCGGGCGGACACCACCCTCGAAAAACTCGCTGCCCTGCCCCCGGCGTTTTCGCGCAACGGCACCGTGACGGCTGGCAATAGCTGCACCATGGCCGACGGGGCAGCCGCCATCGCCTGGGCCAAGCGCGACCTGGCCCACAGCCTCGGCATCAAACCCTTGTTTCGCACCGTGGCCTACGCCCAACTTGCCGTGGAGGGCATCACCATGGGCGAGGGGCCGGCGCTCTCGATTCCCAAAGTGCTGGACATGGCGGGCATGCGCTTAAGCGACATGGACCGCATCGAGGTCAACGAGGCCTTTGCCTGCCAAATGCTCGCCAACCAACGCCAACTGCAATGGGACCCGTCGCGCGTGAACGTGCACGGCGGCGCCATCGCCTTAGGCCATCCCTCGGGGCTCTCCGGGGCGCGCATCATCGTCACGCTCTACCACGCGCTTTGCGCTGCGGACGCCGAGTTCGGCCTGGCCGCCATCTGCGGTGCGGGCGGCGTCACGTCGGCCATCGTCATTCAACGCGAAAACTAACCCACCGCTCCTCGCCCACGGTGCGGCATCGCGGGCACAACCGCGCGGCACACGTGTTCCTTTGGCGACGACAGCGATGCGACGACAGCGATTTGATTTTGATGGTGAGCGCAGGGCTACTTAATGGCTTTGATCAGGGCGCCGAAATAATCGGGCATCTCGTGCCGGGGATACCACACCAGCGCCACATCGGAGCGCATCTCGTGTCCGGGGTGGATGTCGACGATTTTGCCCTGGGCCATCAGGGACTCGGCCAGGTCGCGGGTCAGCACGGAGTAACCGCGTCCCTGGGCCACCAGCGAGGCCAACGCGTCGATGTTGTTGGCGAGATGGCGCTCCTGGTTGCACAGCTCAAATAAGTCGTGGCGCTTGAGAAAGGCAAAGGTCGCGTCGTCGCTCGCGTTGAAGTCGACGATGGTTTCGGTCTTCACGATGTCGGTGATGCTGCGTTTCTTCCAGGCAGCGGGGCCCACCAAAATAGAGACCACCGGCTTGAGCAGTTTGGAGTCTAGCTCGTTCACCACTTCGTCGCGGTTGAGGATGCCGAGCTGAGCGGTGCCGCCCTTGATTTGCTTCAGGGCCGATTCGTCGTCATTGAGGTTGAATGTGAACTTGATGTTGGGCCAGGTGTTGAGCACCTCGGACGCGCCGGGAATCACGCGGCAGCGCATGATCGAGGAAGGCCCCGTGAGGGTGAGGCGCACCGTGGCGTCATGCACATCGTTGTGCAAAAAAGACAATAGCTGGCCTTCCAGGGCCTTGGCGCTTTGGCAATAGCGAAACAATGCTTCGCCTTCGGGAGTGGGGTGCATGCCCTTGCGCGAGCGCGTAAACAGCGTTGTGCCGAGCTGGCGCTCCAGGGCGCGAATGCGCTGGGTGACGCCGGTTTGGGTGAGACCGATTTCGCGGGCAGCCCCGTGCACCGTGGTCTGCCGCACAACCGCCATGAAGGCTTCCAGTCCAGGATGAAGTAAACTCATGGTGTGCCATCATTAGGGAGCGGGTTGAAAACTGCAACCGACAATCCCGGAATCCCAGCGTTTTTTTGGCCGCCCCGCCCCGCGCATCCGCCGCAAATTGGAATTTGGGGCAGAGATGACATACATTCGGCGCGGACCGTGTCACCACCTTCAGGAGTCGGCATGCACATCAACGATGTTTTCGAAACCGCGCGCCAGACGGGGCGCACCCCCTTCTCGTTTGAATTTTTCCCGCCCAAAACCGAGCGGGGATTTGAAAAGCTCTACCAGACCATCACCCAGCTCATGGTGCTCAACCCCGCCTATGTCAGCGTCACCTATGGCGCTGGCGGTTCCACGCGGGACAACACGCACAAGCTGGTCACCCGGCTGCACCAACGGGGCCTCACCGTGGTGGCCCACCTCACCTGCGAGGGCTCCAGCGAGGCCGAGATCGCCGAAATCCTCGCCAACTACAACGCCGAAGGCATCCGCAACATCCTCGCCCTCAAGGGCGATGTGCCCAAGGACCAGCACGCGCCGCGCCCCGCATTTCAGTTCGCCGCCGACTTGGTCGCCTTCATCCACGCGCGCTATCCCGCGTTCGGCATCGGCGTGGCGGGCTTCCCCGAAGGACACCCCGACGCGCGCAACCGCCTCACCGAGATGGACCACCTCAAAGCCAAGGTGGACAGCGGCGCCAACTACATCGTCACGCAGTTGTTTTTCGACAACCACGACTTCCTCGATTTTCGCGAGCGCTGCGTGCTCAGCGGCATTGACGTACCGATCATCCCCGGCATTATGCCCATCACCACAAAGTCGGGCATGGTGCGCATGGCCGATCTCGCGGCCCGGTGTCGCTTTCCGGCGGCGCTGCTCCGCGACATCGCAAACGCCCCCAACGACGATGAAGTGGCGCGCATCGGCATCGCGTGGGCGACGCAGCAAATCCGCGAGTTGCTGGACGCCCAAGTCGCCGGGGTGCACCTGTACACGCTCAACAATTCATCGGCCAGCCTTGAGATTTACCGCAACCTGGGCATGGGGTGATACCGGGGTTTCGATTTGGGACAATCCAGCGATGGGATCAAGTGAAGCGGGGCGGTGCCCCAGAAGGCAGGGTGGTGATTAGGCGCCGAAGGGCCCCAACGAAAATTTGCCGCCAACAAAAAACAGCGGGTAAATCATCGCGCCACCGCTGTTGAAGTTAAAGTCAAACTCAAAGCCCGCCTGCAGGCCAAACTTCTCGTTGAAAAACAAATTATACGAGGTGCCCAGGGCCATGCCGAAGGCGCCTGAGGTCGCTTTGACGTCTCCACCAAAAGGAATACTGACTTTCGTCGTGAAGCTCGTCACGCCCAGCGATGCATAGACGTCCAGACCAAAGTCAAAGAGGTACAGGGCCTCGGCCTGAAAATTGAAAATAAGCATGGACGCAGGGCTCATCCCCAGCGCGGGAGAAAAGACCATCTTCAAGCCCACGCCCAAGCGGTCGATGACGAAGTAGTGCGCCCCCATGCGGATGGGCAGTGCACCGCTTGTGTGGTTGAGATCGATAACCGGCAGCGCGTAGCCCAGGCTGGCAAAAATGTGCAGGTGCCCCTTGTCGTTGGGCAAGTTGGCCAACAGACCGTCACCGGAGCTCTTGGCGCTCTTGGTGCCGTCAGAGGTGCTCGCCGAAAGGCCCGCAGATTCTTCGTAACCATCGTCCTGCGCAACAGCGGTCAACGCAAACAACGAGGAGGCCAGGAATGCCAACAGCATTGTTTTTTTCATGTCTTTCATCCTTTGTGAGTGAAACCCATTTGCAGTGGTTTCAAATTATCGCTTCGATATAAGCCAATGTTTGCACGCTTTGGGACATGTCAAGCTCGCGTGCCTTGCGAGACAAACATCAAAACAGATACCGGCCAGGCACCCAATACGCGCGCAATACAGCAAAGCAATTGGCTTCCCAGCGCCGCGTCCACCGCGCAAAACTGATTTTATGTTTTTTTCCTAAGGCACAACAATGTTACACTGGAGATGTTTACATCCCAATATGCATTGGTTGCCTTCGTTTTTATGCAGACGAAACAAAGGGGGCGATATGAAAACACACCAACGAGAAAAGAATCACGCGTGGATGGTGCACGTCGCGACGGGCGCATTTCTTTGCCTGCTTTGCGCCGCCTGTTCGGGCGATGGCGACAACGGAAAAACCGACGTGCAAAATGACCCCTATGCCAAATGGGATCACAACACCGCGATCGTTTTTCAAGGCACGCTGGCCGGAGACCCGGACAGTACGCTCAAGTTTGCAAAGGTGCCCAACTCCGAAACCATTGATGCCAACGGTAACAAAAACAACCACTTCGTCCTCGGCATCGTCAATGGCCCCTCCGATGCGTTGTCACCGCAAAGCAACGACGCGATCACGCTTGAAGGCAACTTCAACAACGAGGGGCCGGTGCACATCAAAAGCGTGCAGAGCAACGGCTTCATCAGCAAAGTCATCGGCCTGCCGGGCCTAGACATACTCGAGAACCAACCCATCGAATTGCCCGAACCCGTCGTCATCGACATCGATGCCATGCACCAAGGGGAAGTGCGCGAAGAAGAGTTGCGCATTCAGATCGCTGGGCTGCCCGTGCCGATGCAGGTTTCCTACGGTATCGCCGAGGACAACGTCTCGGTGCAAACCCCGCGCGGACACGTGATCGGCTGTCGCAAAGTGGATGTCGAAGCAACGATAGAACTGCTCGGGTTTCCGCTTAGCGGTCAACTGTTGCAAGGCACCATCTACTATCACCCCACCTTGGCCATCGTGGCCATGGAGGCGCCCTCGCTAGGCATAGGGTTGACCATGACTGAAACCCACAACTACGGCGATGCCGCATCCGGCTGGAACACGCTACAAAAGACCCAGGTGCTCACAGCGAACCACCGCGAATTCCGCCTGTCGACCTACGACCGCGCCGCAGAATTCGACGCCGACAAAAACGTGCACGCCAAGATGCTGCTCGAACTGCGCTGGGCCGATGAAGGCGACGCCACCACCCTGCCACAGCCCGACCCCTTCTCGCTGAACACCACCTTTGGCACTTCGGGTGGCATGTTTTATTTTCCGCACGACTTCATCGAATCGCCCATCTCGGTGTTCTTTCCCGAAGAGAACGGCAACGGCTTTCGCTACTGGTATGCCTACGTCGATCAAGCGGCCAAGAACCAGCCCGAGGACGCCATCACCTATGAAATCAACAGCATCAAAGATGCCAGCTTGCCCGATCTGCGCGTCACGGGGCGCATCGGATACCACCTCGTCCCGCTCTCCCCCTAGCTGCGCAATCGAAGCGATGAACGCGTGCCCTTGGACAGCCGAGGCAAACCGACAACCGGTGTGAACGAACACCCCAACAATAAGGAGAACGCAATGAAGAAAAACTTTTTATGGGTAGTGGCCATCGCCGTTGCCATCGCCATGGTGGGTTGCAGCGACAGCGACAAAGACAAGAACAAAACCGAAGATCCAACCAACACGCCAAACAACAACGACAACAATGACAACAATGATGCGAACGCAGACAAGGGCGACAACAACGTCCCCGGTGATGCCGCTGTGACGGGCACCTGGAAATATACGAGCGAAGTTTATGACGGAGAGGACGCCACGGAAGCGGGCACTGTGCGCTATCAATATATCGATGCGGAAAACAACATTACCTTCCGTTATGAGACCGTCCAGGGAAGCGTCACGGCTTTCTTCGAGGATGTCGGCGAAAATGAAGTGACGGAAAACCGCATCTTTTTTATCGGGGACGACTACAAGTCCGACGTCGACTACGAACGCAACGGAAGCGATTTGACCATGACCGGCTCCTTCATTGAAGACGGGGAAACGCCCATAGACGTCACCGTTACCGCGGTCAAAGTTCCCGATGTTTCGCTGGAAGGCACCTGGCAGTTGATCGCCCAGGTCTGGCAGGGCAATTTGGAAAAGTTCCCCGACGAAGACGAAGATGGGGTGTTGATGTACCCCTACATGCGCTTTGGTGCCAAAACCCTCAGCGGCTACACCAAACTCATTACGACTGCGGGCGACATCACAGTAGTGCCAGAGGAAAGCATGCCGGAAGATACGCCTTACGAGGCGAAAGACGGGGCGCTGTCCGTCGATTTTGAAGGACTCTCGATGCACTTCGGCGACTACATCATCAGCGGAAACCTCATCCTTGTGCGCCTTAACCCGCTGCTGGTGCAAGCGATGGAAATGCCCTCCGAAATGTTTGGCGCTCAGGTCCCCGACGCCGAAGTCGACGATTACCTGAAATAAAAACGCCCCTTCCACACCACCGACGAAACGAGGATTGCATGCAACCAACACGTGTATTTCGGGCCTTCGCCATTGCCGCATCCGTCGGCCTCGTCATCGCCTTAACGGGTTGTGACGACAGCGACAGCAACGCCGACAACGACAACGGCAATGCGCAAAACAATAACAACACGCCGGGCACCGACAGCAACGCCAACCCAGGCGACACCAACACGCCAGGCACCGACAGCAACGCCAACCCAGGCGACACCAACACGCCAGGCACCGACAGCAACGCCAACCCAGGCGACACCAACACGCCCGGCACCGACAACGACAGCAATGGCACCGACCCCGACTCCGATCCCATTTTGGACACGGACACCGGGGCGCCCATCGACACCGATGATTTCGGCGACTGGTACCGCGATGTGCCCGAGCCCCTCCGCGTGCGCTACGCCTCTCCCGATGGCACGGGCGACGGCATGTCCCAAGAGACGCCCATGGAATTGCAAAACGCCGTCTCCCAGTCCCAGCCCGGCGATCTCATCTGGTTGTTGGCGGGCGATTACACCGCGACCGGCGCCATTCCCCGCTACGAATTCGACCAGGACGGCACCGCCAGCGCCCCCATTATCTACCGCGCCCTGCCCGGCGCTCGCGCCCGCATCTTTGGCGGCACCCGCGTCTCCGGCGCCTACAACTGGCTTTGGGGATTGGAAATCACCGACCCCAACACCATTCTCGAAGACGACCCCGCCATGTGCATCGGCACCTACAACCGCGGCATCGTCCTCATCAACAACGTGCTCCACAACGAGGGCTACTACACCTCGCTGTCCTCGTGGAACTTTCCCGAACAGCTCGTGTACGGCAACATCGTCTACAGCGGCCTGCACAACATCTACACGCAAAACACCGCCGAAAATGGCTACCGCTACTTCGTGCACAACATCAGCCTCGACGCCCAACCCTATCCCGATGGCGAGGGCGGCCAGTTCGCCTTTCACGCCTATGCTGAAGGCGGCGACATCAGCGGCATGTACCTGGAGGGCAACGCCTTTGCCAACACCGGCAGCAAGCGCGCACGCACGCTCATCGGCGCCAAAAACAGCACCCCCAACGACCGCGAAGTGCTCATCGGCAACTACTTTTACAACGCCGAGCTGCAGCTCGGTTTTGCCCGCCCGGTGCAGGCGACCGTGAAGGACAACTACTTTTACGAGGGGCTGTTCGAATACAAATACTTCTGGGGCGAAGGCGAGATTCGCTTCGACAACATCGCGCCCATCGTCGTGACCGGCAACACGATTTACCAATCCGGCGGCACCCAGACCCACATCGACCTGCGAACCTCCGCCTACACCGGCGAGGACCGCAGCGACGGCGTCCCCACACTGCGCGCGGGCGACACCTGGGACAACAACACCTACGGCCCGTCCCTCCGCGCCGACCTGTACGCCAACGGCAGCCAAGTGTTTTGCGGCGGCCTCGCCAATTGGCGCACCGCAACCGAGAGCGCCGGCAACCGCTTTGACGCCAACAGCACCGAGGGACCGGTGCCCACCACGCCCCACGTCGCGCTCCTGCCCAACGCCTACGAGTCGGGGCGCGGACACCTGATCATCTACAATTACGGCAACACCGCCACGGTGCCCGTGGATCTCGCCGCGGTATGCGCATCCGGCAAGGCCGTGCGCATCCACCACGCCAAGGACGCCTACGCAAACCCGGTCTTCTCGGGTACGTACGAAGGCGCCAACATCGACGTGCCGGTGCCCGCCCCCTTTGCCGCCTACCTCGTCCTCTGCCAGTAAAACGCATCTCCCCTCCCACGGATAGCTTTTGCCACCTCGGCGCTTTGGCGCTAGGCTGCGGGGACAATTTTCGCGGTGTCCACCAGCGACAGCGCCCATCGACAAAAGACACGCCATGAAAACAAAACTGCGCCACGTGCTGAAATCCCTGTACCACGCCCTCATCAACGCCTTTCGGCGCCACAGCATCGCCCTGCTGCTGCTCAGCGCGCTCTTCCTCTACCTGGGCAAGAGCAACTGGTACATGCAAATGCTCTCCTCCCCCGGCCGCGATCCCAATGCGCCCGAGATGGGCTTTCTCGCCTACATCGCCCCGGACCTCGCCCTCTTCGCCGTGCTCATCGCCGTCATCTGGCTCCTCGAATACCTGGTGCGCAACCGTTGGATACAGCTCCTCACCATCGGCATCGCCGTGCCCGTCACCATCGTCTCGGTCAGCAATCTCTTTTGGCTGCGCGGCACCGGCAACCAGCTCAGCCTGGCGGTCATCCAGGCGGGGTTGTCGCGCTACCAGGACGCCCTGCCCATCTTAAAAGGCGGACTGGGCACCGAGGGGTTGCTGCTGCTCAGCGCCGCCGTCGCCGTGGTGGTGGGCCTGCCCTTTGTCTTCAAGGCCAAGTGGAAGAAAGACCAACTGCCCGTGCACCACAATCCGCCGCTCACGCTGTTCTTGCCCGCGCTCCTCGGCCTGCTGGCCCTGCTGGGGCTCGTAGAGCAACGCGTCCACGCCGACCGGGCGCGACCGGGCTGGCGCCTCTTCGCCGACAACGTCTTCTTGGCGGTCTTCGACGAAATCTCGCACACGGCCGAATTGCAACCGGCCCCCACGCAGCCCCCCGCTGATCCCGAGCGACAAAAGGGAACGCCCCGCGCCGACGCCCCCGATGTCTTGGTCTTCATCATGGAAGCCGTGGCCCACCGCGCCACCTCCTTCGACGCCCGCGCCCCCAAGCAAACGCCCTTCGTACAATCCCTGGCGCGCGAAGGCCTGTACGCGTCGCAGATGCGCGCGGTCTTGCCCCACACCACCAAGTCCATCTTCTCCATCCTCTGCGGGCAGTACCCCTCCATGCAGATGGAAATCCTGGAGACCGCCGACAACTACGCCATGCAATGCCTGCCCAAGCGCCTGGGCGAACACGGCTACCGCACCGCCTTCTTCCAAACCGCCGACGGTCGCTTCGAAGACCGCCCGCGCCTGGCGCACAACATGGGCTTCGACCACTTCGAGGCCCTGCAGGATCTCTCGCCCCGCCCCGAGCCCCTGGGTTATCTGGCGGGCGACGACATCGGCGCGGTGGCCCCCTTGCTGCGCTGGGTGCAACGACAAGAGGGTCCGTTCATGACCGCGGTGCTCACGTCGGCCACCCACCACACCTACGACATCCCCAAGCGGCTGCTGGAGCGTCCCGAACTCGCCGAGGCCCAATCCTGGCCGCAACCAGCGCGCTACATGCTGCTGGTGAACGAGGTCGACCGCGTGTTGCAGCAGCTCGTCCAGGGGCTGCGCGAGCTGGGCCGCGACAACCTCATCGTCGTCATCATGGGCGATCACGGCGAGGCCTTTGGCGAGCACGGCGGCTTTCAACACGACAACATCTACACCGAGACCGGCCTGCACGTGCCCTACGTCGTCCACGCGCCGGGCCGCGTCGCCCCGAAAACCACCGTCGACACCACGCGCTCGCTGTTGGACACCACGCCCACGGTGCTCGACCTCGTCGGCGTGCCCTTCGATCCCGCGCACTTCGACGGCCGCAGCCTCGTCAACCCCACGGCCGACAACGTCCGGCGCTACTTCGCCTGCTGGTACACCAACACCTGCACGGGCTTTGTCGAAGACCAGCGCAAGCTCGTCTTCTTGCCCACGGCCCGCTCGTGGCTCACCTACGACCTGGCCCGCGACCCCGACGAATTTCAGCCGCAAATCGAACCCCCAGACGCCAAGGCCGGCGTCGCGGACATTCAGCGCTGGTACCACCAGAGTCGCCACACGCCACAGGGGCTCTTCTGGAGCGAGGCCTCGCTCTTCGGCGGCGCCTGGCAATGCCGCGCCGGACAAAACCGATGCCGCTGGATCAAAAACCCCGCGCCCTAAAGCCGCCCGCTGCGGCACCGGATGCGCGACACGCCACCGTGGATGCCACCGGGGCTGGCATGCGCCTGGACACCTGGCTGCCCAAGGCCTTTGCCGATGTGTCGCGGCGACGCGCCCAGCGCTGCATCGATGCGGGAAAGGTGCAAGTGGACGGTCGTCGCGTGCCCAAGCACTTCGTTCTGTCCCTGGGGCAGCGCGTGACGCTCTTCGCCCCGCCCACACCGCCACACTGGACCGCGGCGCCCGATGCGCAGCGCTCCCTCGACATTGTGTACATCGACGAACACTTGATAGCGGTGAACAAACCCAGCGGCCTGCCCTCGGTGCCCCTGCGCCCCAATGAATCCCACACCCTGGCCGGTGCCATTGTCGCCCGGCACCCGGAATGCGCCGCACTGCAGCGCCGCAACGGCGACGGCGGCCTCATCACGCGCCTGGACACCGCCACATCGGGGCTGGCCCTGGCGGCCCGCACCGAGCGCGCCTTCCAACAACTGCTGCACGACCAGCGCCGCGACCGCATCGCCAAGCACTACCTCGCCCTGGTGGCCCCCGCGCAGCCCTTGCCCACACGCATCGACGCCGCCCTTATCGCCGCGGGCCCCGGGGGCAAAAAAATGCGCGTCCCTGCTACCACCGGGGACACCGCCACCGCCGGGCCCATCGCCACCACCTGGCTCGACATCGCGCAAACCATCGGTCCCTGGACACTGGTGCGCGCCACCATCCACCGCGGGCTCCGGCACCAAATCCGCGCCCACCTGGCCAGCATCGGCGCCCCCATCTGCGGCGACGCGCTGTACGGCGGCCCTACACATCCGAATCTGTCGCGCTTGTTTTTGCACGCCGCGCAAATCGACCTGCCCCACCCCATCACCGGGCAACCCCTGCGCATCGACTGCCCCCTGCCCGACGACCTCACCCGCGCACTGCAGACGCCCTGACAACTGCCGTAATGCGAGGCGCAAGCCGTGCCGAAAAATCCGCCAACGCCCTGCGCTCATCACCAGCCTAGCCACTGCCCTGTAACGGACTCTATTCGTTGTTTGATAGGGTAAAAATGTAGTATCATTATCAAATTCTACTACAGCAGTATTTTCAACAAGGAGTTGCCATGGATAAAAAGCGCCATTTTGTGCATTCTCGCATCCGAATGTTTTTGCTTCCGATGCTTCTATGCGGCATCGCGACCTTCTCCGCGACGGTCAACGGCAACAACGCCTACATTCAAAAAATCGATCGGGGAAAGCTCGCGCAGGTAGAGAAAAAGCTGAACAAGCAATTTCCACAAGCGCCCAAGGACATCGCGTTGAATTATGCCATGGCCCACTTGCTGCTGCAGCCCCAGTACGCCCAACACAACCTCGAAGAGGCCTATGCCCACATCCAGATCGCCATCGGCGAATTCAATCGCGAGTTCGATGAACGCCGCCTGAAAAAACTCGCCAAAAACGGCATCACCTACGATGCCTTGCAGGCCGAATCCAACGCCATCTGCCACCGCGCCCTGGAAGAAGCGACCCGCCAAAACACCGTCGACGCCTTCGCACACTTTTTGCGCCACTTTGTGAAGTCGCCACAAACCTATATCGATCTGGGCATTGAACGCCGCAACCAGGCCGCCTTCCGCGATGCCAAACAAGCGGATACCGTAGGCGCCTTTCAAGACTTCATGAAGCGGTACCCCGACGCCAAGGAGTACGCCGATGCCGTGCAGCGCCGCAACGCGCGGGCCTTTTCCGAAACCGAGAAGCAAAACACGGTCGAGGCCTACGAGCGCTTCGCCAAGACCTATCCCGACGCCAAAGAGCACGCCCTGGCGTTGGAGCGCGGGCGAAAAATCGCATACGTCGACGCTGTGCAGCGCAACACGATTGAGGCCTTTCAGCGGTTCCTCGACGTTTATCCGAGCGGCACACCCGAACACCTCCAGGCCGAAAAACACCGAAACGCCCTGGCATTTCAGCGCGCCAAAGAAGCCAACACGATCGAAGCCTTTCAAGATTTCATGAACGCGTATCCGCGCGCGAACGAGCGCGACGAAGCCGAAGAGCGCCGAAACAACCTGGCATTGCAGCACGCCAAAGCGACACACACCGCCGAGGGCTATGCGCACTTTTTGGCCGCCTTTCCCTACACGCCATTTGAAGAGGAAGTGCAGGCATTGTGGGAGACGCGCCTGTACGAGGAAGCCGTCTCCTCCGGCAACTCCGCCAACTTGATCGCCATTGCCGAAAAACACCCCGACAACCGCCACGCCGCCAAAATCATCGACAGCATTTTGCAGTTGGAACAGCGCAACGGCTATCTCCCCCATGTTCGCTACGCGATGAGCAAAGGCACGAGCGAGCAATACCTGCGCGGCCTGCAAACCTATTACAAAATCATCTCGTCGGACGGAGAACTCCTCTCTTTAGAACTCTTTAAAAAAAACTTTTCCAACGATGTGCACCGCATCCGCGAGTTCGAAAAAGACTGGGCCCTCGCCCAAATGGCATACGCCATGGGCCTCTCAACATCTCACGCTGGCCCGGCGAAAGACAGCGAGGTCGATCTCGCTGCGATCAAAAAATACATCAAATTGGCGGCCCCAAAAGCGTTGGCCTTTGTGGCGTTGCAAGGGCTCATATCGGAATACGTGTACAAGCAACAGTGGTCCCAGGCCGCCAGCGTTGCCAAGGCCTACAAGCGCCATTTCGCAGGAGATCCGCACTACGCCAACTTGCTCCAGTTGCTACAAAGCCGGGTGGATCAATCCGTCAAGATCAGCCGCGTGCCCAACGTCAGCGCCTCTGCCGGCCACGAGTACGTTCCGGTGATTTCGGCGGACAACACCACGCTGTATTTTTGCGGCCGGGATCGCCCGGACAACCTGGGCGGCGAAGACATCTTTGTTTCGCACTTCGTCCATGATCAGTGGAGGGCGCCCCAATTGGTGCGCGGGCTCTCCACCTCGTCCACCAACGACGGTCCCATGGCCTTGAGCGCCGATGGCAACACCATGATTTTCTTTCGAAGCGGCAAACTGGGGTACGCCGACAAAACCAGAAGCGGCTGGGGGCCGATGCAATACTTCCCCGCCCACATCAACGCCGGAAGCTGGAACTCAGACGCCATGATTTCCAGCGATGGGCAGGCGCTGTTCTTCGCCTCGATACGCGAAGAGAATTACAATTTTTCCATCGCAGATAGGTACTTCTATCACGGCAACCACCACTATCCATCGGATATCTACGTGAGCCTGCGCAGCGGTGATTTGTGGGGAGAACCGATTAACTTGGGTCCGATGATCAACACGCATTTCTCAGATCGCAGTCCCTTTTTGCACCCGGACATGAAGACGCTCTACTTCAGCTCCGACGGGCACGGTGGACTCGGAAGCTACGATGTCTTTAAATCCACGCGCCTCGCAGACGACTGCTGGGATTGCTGGAGCGAACCCATCAACCTGGGCAAGGAGATCAACACCATTGGCGATGACTGGGGCTACAAAATCTCCACCGACGGCACCAAGGCGTACTTTGCCAAAACCGATGCCACCGCGGGCGTCAACAAACTGCACTGGCTCAACCTACCGCGCCACCTGCGCCCGGATTACGTCGCAACCCTCACCGGCCGCCTCGTCGACGCACAACAACGCCCCATCTCGGCGGTCATCCGCTGGGAGGATTTGGAGTCCCAGCGTGTCATCGGGCATTCCACCACCGACCCCAGCGACGGCAGCTACTTCATCGTGCTGCCACTGGGCAAGCTCTATGGCTACTACGTCGAGAGCCCCGGCTACTTTCCCATCTCCAACAACGTCGACCTGCGCAGCAGCCGCGAACCGATAGCGATGAAAGAAGACATCCCGGTGGTGTCCTTCAAAGAGATGCAGGAGAAACGCACCCCAGTGCGCGTCAACAACCTCTTCTTTAACTTCGGCGAGAGCAAGCTGCTGCCCTACTCCATCCCCGAGTTGAAGCGCGTCGCCGAGATTATCCAGCGATACCAAAGCAAGGTGGAGATCAGCGGGCACACCGACAACATCGGCACCGCCGAGAACAACCAGGTGCTCTCCGAACAGCGGGCCAAAGCCGTCAAGGATTTCTTGGTCTCCCAGGGGTGCGACGCTGCGCTCCTCAACACCATTGGCTACGGATTTTCGCGTCCCGTCATGTCGAACGACACCGACGCCGGCCGCGCCAAAAACCGCCGGGTCGAACTGCGCTTCGTCAAATAACACCGTCCATCCATCCGCTTCGCGAAAAGAGAGCCAGCACCCCATTTTTTAACAAAATGTCGCGACAAACCATCGTTGAGACAAAAACTGTCCACCCCGTATGCCAAGATAACAAATGGAAGCGGAGTTCTTGTTAATGGGCAATCCAATTTCAAAACGAAAGGTGGCGTTCAATGAACAAAGTATATTTCATCATTTTGACCATTCTATTAAATGCGTGCGGAGATTCTTCTCAGCTCTCTAACCAAAGAGAGGATTCTGAAAAGACAAAAACTTCGCTGCAACAAGCAGAGCATGAAAAACTCGTCGCTGAGTTGAAATCAAAAATTGAAACACTGAAAGAAAACGAATCAAAATTAGTAGATAAAATAAAGAAACTAGAAGAAATAAATCTTCAAAACAGTACAAAAATAAAAGAGTACGAAGCCACCGATCAAGGAATGTGGATTCAAGCAATCACACTTGTCGATTCAAACAAGTTTGAAGAGGCAATGGGGCTTTTGGATTCCATTATAGAAAAGTTTCCAGAAACGGACATACGCAAGCAGATCGATAAAAAGAAGAAAGAAATCAAAGCCAACGAAGCCAAACGCTGGAAAACTTTGGAAAAGAGTTTTGCGACGCTGGATTTGAATAACAAAATGGCGTCTATTGCGGCCTATTTGTCGGAGTCTTTGCTTCCGGAACAACGAACATTGGCGGAAAAGAAAGATGTCGAATTTAAAATCGAATGGGAAAAAAATAAAGCCGAACGAGAGATTGAATCGGAAACAGGTGCCAAAGTACAGGTTATTGAAACGGGTTGGAAATGGGTACAGTGCGATGATGAATTTATGGGGCCATATATTAAATTAAAAGTTCAAAACACCAGTAACAAGGCAATCGAAATCAATATATCTGCCGATTTTTATAAAGGAAATGAAAGCATTGGAAATGCAGATAAAGATATCGGCGGTCTTTTCGACCCATCGCTAAAAGCGGGAAAGTTCCAGACGATCACTTTATTCCCCTGCTGGGGAAGCCGAAATGATTTAATCGTTCTAAACATCCCGAGCATTACCGCTGAAATCAAGGTCAACAAAATGCCGCTGCGATCCGTGGCCGTGAAAAAGAAAGCGGTCGGATACCCATCGTTTTAATGCCTCTGTATTTTGTCCTTTTCACTTTTCAGGGTCTTTCGTCGTGACGACAGCCCCAAATCCAACAAACGCCCAAAACCGCTTAGGGGAGCGTGCACTGGTAGAGGGCGGCGGCAGCCTTGCAGGCATCGGACCAATCGCTGGGGTCAAATCCTGGAGCGCCGAACCAGTCGTCGGGATGGCAGATGGCCTGGGCCTGCGCTCTGGGATCGCCAGCGCCAGCGAATTGGCACTTGGTGCCGGACACCTGTTCGCTACTCAGAGGGCAGCAGCGCGGATCGGCATAACGTGCGGGCCAGGCATTGGTGGCTTGGTCGGCCGAAATGTTGGTGCAGTCGTAATAGCGATTACCGTCGTTGTCGATGCCGTCGCTACAGGCGGCCCGGGTATTCTCTTGGTCCGCAGGATCCTCGGAGGGAGACAATAGCGGACAATGCATTTCGAGTGTTCCGTTTTTGGCGGCAAAGAGGGCTTCGTCGGTGAGGGTCATCACGTAGCGGCACTTTAGCGGACACAGGGACACATCGCCCTGGCCGTTGGCGGCGCAGTTTTGGCACGCCGCGCAGGACTCTTGTTCGCAGTCGATGAGGCCATCGCCATCGTTGTCGATGCCGTCGTTGCAGGCCTCGGAAAAATCTTCGCCGTGGTTTTCACAGTAGTACCAACCAAACGCGTTGCGGACGCTTTCGTTGAACGCGCGTTCCTCTGCCGTGCCGGGCGCCGGACACAGCGGGTTGGCCGGAATTTTGGGAAGGGTGCATGCGGCGACGGGGAGCTCTGGCGTGCCCACCTGCACCTCTTCTGCCCAGGGCAACCCAGCGGGGCAGTCTTCCGCGCCGAGATATTTGATGACGGTGTCGCAGTGGGGCGTGTTGGTGACCGAATCCACGTCCAGGGCGTTGGGGTAGCAGGTTCCGGTGGCGTGGTTTTCGGAGATGAGCTGGGAGATCCGCCCCATAGCGGGAGACCAGTCCGCATTGCAGATGGAGTAGACATATCCCATGGCGCCCATGGACTGCGCGACCTGCACGATGCGCCGCGCGGGCATGGCCTGGGTGACCGCGACCTCGTCTTCGTAGCGCTGGCAGGTGTACTTGTAGATGTACTTCTCTGCAGCCTGGGCGGGGTCTTGCACGATCTCGTTTTGCATCTGCGGCAAATCGAGGCAGCCCCGGATTTGGTTGCCGGTGCCCTCACAACCCGCGGCCTCACCGCTGAGGGGCACACCGGTGATGGCGGCAAAGAGGATGTCGTTGCCGTGCCCCGAAACCTGGGCCTTGGCGGCGCGGTAGCGCGCGAGCATCTCGGCCGGCGTGTAGAGGTATTCCTCGTTTTCACCGCAGGCGACGTTGATGTAGGCGTAGCGGTGCTGCTGTACGTGCTCAGTGGCGAAGAGCGAGGGGCCGTCCTTCATGGAGCAGTCCTCTTCGTCGGTGACGAGCAGAATAACGAGCAGCGCCTTGTCGCGCATAAAGCGGATGCTGGGGTCGCGGCCCGCGTCTCGTTCGAGGCCCACGGCCGGGGAGAGGAGTTGTTGCTCAAAGCCGCAGCCTTGGGTGCCGAGCTTGGAGAGGCACGCCGCAGCCAGCGCCAGCTCGCTTTGGGGATACAGATCGGGCCCCGTGGCGTCGTCACCGGTGCCGATGGTGAGGTAGAGACTTTGTTTTTGATCGGGCGACGGTGGACAGCTCACCTGGGCGGTGGGTTGCCCAGCAGCGCTGGGGTCGTAGCAAGCGCCGATGCCGTTATCGCCGATGTTGTCGCAGGTCCAGCCCGGCGGGCACTGGCTAGCGTCGGCTCCGCAGGGGATGCCCCCCTGGGTAAGTTCGACAACTCCGCCGTGATTGGGGTTGATGTCGTAATTGGTGACGAAGTTGCCGTTGTCGCCCCATCCGCCGCTGTGGTTGCAGCCGCTACTCGTAGCCAAACCCCGGGGAAAACCATCGCGCTCTTCCACAAAGGCGTTGCCGCCCCACTGGAGTCCCATGTCCGAGGTGACGACGGCGATGCGAATGGAGTCGGTGCCGCCGTCCTGGGCGCCGGGAAGCGGATTGATCAGCGCGTTGATCAACGAGAAGAACGACGTAGCCAAAATATTTTGCTCTGCGGCCATGGAGCTGGAATTGTCGATCATGGCGATGATGTCTACACCGTTAAATTTTCCGACAACGGGGTCGGCGTCATCGGTGTCGCTCGTGTCGATGGCATCCGTCGAATCGTCAGCGTTGCCCGAGTCGTTCGAATCGTCCGAATCGCCGGTGTCACCCCGGGTAGCCGTGTCGTCGGTGTGTGCGCTGTCCCCTCCTTCGTCCCCCATGTCGCTGCCTGTTTGTTGCGTTGTATCTGTCTCACGTACAACACCAGTATCAGAATCCAACACATCATCCGCGCCGGACTGGGCATTGCCGCAAGCCCCCCCTGTGTGTCAACCTGGGTTTGCGCCACGTGATTTTGAGATAACATGCAATCAGGGCCATGCAGGAGAACGAGATGCCAAAGCCACCCACCCCAGTTGAACCCAAGGTCGAGCCGAGCCCGACGTTGGAAAAGCGAAAGCGCAGGTTTTTTACACCTGAGTACAAGCTTTCGCTCATACAGCAAGCCGATGCGTGCAAACATGGCGAGCTCGGTGCGTTGTTGCGCCGCGAAAACATTTATTCCAATCAGCTTTCCCAGTGGCGCCGTGAATTTGCCGAACAAGGCGTAGCCGGTT
>JAAYKL010000132.1 GCA_012522445.1 Myxococcales bacterium | reverse complement strand
TATAACACCCTCGGTGCGCGCATGCTCAACCCGAAACAACGCCGCCACAAAATTTTCCGGCGACATTTCCGCGAGGTCCTCTTCTTTCAGGTCCTTCATTTCAAGCAAGAAGAACGCCATCCGCGGCGAAAACCGCGAGAGCGCCGGATCCATCTCGTAAATGAGGTCGGACACCTCGCAGCTATAATTCCAGGGTTGCTGCCCGCTGTAGAGCACGAAGGGCAAAATCGGCGGAAAGAGTTTGCCGCTGTCGGTGTCGATCATCTGCTTGGTTTCGCGCAGATGCTCCATCAACAGCCCCACGTACGTCATCATGCGCTGGGGCATGTAGCGGTTCGGCGTGGACTGGAACTCCATCATCAAGCACACGAGCATCTCGCTGTGGGCGACATTCACGCGCCACACGATGTCGTGGAACCGTTTATCCAGGCGATTGCTGATCTTTTCGGTGGGCAGCAGCCGAAGGGTGCTGAAGTCGATTTTTTCCACCCACTCGTGGCTGACAAAACCCCGGATGAGTTTTTCGATCGCCTCGGGCTGGCTAAAAATCTTTTTGAATCCCGCATCGTGATTGGGCAAGTGGCCTCCTTTTGGCGGAAGGGTAGCTGCGCGTTGCGTCGTACATTTCGCCTCATGTTGCGTTTTGCATTTCGCTTCATGTCACTTCATGCATTTCGCCGCGCGTGATTCCGCTACTGATACATCGGCCGCTTTTCGGGAAAGTTTCCTGCTGAGTGCAAAAAAGATGCTTTTTGTGCTGATTTACCGAAATGGAATGGTTGCCGAATCGAGTCAGGGCATTGAATTCCAGCGCTCTAGGCCGAAGGCGCGCATGGCCGTCACCCGCTGCAGCACCGCATCGGGGGTGAGCGCCACATCCGCGACGTGGTACACCCAGTCCACGTCCTGGTACCACGAGCGCGTCCCGCTCTCCGGCTTCAGCATGCCGTCGATGAACCAGTGGTTGAAGTGCAGCCCCATGATGCTCACCGGGGCGTATGGGACGCCGTGCGACGCCACCTGGACGCCGTCGACGAAGTAGCGCACCTCCCCGTCGGTCACGACAAACACCAAGACCCGCCACCCCGCGTGGCTCTGCTCCTGCGCGTCGTGCGTGTTGCTGACGGGCTCGGCCTGGGCCCAAGTGGTTTGCCACAGGGTGGACGTGGCCCGGCCCCATCCGCCGCTGGGCAGGTACTCGAAGTCCACCTCGCTGTACTCGGGGCTGTTCGCCATGCTCCACGGCGTAATGGTGAAGAAGGCCTGCACCAAGCCATCCCCGGCGACGCTGCCCTCTGCCGGCTGATCGCTGAACCGCACGCGCGCGGCGTAGGTGCCGTGAAAAAACTGCCGGGACGTGTACACCTCGGCCTGCACGCTGCCCGCACCCGTGCCGTCGGTGGTGGCCACCAGCCGCATCAACTGCACCGCCTCATCCGCCGGTTCGCTGAGAAACCGCACCTGCTCGCTCTCCCAGCGGCAATCCGTCACGCCCGGTCCGCCGCCGCCGGTGCGCACATACCACCCCTGGGCCGCAAACGCCGGCTCAGCAACCGACGAATAGGAGAAGTCGTCGAAGAACACCTTCTGAATGGGCGCACTCGTGTCGTCGGTGCCGGGTATGTCCGTGGGCGTCCCATCGTCCGTGGGCGTCCCGGTGTCTGTCGGCGTCGCGGGCCCGTCGCTCTCCGTCGCAGGTGGCGCGGTGTCCGCGGTGTCCGCGGTGTCGCGAGGCGCGGTGGTGGTATCGACAACGTGCGTGTCGGGCGGCGCGGTGTCGCCGATGGACTCGTCGTTCGGCAAATCATCGGACGCGCTACAGGCGCCCCAAACCAACACCGCCAACACCCCACAGCAACACAGTATTTTTCGCATGATTCGCATCGCGCACCTCCTGGGCCATCCCTCCCAATGTACATTTTCCTTGAAAGGAATGTACATTTTTGTAATCTTCGGGGACAAAAATTTGGTGCGCTGCACCCCCAACCCCCAAGAAATAAAGAGGAAACACATGGAAGTTATCATCCGCCCAAGCACGGAAGCTGCCGTTGATCTGGCCGCGCGCCTACTCGCCAACCACATTCAAAAGAAACCCAACATCGTCCTCGGACTGGCCACCGGCCGCACCATGGAAACCCTTTACGACAAACTCGCCGCCTGGCACAGCGAAGGCAAGCTCGACTTCTCGCTGGCGCGCTCCTTCAACCTCGACGAATACGCCGGCATGGCGCCCGAGGACAAAAACTCCTACCGCCACTACATGAACAGCCGCCTGTTCAGCAAAGTGAACATCGATCCGCGCAACACCCACATTCCCATTGGCAACGCCCCGGACCTCGACGCCGAATGCGCGCGCTACGAGCAAACCATCCGCGACTGCGGCGGCATCGACGTGCAACTGCTGGGCCTCGGCGAAATCGGGCACATCGGCTTCAACGAGCCCCTGTCGTCCCTGGCCTCTCGCACGCGCCAAAAAGCGCTGACGCCGCACACCATCGCCCAAAACAGCCCCCTCTTCGACGACCCCGAGACCATGCCCAAGCGCGCCATCACCATGGGCATCGGCACCATTTTGGAGAGCCGCCACGTCATCATGGTGGTCACCGGCAAAAAGAAAGCCGAAATTTTGGCCGCCGCCGTCGAAGGCCCCATCACCTCGATGATCTCGGCCTCGGCGCTCCAGTTGCACCCCAAGTGCATCATCATCGCCGACGAAGAGGCCGCCGCCGAGTTGAAGGGCCACAAGTACTATCGCTGGATCTTCGCCAACGAGCCCGAGTGGGCGCCCTACCGCTGATTTCCTTGTCGTTGCGCTGCGGCGGGGTTAATGCATCTCGGCATTAAACGACTGCAGCCACTGTCCCCACCCCAACACATCTGCCGTGGTCCAGTTGCCGTCGGGTTTTTGCGCCGCAGTGGGCGCCAGCGTGGCCGAGGGTTCGTTCTTGTGCGTCACCGACCAGGCGATGGAGCAGAGCTGGTTGTCGCGGATGTAAGAAGGCCAAATATTGTAAGCCTCGGGGCGCACGCCGCTGCTCAGGTTTTTGTCGATATAGGCATCGATGGCCAACCCCCACTCGCTGATGAACACGGGGATGCCCGCATCGATGGCCGCTTGTCCCCAATTGCGCTCGAGGATGTCGTGCAAGCCGATGTAGTAGTGCTGCACGTAGGCCACGTTGACGTCTTGCACCTCGTTGCCGATCACCTCGTCGACGCGCTTGGACCAGTCGCGCGTGCCCACCAACACCAGGTTGCGCGAGTCGTTTTGGCGAATCGTCGCGATGACCTGTTCGGCGTAGGGCTTGATGATCTGCGTCCACCCATTCGGATTGTCCGGCGACAACTTGTTCGCGCTCGTGGCGCCGTTGAGCAGGGGCTCGTTCCAGATTTCGTAAATGATGTGCGGATACCGCCCGTACTTCTGCGAGATGTGGCCAAAAAACTCGTGGGCCAAGTGGATGTAGTCGTCGGCGAAGTGCGTGTGGAAATC
The DNA here is from genome assembly GCA_012522445.1 of Myxococcales bacterium. Lineage (GTDB taxonomy): Bacteria > Myxococcota_A > Polyangia > JAAYKL01 > JAAYKL01 > JAAYKL01. The sequence continues at coordinate 2,961 of JAAYKL010000132.1, read as the reverse complement.
CACCAGGACGTAGATGTTGTTTTGAATGGCCGCGTCGATGATGGTCTCGACCCGCTCGAGGTTGAGCTGTTTGACGCCGTCGTTGTCCGAGGCGTATCCGTTGGCTTCGGGGCCTACGGCCAGGGCAGCGCGCACCGCTCCGGCGTGCCACGTGTTCGCCAGGGTTTGCACCACGCCCGGGGTGTAGAAGATGCGCCCCTCGGCCCAGTTGCTCCAGAACATGCTGAGGCCGCGCAACTGCGCCACCTGTCCGTTTTTGTCGATGATTTTTCCGTTGCGCGCCTGGAGGGTGCCGTGCCGTCCCACCACGCCGCTGGTAACGACGACCACGTCATCGTTGTTGACAGGCGGCGGGACACTGCCGGTGTCGTACGCGTTATTGTTATTGTTGCTGTTGTTATTATTGGCGTTGTTGTTGTTGCCGCTGTTGGCGTTGTTGTTGTTGTAGTCATCATATCCGTCATCGTAGCTTGGCAATCCGCGCCCGCTGTCGGCATCGCAACCGAGGGCAGCAAACACCCAGACCAGCCCAAGCCCCAAGCCAAAAATCCATCTGTATTTGTTGTGCATAAGCTCTCCTATTTCAAAACTGGGGTGCGGCATGCGTTGGGCAACGCGTTGCACCGGGTGTCCACTTGGCGCATCCGCCACAACCGTCTTCAGGTCATGCTACAACGGAGCGCAGAAAAACAGCGAACATTTCGGCTTAAAACAGGTGCAAAAATCAACCGTTGTTGGCGTCTCGCAACAAGTGTTGCAGTTGGTGGGTGAGCTCGCCGGGGCTGAAGGGCTTTTGCACAAAGCCCACCAAGGGCTCTCGCAGCAATTCACCGGCGGTCTCGTCGCGGCTGTATCCCGAGCAAAACACCACGGGCACGGCGGGGTTCATGGCGCGCAGGTTGCGAAAGGCCGTGGCGCCGTCCATCACCGGCATCATCATGTCGAGCAGCACCAAGTCGATCTCGCGCTGGCGCTCCGCGTACACCGACACGCCCTCCTGGCCGTTGTCGGCGACCAGGACCCGGTAGCCAAACCTTTCGAGCAGGCGCCGCGTGGTTTTGCGCACCAGCTCCTCGTCGTCCACCAGCAGGATGGTCGCGGCCTCGGTGCTCGAAACCGGTGAAATGCTGCGGCGGATGTTGGGGTCGTGCTCCATGAGGCCCAGGGCGGGGAAGTACACGGTCACCGTGGTGCCGCGGCCCACTTCACTGGCAATGTCGATGCCGCCGCCGTGCTCTTTCACCGTGCCCCAAGCGCGGGAGAGCCCCAGGCCCGTGCCCATGCCCTCGGGCTTGGTCGTGAAGAAGGGATCGAAGGCCCGCGCGACGACCGCCTCGCTCATGCCCTCTCCGGTGTCCTGGACGACGACCGCGGCGTACTTGCCCGGTGGCAGCCCCGCCTGATCTGCGTCGAGCACGGTGTCGAAGAGGCGCAAGCGCAGTTGTCCCGCGTCTTTCATGGCGTCGATGCCGTTGATGCACAGGTTCATCAGCACGTTTTTGATTTGGCTCGCGTCCCCGAGGATTTGCGAGACATCGGGCGCCATCTCCACCTGAATGGCAATGGTTTTGGGGGCGACGCGCTCGAGCAGCTTGTGCACGTCGTTGAGGGCGTCCGCCAGGGACATGGCGTGCTTGTAGAGATCGCCCTTGCGGGCAAAGCCCAACAGCGAGTGCGTCAAATCCCGACCGCGGCGACAGGCCTCCAGGATGTCGTTCATGTCCTCGGCGGAGACCGATGCGCCCGCGTGCTCTTCGAGGTCGAGCTTCACTGCGGCGGCGACGCTCATCACCGAGGTCAGCACGTTGTTGATGTCGTGGGCCACGCCCCCTGCCAGGCGCCCGATGGCCTCGAGCTTTTGTATCTGCGACTGCTGGGCATGGGCCTCGCGATCCGCCGGGGTTTGCCCCGAGTCGCTGTCCTTCGGCGTGGGGGCGTCGGTGCGCAGCACGCGAATGGCCATCCCAGAGGCCAACAGCGCGGCGAGCATGCCCAGCGACAAGTGCACAGCGGCAAACCAAGCGGGGCGTGCCAAGAACGCGCCACCGCCGTGCCACGCCACGTGGACCAGCGACATAATGGCGGCGATCGCCACGCCCATTGACAACACCCGGACAATTGTCGTCGCGATGCGTTTGGCGGAGTTCGGTTTGCGCATAATGGCAGAAGGTAACACACTCCCCGAAACAGCCCCCACACTTCTCTTCACTTCTGCTAACGTCTATTCACCTCTCTTCACGTCTATGCAAATCCACGCTGGTCGCCCTCGTCTTGCGGGTACTCGGCAGAAAAAAAAGAATCTTTTTTTTCGCTCAACAGGAAACTTTCCCGAAAAGCGGCCGATGTACCAGTAGCGGAAACGCGCGCAGCGAAATGCATGAAGTGACATGAGGCGAAATGCACGACGCAACGCGCAGCTACCCTTCCGCCAAAAGGAGGCCACTTGCCCAACCACGATGCGGGATTCAAAAAGATATTCAGCCAGCCCGAGGCGATCGAAAAACTTATCCGGGGGTTTGTCAGCCACGAGTGGGTGGAAAAAATCGACTTCAGCACCCTTCGGCTGTTGCCCACCGAGAAAATCAGCAATCGCCTGGATAAACGGTTCCACGACATCGTGTGGCGCGTGAATGTCGCCCACAGCGAGATGCTCGTCTGTTTGATGATGGAGTTCCAGTCCACGCCGAACCGCTACATGCCCCAGCGCATGATGACGTACGTGGGGCTGTTGATGGAGCATCCGCGCGAAACCAAGCAGATGGTCGACACCGACAAGGGCAAACTCTTTCCGCCGATTTTGCCCTTCGTGCTCTACAGCGGACAACAGCCCTGGAATTATAGCTGCGAGGTGTCCGACCTCATTTATGAGATGGACCCCGCTCTTTCGCGCTTTTCGCCGCGGATGGAGTTCTTCTTGCTTGAAATGAAGGACCTGAAAGAAGAGGACCTCGCGGAAATGTC
>JAAYKL010000131.1 GCA_012522445.1 Myxococcales bacterium | reverse complement strand
CGATTTCACCCCGGGAAGCGAAGTGCTCAAACACTTCGACCTGGGCCGCTCCAACGCCAACAGCGCCGCGCCTTACTACATCAAGATCACCGGCAGCATTGAAGGGCAAAAAATTGCCTGGGAATACATATGGTAGCCGTCCCCGCAACGCCAGAACATCTCTTTACCAGTCGCCATTCATCATTCACTATTCACGCATGATCATCCGTTCCATCCGCGTCGACATCTCGCAAATCGGCTACGTGCGCTGGTGCGTGGAGGCCTACGATGGCATCGCCAACGCCAGCACGCGCGCCGGTACCCCGGACATCATTGACATGACCATCGCCCCAGATTTCCTTGCGGACGCCGAGGCCCTCATCGACGCCCTGGCCGACGAAATCGGCGCGGTGCGGGTGCCGCCGCCTGCGGTGCCCCCCCTGGCTGCTGCGCAACGTGGCTGACACGCTGCTCCATCTCGCGCTGGCGCGCCATCTGCGCGACGACCCGCGGCTGCATCCGGAGTTGCGCACCCTCTTGCGACGCTGCGACGATGCCTATCGGTTGGGGGCCGTGCTCATCGACCTGCCCTACTACCACGGCCTTGGCGCCAACGCCCTGCGCACCCTGCAACGACAACCGGTGCAGTACCATCCCCTGGGGAATCGCCTGCACGACGGCGGTGCCCACGCGCGCCACCTGCACGCCACCACACGCGCCCAAACCGACGCCGAACGCGCCCTGGTGCTCGGCATGTGGACCCATTACGCCACCGACGCCGTCTTTCACGCCTTCGTGGAGCGCCGTCTCGCCGAACTGCAGGCCCAGGGCATCCGCGAGACGCACCGCAACCTGGAGGGGGCGTTGGGCTTGCACTGCCAGTGGGCCCACTTCGGCCATAGCGGCGAGGGGCATCCCTCCACCGCACGCCTGATGCGCATCCCCCTGCCGCGCGGCGTCCGGCGCTTTGCCGAATCCACACTCAACGGCGCCACCAGCGATGACACCAGCGATGACAACTGCTCCCCGCAGCCGCCCGCCATCGACGATTGGCTGGGCGCGCTCTACTTGTATGGCGTCCTGCACAGCCGCCGCTTTCCCTGGGTGCGCTGGCTGCCCGAAGACGATCCCGCGCTGCTGGAAAGCGCCCTGTCGCTCTTCGACAGCGCCACCACCGACGCCCTGCGCTACATGCACGGCGCCCACCAATGCATGACCGGACAACTGCCGCCAGGCGAATTGACCGCGCTCATTCCACGGGTCTCGCTGCAGGACGGCACCCCGGCGTAGCGAGAACGCGCGCCTCTTCCATCGCGCAAACATCGCGCAAAGCCGCACAAAACCGCGCAGAACTTGACCCAGCGCCCCTTCCGCTTTTATGCCACTGTCATGGATTTCTTTGCCGACATCATCCTGGGCGTCATTCAAGGCTTAACGGAGTTCTTGCCGGTCTCGTCATCGGGCCACCTGGCGGCGGGGCAGTTGCTCATGCAGCGCCTGGGCACCGAGGCATCGCTGGCCGCGGATTCCATGATGTTCGAAGTGCTGCTGCACTTGGCCACCCTCTTGGCGGTGGTCATTTTTTATCGCCGCGAAGCCCTGGCCGCCCTAGTCTCGCTGCCCCGCATATTCCGCGCACTGCCAGCGGGCACCCTGCGCCAATGCATCGACGACGATGAAGACGCGCGACGCCTGCTGGCCATCGCAGTGGCCACGGTGCCCACCGCCATCCTCGGACTGCTGCTGCGCCACTGGGCCGGAGCCGCCGGACAACACGCCGCCGCCCTGGGCGGGCTCTTTCTCCTGTGCGCTGTGATGCTCGCTGCCACGCGCTTCGCCCCCATCGGCACGCGCGCGCTAACGATGAAAGCCGCGCTGCTCATCGGCATCGTGCAGGGCTTGGCGGTCTTTCCGGGCATCTCTCGTTCTGGCGCCACCATCGCCTGCGCACTGGCGTTGGGCATCCCCCGCGAAGAAGCCGCGCGCTTCTCCTTCTTGCTCTCCATCCCCGCGATCTTGGGCGCGGCCGTGTTCGAGGTACAACCCGCGGCCCTCTTGGAAATGCCCTCGTTGGCGCCGCTGCTCCTGGGCACTTTGGCCGCATTCCTCGTCGGTCTCGCCGCACTGCGCCTGCTGGTCTACATCGTTCGCCGCGGACACCTGTGGTCCTTCGCGCCCTACGTGGCCTTGGTGGGCCTGGCCTGCGTTGTCTTTCTGTGACGCGCTGGTAGAGTGAAGCCCGCGCCGCACCGCCACACGCGTTGGGCGCCCCATGCAACAGAGAAAGGAGTTGCCGTGCACCAAGTTTTTGCCGTCATTATGGCCGGAGGCGTGGGTGCGCGTTTTTGGCCCGCCAGCCGCACGCGCCGTCCCAAACAATTGCTCGACATCACCGACTCGGGCGAAACAATGATCGCCGCCACGGTGGCGCGCTTGCCCGCCGACTTGCCCCCCGAGCGGGTGCTGGTCATCACCTCGGAGGCCATTCGCGACGCGGTGATCGCCGAGCTCCCCCGCGTACCGCCCCAAAACATCATCGCCGAACCCGCCGGTCGCAACACCGCTCCCTGCATCGGACTGGCCGCCATGCACGTGCGCCGCACCCACCCCGAGGCCGTGATGGCCGTCATGCCCGCCGACCACCTCATCGCCGATGTTCCGGCCTTTCGGACGGCCTTTGACACCGGCGTCCGCGCCGCTGCCGCGGGGCGCCTCGTCACCTTTGGCATTCGCCCCACGTCGCCGGAGACGGGCTTTGGCTACATCGAACTCAACGACGAGTCCGAAGAAGGCGTGTGCGATGTGCGCCGCTTTGTCGAAAAGCCGTCGCGCGAAGTGGCACAGCAATACCTAGAGAGCGGGAACTTCGTCTGGAATTCGGGCATGTTCTTTTTTACGGCCCAGGCCATCTTAACCGAGATGCAAGCGCGCTTGCCCGCGTTGTACGAAGGCCTCGAGACCATCGCCGCGTCCCTGGGCACCCCCGCCGAATCCGCCGCGCTGCGCCAGCATTTTCCCCGCTTGCCCGCCATCTCCATCGACTACGGCATCATGGAAGGTGCCACGGGCATCCAGTGCATTCCCGTGGACTTCGGCTGGTCCGACATGGGCTCTTTTGAGGCCGCCTGGGAGCTCAGCCCCAAGGACGCGCAGGGCAATGCGCGCGCTGACGATCACATTGTGGTGGATGCCGAAGACTGCTTGGTGCGCGTGCCCAAGGACAAAATGGTGGCCCTCATCGGCGTCGAAAATCTGGTGATCGTCGACACCGAAGACGCCCTACTCATCTGCCGAAAAGACCGCAGCCAAGATGTGCGCCTGGCGGTGGACGCCCTCAAACAACGCGGCCGCAACGACCTGTGCTGAAGCGCCGCGACCCCGCTCTCTTCAACCGATATCCAAGTCGCGCAATACGCACAGCATGACGACGGCGTCTTCGCCATTGTCGGAGTAGTAGTGCTTGCGCACATCGAAGTCGAAGAAGCCCGCGCCGCGGTAGAGTTCGCGCGCGGCGGTGTTGGAGACGCGCACTTCGAGCATCAGGAGATGCACATCATCGGCCCGCGCCACCTCGTGCAGGTAGTCGAGCAAGGCGCGCCCAACCCCACAGCGCCGGTGTTTGGGATGCACCGCGAAATTGAGCACGTGGCGTTCGTCATCGACGTGCCAGTAGTTCATGAAGCCGGCGATTTCGCCATCGCGCACCGCCACCGCGATGCGGGCAGCGGAGTTAACGCACGCCAGCTCGTCGCGAAAACCGCTGCGGGGCCACGGTGCATCGAAGGACGCGCGCTCGATCTCAACGATATCGTCGAGGTCGGCGAGAACAGCGGGCCGCACGTATAAGCGCGCGGATTCAGGGAGGTGTGGGGGCGGCAAAGAGGACTTCTCCTTGTTGCAAAATCCCGTTCAGCCACGCGGTCAACGCGTCGCGCATTTTTTGTGTCGCGTCGGGAATTGCGGTGTCGGCAGATGTGGTATCGGCAGATGCGGCGGCGTCGGCTACATCGGGTTCGATCGACAGATGCGCCAGGTCGTGTCGCTCGCGAATTTGGCGCAAGAACTGACGGGCGCGCATCATCTGCGAAATCCAGGTGCGCAGATCGGTTTCGGTGGTGCCGCTGCTGTCCAAGAGCCGGGCGAGGGCCTGAGAGCCCCCAGCGCGTTGTTGCAAGCGCCGGATGACGCCCCGTCGGTGCGCTGGGTCGGGAGCGTCGGGGTTGTCGGTGGCATCGCCCTGGTGAGCGGCCAACAGGCGGATGAACACCGCCCATCTGCGCGCGCGGTTTAGGTCATCTCCGGCGCGCTCGTGCATGTAATCGGTCCAGGCCGTGCCGTGGCGCTGCAGCAGCATCAAGTGGTAAAACAGGGCGACATCGCTGTGCAGCACCGGCGACAACGCGCTGCCCTCTTGAGCGCTGGCCGTGATGGTGGCGGAGATGCCGTCTAGGGGTGCCGGCGGTGGTGACTGTGCCGCGGCGGGTTGGGAGACGCCGAGCGGGATTGCCAGAGAGACCGCCATCAAGAGCGACGAGAACCCAAAACGATGCGGTAGGTATGACATCGCGGTGACGCGAGCGGGATGCGGCAGCGGCATCACCCGCCAAAGCGCGTTCTGCGGTGGGCGCGGCGGCTGCGGAGAAAATCGAGGAAGGCCACGGCGGTGGGGAGCTCGCGGGAAGGCAGCAGGTCGATGAGCTCGTGAGCGGATTGGCGCAGGTCCACGGTTGGGGACGCGTTTTCTTCGCCCTCTCGCGACATGCGGCGATAGGTCTCGCGGATGTTGTCGGCGTTGGGCTCGGGCCAATCGTCGAGGTTGAGCGGCTGGATGTCTTTGGCGTTAAGCCAATCCGTGATGTGGGCGCGCAGCTTACCAGAACGCTGGGCAAACCAACGCTCGCGATCTTCGGGGTAGCCGACGAGTACATCTTTAAAGCGGCGAAATGCGCCCTTGCCGTCCACCGCGACATTGAGTTTGTCCTTGAGCGCGGACTCCGGGGTGTTTTCGATGAATTCCTCCATCCAGCGGTACTGCTCGCGCGAAGAGATGGGCTCGATGTAGAGGTAGTCGGGGCTGTTGTCCATCTCGCTGAGGGTCTCCACGGCGTTTTCGCTGCCGCGAAAGACACGGATGACTTCGCCGGAGGTCAGGTTGAGAAAACTGTGCAGCTCGGGGCTGTTGTTTTCGAGGGCCCCTTCGAGCTCGAGCCAGTCGATGGAGAGCATGGCTGTGCGCTGGGGAGCGCGATCGGATGGCTTTGTCCAGTGCGACAACGGGGCGGTGTTCTCCGGCGGCTCCGCAGCGGTGTTTGGCCACTCCAATGGTTTTTCGCTGGTGATGGGGTCGGTTTCTTTTTCGTCTTCAGAGATGCCGTTTTTTGGCAATGCGTAATCAATTTCAGTCATAGGTCTCTCCTCATTTAAGTGCCCAATGCGTTTGTTGCTTCGCGCGGGCTCCCGTCTGCAATCCGGTGTATCGGCTGCAGTCGCCCTCGGGAGCGCCATGCGTCATTCGCGACAAGAAACGCATGCTTTCAGTATCTTACATGGGTCGCGGGTTGACAAGAAATTCATTGTCTCATCAGAGGTCGGACCCTTCGAAGGCCCCTGCGGTGCAGTGTTCGGGACGCTGGACACCCCGCGCATCCCGCGAGAGACATTGGGTGCCCAGGCCTACGGCCGGACTGTCCTGTGGCACCGCGGCCAGTGGCGCAAAGCCACCGTGATCGGCCATGGGTTGCAGCCCGGGATCGGCGAACAAGATGTCTGTGGCGCAGGGCATATCGTCGGCGCCGCGGCTCTTGGTCGGGGGCCACTGCAGGTTGCCGCCGCGGCTTTCGAGGGACTCGTGACAGCTCGTGGCGCTGTAGGCATTGTCGGTTAGGTTGTTCGCGAAGATGCAGTTGTGCAGGGACATCACCGCGCTTTGCCCCTTGAAAATGGCGGGGCCGTAATCGGCCTTGTTGCCCGTAAAGGTGCAGTGGCGCAGGTGCATCTCCGCCGCCCCGTTGAAGATGGCGCCGCCGTTGGTGGTGACGGCGTTGCCCGAGAAGGTGCAGTTGTCGACCTGGGCCTGGGATTTTTGTCCGAGAAAGATGGCGCCGGCGTGGGCACCGGTGGTCTGGCCGTGGAACGCTGTGTTGCGCAGAACAAGCGGTGCCGCCTCGTGATACAGGGCGCCGGACCCGGATGCGGGATCGCCGAAGCGGTTGGCGTCAAACTCGCAGTTCTCGATGGTGGCGCTGGAGCCCTCGTAGAAATAGGCGAAGACGCCACTGCCGTGGGTCATGGCGGTGTTCTCGATGAAGCGCGTGCCGCACATGTAAAAGTCGCCTGGGTCGTCGTAATTCATGCCGTCGATGTACAGGCCGCCCCCGTTGCCAAACTGTCCCTTTCCGGTGCTCAGGGCGCCATTGCCAGCGAAGACGCTGTTGACCACGGTGAGCGTGCTGCCGCGATTGAGGATGCCGCCGTGAGCCGCGATAACCCCAGCGTTTTGCACGCCACAGATTGTCAACCAACCAACTTGACAACCAGGCAAGCGCTTTGCATATTCACAGCATGAACCGGGTTCTCCCACCGCTGCTGCTCTTCCTGTTGACGTGGTCCGCCGCGTTACACGCCGTCGCGCATGTCCCCTCTTCTGCGCCGCACCTCCGCGCATCAGCGCCTGCCAACGCCCCTGCCGCCCACGGCGCTCCTTCCGCACCGCACCACAGCGATCACGCCCATCATTCCCATCACCACTCGGGCATCTGCACCTGCTTTGTCTCCCACGCCATGGCCCTGCCCCACGCGCAGGATTGGCGCATTCCCCCGCTGGACGCCGCGCCCCATTGGCCCGCCAGCTCCCGCTTGCATCCCAAAGAAGTCCACACGCGCATCTTCCACCCGCCGCGCGCCTAACGCCTTCTGCAAATAGGCTGCCATGCGCTGCCCCGCATCCCCAAACGCTGCGGTGTGGCGCGAATGGCAAGACACCCACGCGAAGGCCCTGACCTTCTTTTGCGCAACAGGTTTGTCCGATGCAACAACACATCTCTGCCGTCGCTCTTCGGCGGCGCATTTCGCCCTTACTCGGGTGCATTACCGCGGCCTTGATCGCTGCGCATTCCGGCGCGCTCTACGCCCAAGCCCCAGCGGCCCAACGCCTGGAAGTGAGCTGGCCCGACATCGCCGCCCTCATCGAAAAAATGCCCCCAATCGCTGCGGGCCAACACGAACTGGAAGCCGCCCGCGCCCATGTCCGCGCCGAACGAGCCGTGCCCAATCCCGAGCTTGGGGGCACACTGGCCTGGAGCGTCCCGCGCGACGAGGGAGCGTCGGGTTTGGAGTGGGGGCTCTCGCTGACCATGCCCCTCGAATGGATCGCCGAACGCGCGCCCAAAACCCGCGCCGCCAACGCACGTGTCGACTGGCAACAAGCCGAGACCGCACAGTTGCGCAAGGCGGTGTACGCACAACTGCAGGAGCTGTTTTGGACCCTCGTCGCCGCCCAAGAGAGCGCCGCGTTGCTCGACGAATTGCTGGGGCAGAGCCAAGAGTGGACGCGGCTCATACAGCTCCGCGTCGACCGTGGCGAGGGGCGTCCCAGCGAGCTCGTACGCGCCGAAATCGAGACCGCGCAGCTCGCACTCCAGCGCGATGACGCCCACGCGACGCTCCGGGCGCACCAAGGCACCCTGGCCCTTTGGCTCAGCCTCCCCGCCGACACGGCGCTGCACGCCGTGGCCGAACTCCGGGAGTTGCCCGCGCTGATCACGCGCGACGAAGCCCTGGCCAAAGCCGCCGCGCACCACCCCAGCGCCCAGCGCTCTGCCGCCCACATCCGCGTGCTGGAGAGCGACGTGGCCCTGGAGAAGCGGTCGCGGGTGCCGCACTTTTCCATCACGGGTTTTGTCGACCGCGAATTGGAGCGCAACGCCTTTGGTGCCGGTCTCAACGCCGAACTACCGCTGTGGCATTGGCGCAGTGGCCGCATCGCGCAAGCCGCCGCACAACTCGCCGCAGCGCGTTCCACGGCCGACGCCGAGCGCTTGCAGGTGCAGACATCTGTACTGCACGCCCACACCACTTGCGAGCAGGCCGCCACGCGCGCCGCGCAGTTTCGCGACCGCTGGTTGCCGCGGACCCAAAGCCTGACCGACAGCATGACGCAGAGTTTTTCCTTGGGAGAGGCCAACTTGCTCGAACTCATCGATGCGCGCCGCAGCCACATCGATGTCCAACAACAATACATAACCGCTTTGTGCGAGGCCCAGATTTCGTGCCGTCAGCTAGACGCCTGGCTCGCAGAGGAGGCCCCATGACACATCGCATTCACACCGCAACCATCCTGGGCGCGCTGCTGCTCTTTGCCGCCGGCTGTCACGGCGACATCGCCGCGTTTTTCGGCGCAGGCCATGACCACGAACACGGCCACGGACACGACCACGACCACGGGCATGACCACGGCCACGGACATGATCACGACCACAGCCACGACGACTTGACGAAGCCCATCGAAGCCCTGCTCGAAACCGAGTGCGAGCACCACATCAAGGCCCACGAGTGCGACGAGTGCCGCTACGAGGTGGGCTTTGTCCGCGCCGAGGCCAAGCTGTTCGCCGAGGGACTGCTGGAGAAAACCCACCCGCGCATGGCCCACGCCCAAGACACCCTCACCCTCACCGGTGAGGTGCAATTCGACGAACGGCGCGTCGCACATGTCAGCGCACAACGCGAAGGGCGCATCCGTCGCGTCCTCGTGGCCCTGGGCGATCGCGTGACCCAACACCAGCCCCTGCTCGAGATCGAGAGCGCCGCCATCGGCGAGGAGCAGTCCGCCTACTGGGAGGCCAAGAGCTTGCGGGACTTGGCCCAGCAGGATTACGAGCGCGTCGCGCAGTTGCGGCAGGCCAATGTCGCCGCCGAAAAAGAGTACCTGCACGCCAAGCAATCCCTCGCCGTGGCCGAGATACGCTTGTCCGGCGCCCGGGCCAAATTGCGACGGCTCAGCGCTGGCGGCACAAGCGGCGGCTTGATCACCTTGCGCGCCCCCATGGACGGTGCGGTGCTCCAGCTACACGCGGTCTCCGGCGAGATCGCCCGCAGCGACGCCCCGCTGCTCACCGTGGGAGACGCCAACGCCCTGTGGGTGTGGGCCGACCTCTACGAGCGCGACCTGGCCCGCGTCGCCGCCGCACAGCGCACACAGACACTCGACGCGCGCATCGCGGTGCAGGCCTATCCCGGCGAGCACTTCCCCGGCACAGTGGACCTGCTGAGCCCGGCGCTGCACGAGACATCGCGCACGGTAAAGCTGCGCGTGCAAGTCCCCAACGCAGACGGGCGACTGCTGGCGGGCATGTTCGCTGCCGTGCAGGTGCTGCTCCCCGGCGCCGCCGAAACATTGGTGCTGCCCGACCAAGCCGTCCTCTCCGATGAAGGACAAGACTTCGTCTTCATCCACCACCAGGGCGACGACTACGTGCGCCGACCGGTCCAGGTGGGACGGCGCTTTGCGGGTCTGACCGAGATCGTCTCGGGCGTGGCCCCCGAGCAAGTGGTGGTGGCGGACGGCGCGTTCCTGCTCAAGTCCGACGTCCTGCGCGAAAAAATGGGCGCGGGCTGCGCGGACTGAGGGCGGAGGTTGTCATGAAGTTTGTCTACCTTTTGTTAAAGCACCGCCTGCTGGTGTTGATCGCCGCTGTGCTGCTCGCCGCGGCGGGCGCGATGGCTTGGTTTCAGCTCCCCATCGACGCCTTCCCCGACGTCACCGACACCCAGGTGATGATCCTCACCGAGGCGCCGGGGCTCGCGGCCACCGACGTGGAGGCCCAGGTGAGCTTTCCCATCGAACAGGCCATGGGCGGCCTCCCCCGCGTGCGGCAGGTGCGCTCCATGTCCCAGTCTGGGCTCTCGCAAGTCGTGGTGGTCTTCGAAGACGGCGCGGACACGTACTGGACGCGCCAGCTCGTATTCGAGCGACTCGCCATGGCGCGCGAGCAGTTGCCCCACGACGCCGAGCCCGAACTGGCGCCCATCTCCACGGGGCTGGGCGAGATTTTTCAGTACACCCTCACGAGCGACACCCACGATGACATGACGCTGCGCACCATCCAGGACTGGATGGTCTCGCCCTTGCTGCGCCCCATCGGCGGCGTCAACGAGGTGAACAGCTTCGGCGGCTCCGTGAAGCAATACCACGTGCGCGTCGACCCGCAGAAGCTCCTGCAATACGACGTCGACATTGACACGGTGGTCTCCGCCCTGGAGCGCAGCAACGCCAACGCGGGCGGCGGCATCATCGCCCAAGGCTGGGAGCAACAGTACATGCGCGGCGTCGGTCTGTTGACGGGCATCCCGGACATCGAGCGCATCGTGTTGCGGGCCGACGGTGGCACGCCGCTCTACCTGCAGGACGTAGCGGAAATAGCCATCGGCGCCGAGCCCCGACAAGGCGCGGTGACGCGAGACGCGCAAGGCGAAGTGGTGGCGGGCCTCATCATCATGCTCAAGGGCGAGAACGCCAAGGACGTGGTCACGCGCGTCAAAACGAGCATCGGCCAAATCGAAAAAATCCTGCCCGAGGGCGTGTCCATCGACGTGTTCTACGACCGCACCTCGCTCATCGAGGCCTGCATCGCCACCGTGGTGAACGCGCTGGCCGAGGGCGGCATCTTCGTCATCCTGGTGCTCTTCTTGTTCGTCGCCGAATTCCGCACCTCGCTCATCGTGGTGATCTCGCTGCCCCTCACCTTTCTCATCAGCTTCATCGTCATGGGCGCCACCGACATCACCTCCAACCTGATGAGCCTGGGCGGGCTCGCCTTCTCCGTGGGCATGGTGGTCGACGCCTCCATCGTCATCGTCGAGAACATCCGCCGGCATCTCGCGCGGCGCAAGGACGGCACGCCCAAGCGGCGCATCGTGGCCGAAGCCCTGGCCGAGGTGGCCCGACCGGTGTCCTTCTCGGTGCTCATCATCGCCATCATCCTGGTGCCCCTGTTCACGCTGCAGGGCATCGAGGGCAAGATGTTCGCGCCCTTAGCGGCCACCATGCTCATCGCGCTGCTGGTCTCGCTGCTGGTGGCGGTCACCGTGGTGCCGGTGCTCTCGGAGCTCTGGCTCAAACAAGTGGACGAGAAGGAGTTCGGCTTCATCCGGCGCATTCACCGGGGCTACAACCGATTTCTGCAACGCGCCGTGAAGCGACCCGCGCTCACCCTGGGCATCTCCTTGGCGGTGTTGCTCAGCGCGCTCACCCTGGTGCCGTTCATGGGCACCGAGTTCATGCCCGACCTCGACGAAAACGCCCTCGCCATCAACGTCGTGCGCCTGCCCAACGCCTCGCTGTCGGGCTCGGTCAAGGTCGCCACCTACATGGAGCAACAGCTCAAGCAGTTTCAAGAAGTGGAGACCGTGGTCAGCAAGACCGGTCGCGCCGAGATCTCCGAAGACCCCATGGGACCGGAGCAGACCGACGTGGTCATCATGTTAAAGCCGCGGCGCCAGTGGACCACCGGGCGCAACAAGGCAGAGCTCGTCGCGGCCATCGAAGCGGAGCTCGGCAAAATCCCCGGCCTGCGCTTCTCGTTTTCGCAGCCCATCGCCCTGCGCGTAAATGAACTGGTGTCCGGGGTAAAAAGCGATCTCGCCATCAAGATCTTCGGCCCAGACCTCGAGGTGCTCAAGTCCTTTGCCGACCGCGCAGCGGGCCTCGTCGGCGGTATCCCCGGGGCCAGCGACGTCACGGTGGAGCAGGTCACGGGCATGGCGCAGCTCGACGTCGTCATCGATCGCGAGGCGGCGGCGCGACACGGTTTGCAAATCGGCGACATCAACGCGGTCATCGAGACGGCCATCGCCGGCAAGCAAGCCACGACGCTCATTGAGGGCCAGCAGCGCTTCGCGGTGGTCGTGCGCTTTCCGGAGTCCCTGCGCAGCGATGTCCCGTCACTCGAACGCCTGCTCATCCCCACAGCGAATGGCGCGCGCATCCCCCTGTCGCAGATCGCGGCGTTTGAAAATGTCGAGGCCCCGGCCCAGGTGAGCCGCGAAAACGGCATGCGGCGCGTGGTGACCGAGGTCAATGTCCGCGGTCGCGATCTCGGTGGCTTTGTCGCCGAAGTGCAGCAAAAGCTCTCGCCCCTGCTGCGCGAATTGCCGGCGGGATACTCGGTGTCTTACGGCGGTCAATTCGAAAACCAAGAGCGCGCCATGAAGCAGCTCGCCATCGTCGTCCCGGTGGCCCTACTGCTCATCGCCCTGCTGTTGTACCTGGCCCTGGGCTCTGTCGGACACGCCCTGCTCGTGCTGGTGAACCTGCCCTTTGCCCTGGTGGGCGGGGTGGTGGCGGCCGTGGCCTTTCAGATGCCGCTGTCCGTCTCCGCGGCCATCGCCTTCATCGTGCTCTTGGGCATCGCCGTGCAAAACGGGGTGGTGCTCGTCGCCTTCATCGGGCAGTTGCGCGCCCGCGGGGCCACGGTCATCGAGGCGGTGGAGACCAGTTGCGACCTGCGCTTCCGCCCGCTGCTCATGACGGCGCTGACCAGCTTCATCGGGCACCTGCCCATGCTCTATGCCACGGGTTCGGGCGCGGACATCCAGAAGCCCCTGGCCGTCGTGGTCATGGGCGGCATCATCACGTCGAGCCTGCTGACCCTCATCGTCTTGCCCGCCCTGTACGCCTGGGTGGCCAAAGAAAAACCGGCGTAAAAAGCCGGCGCCAAACACCCGAAAAGACACGCCGCTTTTGCCCATGCGCCGATTGCCAGCGCGCGGTTGTGTGTTACGGTGTGCCCATGAGTTTTCTTAGCGGATTGTTCTTCTTTATTGTTCTCGTCGGGGTGCTGGTCTTCATCCACGAAGGCGGACACTTTCTCATGGCGCGCCTCTTCGGCGTCCAGGTCCCCGTCTTCTCCCTGGGCATGGGACCGCGCATCTTCGGCTTCACCCACAAGGGCACCGACTACCGCATCAGCGCCGTCCCCATCGGCGGTTATGTCCGGATGATGGGCGACGACCCCACCGAAACCCTCACCGACGCCGACCGCGGCCGCTCCCTCAACGACAAGCCCGCCTGGCAGCGCACCCTCATTTACTTGGCGGGCCCGGCCATGAACCTCATCTTCCCGGTCTTCCTCTACTTCTTCCTCTTCCTCAACGTCCCCGGCGTGCTGCCCAGCGAAGTGGGCACCGTGCTCACCGGGAGCGCCGCCGAACGCGCGGGCCTCGCCCCGGGCGACAAAATCCTCGCCATCGACGACCAGCCCATCACCAGCTTCGGCAACATGGTCAGCGCCATCGAACCCAGCGCCGGCACCCCCATGCGCTTCCGCATCCAGCGCGGCGATCGCCTCCTCGAGATCACCGCCACCCCCGACCAGCGCGTTGGCCCCAAGTACCCGGCCTTCGACATGCTGCGCCACCTGCGCACCTCCCGCGGCCGCATCGGCATCACCCCGTCCTACGACCCACCGGTTGTGGCGGTCCTGCCGCAAAGCCCCGCCGCCCAAGCCGGCCTGCAAACCTTCGACCGCATCGACAAAATCAACGGCGCATCCCCCCGCCGCCTCGTCGACGTCGCGACGCAACTCCACGACCTGCGCGGCACCACCGTCGCGGTCCAATACCGCCGCCTGCGCGCCGACGTCACGCCCTTCTTCCCGCTCCCCGGCGCCACCCCCGCCGCCCCAAGCGACGCCGCCACAACACCCGAATCCCCCTTCGAACCCGAGGTCCTCACCGCGCACATCGCCGTGCCCAGCGACGCCACCACCCTCGCCCACCTCGGCATCGAGAGCCCCCGCGGCTACATCATCCACGTGCTCCCGGACGGCGCCGCCGCATCCCTGGGCATGCAACGCGGCGACAAGCTCATCCGCATCGACGGCCGCGACACCGACATCTACGACATCGAAGCCGCCCTCATCGAGTTCGACGAGAAGGCCGCCCGCACCCATCCCCACCGCGTCCACTGGCGCCGTGGCGACGACATCCGCGAAGGCATCTTGCAAGCCCGGCACTTCCCCGCCGGCGCCCGCCGCGACCTGGGCCTCGCCGAAGACGTCATCGACACCGGCCTGCGCACCCAGCTCCGCCACCCGGACTGGCAAGACGTGCTCCCCGAACGGGTCACGCCATCGCACAAGGCCGCCTTCGCCCTCGGCGCCGCCTGGCGACAAACCGTGGAGGGCGCCACCATGATCCTCGACGTGCTCAAGTCCATCGCCACGGGCAGCATCTCCTTCATGGCCTTCAGCGGTCCCATCGGCATCGGCACCGCCGCCGCGCAAATGGGCAACGAGGGCCTGGACGCCTTTGTCCTGCTCATGGGCTTCGTCAGCCTCAACCTGGGCATCCTCAACCTCCTGCTGCCCATCCCCATCCTCGACGGTGGCCGCCTCGTGCTGGTGGGTGCCGAGGCCGTCATGCGCCGCCGCATCAGCCCCCAAGTGCAAGAGCGCATCATGATGGTGGGCGCCCTCATGACCCTGGGACTCATGGTCTGGGCGGTCATCATGGACATCGCCCGCGCCGTCATGGGATAAGCCAGCGCATGTCCGACGCCCGCGCCATCGCCAGCCGCATCCTGACCCGCATCACGCGGGAGCGCGCCTTTGCCGCGGCCCTCATCGAAGCCGAAACCAATCGCCTCACCGACCCGCGCGACGCCGCCCTGTGCCACGAGCTCGTGCTGGGCGTGTTGCGCCACCGACCCTGGCTCGACGCCCTGCTCCAGCGCGTTTCGCGACGCGGCACCCTCGACGTCGATCCCCAGGTCCACGACATCCTGCGGGTGGCCGCCTACCAGCTCGCCTTTTTAGACCGCGTCCCCGCCCACGCCGCTGTCAAGACCGCCGTCGACCAAGTGCGCCACACCCCCGCGCCCCGCCTCGCTTCGCTGAGCAACGCCCTGCTCCGCGCCATCTCCCGCATGACGCCCGAAGACCGCCGCCCCGCGCCCATCGAGCAACTCGCCCAGCCAGACGACATCGCACTGGCCAGCGGCCTGCCCCCGTGGGTGGTCCAGCGCCTCATCGCCGATCGCGGCCTCGACGCCACCCGCCGCATCGCCCAAGCCTTCCAGCAGCCCTCGCACCGCTTTGTGCGCCTCAACCTCCACCGCGAAACCCGCGACGCCCTGCTCCGCGCCCACCCCGGCCTCAACGCCGCCAACGCGCGCCTGCCCTGGTCTGCCCAGGCCGACGACCGCCAAACCGCCAGGCACTTAGAAGACGAAGGCCTCGCCGCCATCCAGGACGAAGGCTCCGGGCTCGTGGTGGCCGCCCTGGGAGACGTCGCTCACCGGCGCGTGCTCGACGCCTGCGCTGGCCGCGGGGGCAAGTCCGGCACCCTGGCCATGCAGATGAACGGCACCGGATACCTGCTGTGCGCCGACAAAAAACCAAACAAGCTCGAGCGCCTGCGCTTCGACTTCCAACGGCAACAGCTCAGCGCCCACACCATTGCCGTAGACGCCCGGAGCTTCTCCGCCGACCCCGGTGGCCCCTTCGATCGCATCCTCGTCGACGCCCCCTGCACCGGCTCGGGCACCATGGGACGCCGCCCGGAGATCCGCTGGCGCCTGGCCGAGGCCGACATCGACACCCTGGCCGCCCTGCAGGCCGACATGCTGCACCACCTGGCCCAGTTCGTCGCCCCCGGAGGCCGCCTGGTCTTCGCCACCTGCTCGCTCTTCGCCGCCGAGCACACCGCGCACCTGGCGCCCTTTTTGGCCCGGCACCCCGACTTTCAACGCGTCCTCGCGCCGCCGCCCCTGTGGCCCGCCGATATCCCCTGGCAAGAGGGCGCGCCCTTCATCGACCCATCCATGACCGGCACCGACGGCTACGGCATCCTCTGCTTCGAACGCCGCCCCGCGGGCCGCTCCGCAAACCACCCACAAGGCACGCCATGAAGTTGTCTACGAGGTTGCCCATGAGCTCGTCCCGCAAACCATCCGCAAGGCCCCGCATGTCCCTTCAACCTCGCCGCACCGCCCCGGTGTTCGCCGCGCTGCTCGCCGCCATCCTGGCCCTGGCCTGCAGCCCCAAGTCCCAACACCTGCAAGGGCACATCCTGGTCCACACGCGCTTCGACCGGCCCATGCCCTTTGCCGTGCTGCGCGCCCCCAGCGCCCCAAACATCGACCCGCACACCCTGCCAGTGGTCGTCGTGCTCCACGGCATGGGAGACGACCACCGCGCCTTCGACCGCCACGAGGTCACCCAAGGGCTCCTGGACGCCATGGAGGACGGGCGCATTCCCCTGGCGCACTTCATCCTGCCCAGCGGCGAGAAGGGCTTCTACACCAACTGGGCCGACGGGGCGCACCCCTACGAAGACCACATTATGCGCGACGTCATCCGCATCGCCGAAGACGTGCTGGGCGTCTCCCCCACCCGCGAGCAGCGCCACATCCTGGGGGTCTCCATGGGCGCCGAAGGGGCCGTACGCCTCGCCCTCACCTACCCCGAGTTCTTCGCCTCGGTCACCGCCTTCTCCGGGCTGCTCATGACCCAGGCCGAGGCCGACAAGTTCCTCTCCAACGCCTTCACCCGCTGGTTCATGCACGCCGACAAAATCTGGGGCCGCCCCGGTGCACCCAACGCCGTGCGCAACGCCGACACCCACGCGCTGCTCGGCGCCCTCCCCGATGACCTGCCCCTGCGCTTCTACCTCGCCAGCGGCACCCAGGAGTCCCGCGAGATCCAACAGAGCATGGCGCGGTTCAAAAAAGCCCTCGACCAGCGGCAAGTGCCCGCGCGCTTCGTCCAGTACGACGGCGGTCACGGCTGGCGTTGGTGGCGCCCGCTCATCACCAAGGCCCTGCGCTGGACCCTCACCCCCAGCGAAGATGCGGATTGATCCCAAAACATCGACAAAATCACTCTAAGTGATCGCCAAATTCAATCACGCCCCCTCTTTGCCCAGCAGACCCGCCGTTTTCCTGCGAACATCGAAGCATTATTTCCCGTGTGGACAGAAACGAAGCACGCGTTCTCATGAGAGTGGAAAATGCACGCCGCCGGTCTTGGCAACATCCCGGCCATCGTCCCCTGTCTCAGAAAGGACTTTCCATGAAACACTTTTCCCGTCTTCTGCGATGTCTGCTGCTCCTCCTGCCCCTCTTGGCGGCCGCCTGCGAGAAAGACGCCGCACAGCAAAACCAGGGCGCCGATAAAACCGGCGACGGCACCGACAGCAACAAAAACGGCGGCACCGACAAGCTCCCCAACGACTCAGACATCGGCACAAACAACGCCAACAACAAAAACAACGGCGAACCCGGCGTCTGCGGCGACGGCATCCTCGACGACGACGAAGCCTGCGACGACGGCAACACTGTCGACGGCGACGGCTGCAGCGCCGACTGCAAGTACGTCGATGAGGGCTTCTCCTGCATGCCCCCCGGCATCCCCTGCCACCGCATCGCCAAGTGCGGCGACGGCCACGTGCTGCTCCCCGAGCTCTGCGACGACGGCAACAGCGAAGACGGCGACGGTTGCAGCAGCCGCTGCCAAGTGGAGGTGGGCTGGAAGTGCGAGGGTTCGCCCAGCGTGTGCACCCCAACCGTGTGCGGCGACGGCATCGTAGAGGGCGCCGAGACATGCGACGACGGCAACACCATGCCCTTCGACGGCTGCAACGAGCACTGCCAAGTGGAGCCCAACTGCGACCAGGACGGCTGCACCTCGCGCTGTGGCGACGGCATCATCCTGCCCCCGGAGGAGTGCGACGACGGCAACAACATCGACGGTGACGGCTGCAGCGCCGACTGCAAAGTCGAGGAGGGCTTCACCTGCACCTCTGGCACCGAGTGCGAAAAACAAGGCGACGAGTGCGTGTTCCGGGTCACCGCGGTGTTCCGCGATTTCCTCACCTACGGCGATCCCTACGGCGACTTCTCCGGCGGCGGAGACCTCACCACCGGCCTCGTGGCGCCCCAACTGGTGGACGGACGACCGGTGCTGCTCCCCGACGCGCCGAGCCGTTGCCCGAGCATCGACTCCGTCGAATCCTTTGCGCGCTGGTACACCGATGGACCGAACCGGGAGACCCTGGTGTCGAGCTTGGTGCTGTACGACAACGGCCAGGGCGCCTGGGTCAACCGCCACGGTCCCCTGGGCGAGCAGTGGTGCGCAGACGGCACTTGCTACGACGGCACCCCCGCCTTCTTCCCCGTCGACGAGCTCGCGAACACCGACGACCGCCACCCCGCCAGCATCCCGCCAGAGTACGGCGGCGGCTGGGACTGGGAGACCGAGTTCGTCCCCGATGCCCCGCCGCACAACTTCGGCTTCACCAGCCACGTACTGCACTGGTTTCACTACGATCCCGACACCCCCACCACGCTGCGCTTTCTGGGCGACGACGATCTGTGGGTGTTTGTCAATGGCCACCTCGCCCTCGACCTGGGGTGCGTGCACGTCCCCGAATCCGGCGAAGTCGTCATCTCCTCGGCGACCGAGGCAACCTTCGGCCTAACCCCCGGCGGCGTCTATCCCATCTCGGTGTTTCACGCCGAGCGCAACCCCAGTGGCTCATCCTTCCAGCTCACCCTGGAGGGCTTCAACACATCGCGCAGCGTGTGCACGCCGATCTGCGGCGACGGCATCGTCAGCCTGGGCGAGGAGTGCGACGACGGCATCAACGAAGGCGGCTACGGCAAGTGCGGTCCCGGATGCAAGCTCGACGCCTACTGCGGCGACGGCATTGTCCAGCGCGAATACGAAGAGTGCGACGACGGCAACTTCATCAACGACGACGAGTGCCCCAACTCCTGCCGCAAAATCCTCATCGACTAATCGCCCCGCGCCCCGCCGCTTGACACAACGCCCCGCACAACGCCCCCGCGCACAAGAGTCATCTCATCTGGTTGACATTCGGCGCACCCGACACACGTTAAAACCGTGACGCCGCAAAAGAGCGTCCCAAAACACAACACCATCCCTCGAGAGGAGGCCCCCTGTGAAAATCGCCATCGTTTTTTACTCGCATCACGGACACATGCTGCAACTGGCCCGCGCCGCGGAAGCCGGTGCCAAAGAAGCCGGCGCCGAAGTCCGTCTCCTGCAAATCGCCGAGACCCTACCCGACGAAGTGCTGGCCAAGACCGGCGGCCTCGAAGCGCGCAAGGCCTTTGCCGACATCCCCACCGTCACCCACGACGACCTCAAGTGGGCCGACGGCATCGTGTTCGGCGTCCCCACTCGCTATGGCAACGCGTCGGCACAAGTGGCGACCTTCTTCGACTCCTGGGGACAGCTCTGGAGCGCCGGGGCCCTAGTGGGCAAGGTGGGCTCGGTCATGTCCAGCTCCGCCACCCAACACGGCGGCGCCGAGACCACCATCCTCAGCGTGCACACCACCCTGCTGGCCAACGGCTTTGTCATCGCCGGACTGCCCTACAAGAAGCACCCGGGGCTCTTCGAGATCGAACAGCTCTCCGGGGGTTCGGTGTTCGGCGCCACGACCATCACCGGTGGCAACGGCGCGCGCATGGCGAGTGAAAACGAGCTGGCGGGTGCCAAGGCGCAAGGCCAATGGGTCGCCGAGCTCGCCGGTCGCCTGGCAGGGTAGTCCCCGTTATCCGCCCTTCGACACCCGGCCCGCCTTCCCCTACTTTTTCCAATCTTCCCCCATCGCATCCCATCCCTTCCAGCCCGCCGCCGGATCGCAGTGGCGCGGGTGTGCCCTTCCAGATGGGCCCGCATAGGGGCGTTGCCGGCAAGACAAGTGGAGAATGGGATGACAGCGGGGCGTTGTTGCGGGGGCGTTGTTGCGAGGCGTTGTTGCGAGGGCGGTTTACGAAGCGTTGCGCGCAGCAGAGAGGGCGGCGGCGTAGTCGGGCTCGTCGGTGATCTCGGGCACCAGTTGCGTGTAGACCACCTTGTTTTCTGCGTCGAGCACCACCACCGCGCGCGCGGCCAAGCCGGCCAAAGGCCCGTCCACCAGCGCGACGCCGTAGTCCTTGGCGAAGGTCGAGCGAAAGGTGCTCAGCGCCGTCACCTTGTCGATGCCCTCCGTGGCGCAAAAACGCCCGGACGCAAACGGCAGGTCTGCGGACACGACGAGCACCACGGTGTCTTGTAGCGACGCCGCCTCGACGTTGAACTTGCGGGTGCTGGTGGCGCAAACGGGCGTGTCCAAACTCGGGACGATGTTGAGGATTTTCTTCTTTCCCGCGTAGTCGTTTAGCGTCTTTTCGGAGAGGTCGTTGGCGACCAAGACGAAATCGGGCGCGACGGCGCCTTTGGCGGGCAGTTCTCCGGATGTGTTCACCGGGGCTTCGTGAAAGGTAACAGTGGCCATGATGGTCCTCCTTATGCTGGTTCGTTTTCAACGCATTGCCGAGGCATTGCTTACGAGTGATGTAACCACGCTTTCGGCGACGACAAGCGCCAAAGCACCGCACCACCCAAACCAGCCGCTATCGTGCGCAAGAAACGCGAACGCCCAAGCGGCGCAAGTGCAGAAGGCGCGCAAACATTTTGGGGGCCACGCGCCAGAAAGGCACCCGGCTGCTGCGCGACGGACAGAGGCGCACCGGGATTTCGCGCACGAAAAAACCCGCCATCTGCGCCCGCACGAGGAACTCCGTGTCAAAGGCCCAACTGTCCTCCACCACGTGGGGCAGCACCGCATCGCTCACCTCTCGGCGAAAGACTTTGAGCCCGCACTGGTGGTCGCTCACGCGCGAACCCAGAATCCCGCGCGCCAGGGCGTTGTAAATGCGCGACCCCAGGTTGCGGTGCGACGCGCGCTGCGCCGCATTGTCGACCTGCAGTTTGGAGCCCGCGCAAAGCGACACCTCGAGGTGCGTGGCCAGACAGTCCAAGGCCTCCCCCAGGTGCGCCAACGGGATCTCCAAATCCACATCGATGTAGCCGATGAGCGGGAGGGTGGCCGACGCAATCCCCAGCTTCAACGCCCCGCCCTTGCCCGTGTTGCGCTCCGTCGACACCAGCACGCACCCCGGATGCGCCACCGCAAAATCCGCTGCGATGAGCGGCCCGTTGTCGCTCGAACCGTCGTTGGCCAAAATGAGCTCAAACGCGATGCCGGCGCGCTGCAAGAACTGGTAAATGGCCGCCAAGTTTTCGGGCAGCAGTTCGGCTTCGTTGTAAAACGGCACCACCAGCGAAAGCCCCCGGCGCATTTCCGCGCGGCTCACGGGGCCTTCAGAGTCATTTGCGGGGCCTTCAGAGTCATTCGCGGGGCGTTCAGAGTCATTTGCGGGGCCTTCAGAGTCATTCACGGCGTGTTCAGAGTCATTTGCGGGGCCTTCAGAGTCATTTATGTTGCGCGGTGCGGGCATGGTGTTGTCACAATACGCTGTATATTGATAATTTAGGTCACACCGCAAAACCTACACCACAATGCGGCACCGAGGCCACATCCATGAACGAAAAAGACCGACCGCAAATCCCCCCGCAACCGCCCAACCCGCAAAAGGACACCCCATGACACACCCCGGCCTCGACCGCGCCCGCGTGCGCGACGCCACCCTGCGCCTGGCCCTGCCCCTGGCCCGCCGCGTGGGCGACAGCCACCTCATCGACGACCCCGAACTCCTGGCCGCCTTTGGCAAGGACGAATCCCACGTGCCACCGGCCACCCCCGACCTGGTGCTCAAGGCCCAAAGCGAAGCCCATGTTATCGCCGCGCTCCAACTGGCGGCCGAGTACGGCGTCCCCGTGGTGCCGCGGGGCGCGGGCACCGGTAAGTCCGGCGGGGCCATCCCCATCGTCGGGGGACTGGTGCTCGACACCACCGCCCTCAACCAAGTCCTCGATGTCGACCGCCACAACCTGCTGGCCGTGGTGCAGCCCGGGCTCATCACCGGCGACTTCCAGGCGCACCTCGAAGGACTCGGACTCTTCTATCCGCCGGACCCCAACAGCCTCGAGACCTGCACCCTGGGCGGCAACGCAGCCCACAACGCCGGCGGACCGCGGGCCTTCAAGTACGGGGTCACCCGCAACTACGTCATGGCCACGCGCACGGCCCTCATGGGCGGCGACGTACTCGCCACGGGCACCCGCACCATCAAGCGCGCCGCGGGCTACGACCTCACCTCGCTGCTGGTGGGCTCCGAGGGCACCCTGGGCGTCTTCACCGAGCTCACCTTGCGCCTCGTGGTGCAGCCGACGCACCTCTCCACGCTGCTCATCTGCATGGGCGACGAACCCGCTGCCGGCCGCGCCATCGCCCAAATCATCGCCGCGGGGCTCGTGCCGCGGGTGCTGGAGTTCATGGACGGCACCCTGGTGCAGGTGCTGCGCGAAGAAGGCGTCTCCGCCATCGCCCCGGGCACCGGAGCCCTCATCCTCGCCGAGATCGACGGCACCAGCGAGACCCAGGTCGAGGCCGACACCCTGGAGCTCGCCGAGCGCTGCGAGGACGCCGGGGCCCTCCAAGTGCTCATGGCCCGACACGGCGCCGAACGCGAACAGTTGTGGGCCGCGCGCCGCCTGCTCTCCGAGGCCATCAAGTCCCGCGGCAAGTACAAGGTCTCCGAAGACATCGTGGTGCCCCGCGCCGCTGCGGATGAACTGCTGCAAGGCCTGCGCGCCCTCAACGAGAAACACAGCGCCCTGGTGGCGGCCTACGGACACGCGGGCGACGGCAACTTCCACGTCAACATCCTGTGGGACGACCCGGACTACCGCCCCGACGCCGTGGTCGACGATGTCTTCGCCCTGGTGTGGTCGCTGCGCGGCACCATCACCGGAGAGCACGGGGTGGGCCTGTCCAAGAAGGCCTACCTGCCCAAGGAGCAATCGGCGCCCCTCATCGACGCCCAGCGCCGTATCAAGCACGCCCTCGACCCCCTGGGGCTGCTCAACCCGGCCAAAATCTTCGCGCCCTAAACGCCCCGCAACGCCTTTTGTGGGCCCATTCGTCACATCCCGCAGAATGTTTCGCGGGCGGCGTTCCTACAAAGAAGGCGCATTTTTTCGATAAGCGTTCACAATCGGCAAAAAGCCTTAGATAATGTCCACGGTTTTGATTTAAAATAGACATGACTCGTAACCGGTGGGGGCATCGGACAACCAATCGACAATCGCAGCGCTTTGCCATACTTTTTGCGGCCGACTGCGTTACCGTTTAAAGGAGATTAAGACATGAAAAAAAGCCTGCTGCTCCTGGGCATCCCCGCCCTCTTGCTCGTGCTCTCCGCCTGCGAGAGCATCGAAAAGGTCAAAGTCACCCCCGGCACCGGAGACACCGACAAAATTACCCACACCGATCCCGGGGACACCAATAACGCCAACAGCACCGACCCCGCGGACACCGAAAAGCCCGGAGGCACCGACAAGCCCGGCACCAGCGATCCCAACGACACCGACCCCGTCGACACCGACAAGCCCGGCCCCATCCCCGGCGACGCCGAAAAAGCCGTGGGCTGGATCGACGCGGACAGCGACGGCTACGCCCCGCCCTTCGATTGCAACGACAACGACCCCAACATCCACCCCGGCGCCTACGACATCCCCGGCGACGGCATCGACCAGGACTGCGACGGCCAAGACGCCCCGCTGCTGAGCGACGACACCGACCCGGGCGGCGACCCCACCAACTGTGCCCAGGCCAAGCTGGAGCGCACCTACATGGGCTGCGACTTCTGGCCCACGGTCACCTACAACCCGGTGTGGTACGGCCGCGCTGCCAACGCGGGCTTTGAGTTTGCCGTGGTGGTGGCCAACGACCAGCGCGTGAACGCCACGGTCAAGGTGTCCGGCGGCGAACTCAGCAATGAGTTGCAGGTCACCGTGCCGGCAGGTGGCCTTGAGACGATCATCTTGCCCTGGGTGTGGGACTTAAAGGGCCCGACCTTTACAACCGAAAACGCCTCCGGAGCGCGCGCCAGCAGCTCGGTGCGCAAAAACGACGGGGCCTACCACATGACCAGCTCGGTGCCGATTACCGCCTGGCAGTTCAGCCCCCCTCGAATATAATCTCGAACCCAAGCCTCCAGGCTGCATCGACAGCATGTCCGCTACGACCCAAGGGTATCCAGATCGCTGTTACTCGGTGAGCAACGACGCCTCCCTGCTGCTGCCCAGCACCGCCATGACCGGGGCCTACCGCGCCTTCTCTTACGGCACCAAATATGAAGGCGACTTCGGTGACGCGGCCGGGGCCATCGCCATCACCGCCACGCAAAACAACACCCTGGTCAAGGTGCAACTGGCCGGAGACATCGTTTCGGGCACCGGGGTCAGCGCCGCCAGCAAGGGCAGCACCGTCGACTTCACCATGAATGCCGGAGACGTGATCCAGCTCCTGGGCAAACCCAGTGTAAATTGGGAAAAAGGACACAGCGAACTCTCGGGCAGCGTGGTGCTGGGCCTCGACGCCAATGATCCCGGTACCACCGAGAAGCCCAACTACAAGCCCATCCAGGTCATCGGGGTCTCCCCCATCTCCCTCCTCTCTTCCGGAGCCAGTATCTTTGCCGACCACATGGAGGAGACCGTGCTCCCCGCCGAGGTGCTGGGCAATGAGTACGTCGTGGTGCCCCCAACCGGTAGAAACGGCAACCCCGTCGAACACAAAGTCCGCTTCGTCGGCAATGTCAACGGCACCACCCTCGAGTACGGCGGTGACAAGCCCAGTCTCGCACCAGCAACGCTCAACGCCGGCGAGTTCATAGACATCAACACGACGTCCCGCTTCACCGTGAAGAGCCAGGGCAAAAGCCACCCCTTCATGGTGGTCTCCTTCATGGTGATGGCCGAGCCCTCGGCATCCCTGGCGGTGACCCCGGAGCAGTTCCGCAAGAACTACAGCTTCTTGGCCCCCATCTCCTACGAGTCCAATTACATCGACGTGATCTTCCCCGAAGGCGCCACCATCCTCCTGGACGGCAACCCCATGGGCGGCTACGCCGAGGCCATCAGCGGCACCAACTGGAAGGTGCAGCGCGCCGCGCTCAACAACGGCCCCAATGGCGACGGAAAGCACAAGCTCGAAGCCGACCAGCCCGTGGGCCTGCAGGTCATGGGACACGGCCATGCCACGTCCTACTACTACCCCGGCGGCCTGCGCCTGGACATCATCTCCGAGCCCCCCATCATCGTCATCAACTGACGCCTGGCGCGGTAACGCTGCCGCACCCCCCATGCCCTATCTGCTGTTGCTATTGCTGTTCGCGGAGATCCCGACGGCCTAACCGTTGCCGTTGCCGCCGTTGCCGTTGCCGTTGCTGCCGCCTGTTGGGGCCACGGAATTGCGGGGCGACGCCAAGGTGGCGTGCAGGGGAATGCCCTCTTCGGCCTCGTAGTAGGTGTAGCCGCGCAGGCCGTCCTGGTAGCGCTCCATGGCGGTCTTGCGCTCGCTGGGGGTGATGAGGTTGTTGCGCACCGCGCTCTCGGCCAGGTTGCGAAAGTTGGTCACGAGCTCCTTGGGGTCGAACTCCACGTAGCTGAGCACGTCGGCCACGGAGTCGCCCTCGATTTCGTGTTCGAACTGGATGGCCCCGGAGTCGTCGAGGCGGATGTTGACGATGTGGGTGTCGCCGAAGAGGTTGTGCAGATCGCCCAGGGTCTCCTGGTAGGCGCCCACGAGAAAGGCCCCTAGCACGTAGTCTTCATCTTCTTTGAGGTCGTGCAGGCGGATGGAGGTGTTGACGTCCTTGAGGTCGATGAAGTTGGTGATCTTGCCGTCGGAGTCGCAGGTGATGTCGGCGAGCACCGCATTGGCGCGCGGCTCTTCGTCGAGGCGGTGAATCGGCATGATGGGAAAGAGCTGGTCGACGGCCCAGGCGTCGGGCAGGGACTGGAAGATGCTGAAGTTGGCGTAGTAGATGTCGCACAGCACCTTGTCGAGATCGGCCAAGTCCTTGGGGATGTACTTGAGGCGCTTGCTCGTGTTGTTGACCTCGCGGATGATGTGCCAGAAGAGGCGCTCCGCCAGGGCCTTTTCGCGCAGCGAGATGTTGCCGTGGATGAACAGACCGTGGAGCTCGTCGCGGTAGTGCAAGGCGTCGTTGAAGGACTCCTGGACATTTTTGATCGAGAGGTTGTCGTAGACCTCGCGCAGGTTGTGCAGGTACTCGTGCACGTCGTCGCTGAGGTTCTCGGGGACGCCCTCGTGCTCGATGCACTTCACGTCGAGCACGTTGAACAGCAGCACCGACGAGTAGGCCACCGTGGCGCGCCCGGACTCGGAGACGATGGTGGGCACCGGGATGTCGGACTCGCCCAAGATGGACTGCACCACCTCCACCACGTCCATGCAGAACTCCTCAAGGGAGTAGTTTTTGGAGCTGACGTAGTTGGTTTTGGAGCCGTCGTAGTCGACCGCCAAGCCGCCGCCGATGTCGAGGTATCCCATGCGGGCGCCCTCGCGCACCAGCTCGGCGTAGTAGCGGGTGGCCTCGGTGAGGGCCGTCCGGATGTTGCGGATGTTGGCGATTTGGCTGCCCTGGTGGTAGTGGAGCAGCTCCAGGTTTTGCAGCATGTCCCGTTGGCGGAGCAGCTCGACGACCTCCATGACCTGCACCGGGGTGAGGCCGAAGATGCTCTTGTCGCCGCCGGACTCGGTCCAGTGGCCGTCGGAGCGGGTGGTGAGCTTGATGCGCACCCCGATGCTGGGGGTGGCGTCCAGGGCCCGGGCGCGGTCCAGCACCAGGTCGATTTCGCCGGGGCGCTCGATGACGATGACCACCTTGAGGCCCATCTTGCTGCCGGTCAGCGCCAGGTCGATGAACTCTTGGTCCTTGTAGCCATTGCAGATGATGAGGGCTTCGGGGTCGTGCATGAAGCCCAGGGTGGCGATGAGCTCGGCCTTGCTGCCCGCCTCCAGTCCGTGGTGGTAGCGCGCGCCGGCGTGGATGATTTCCTTGATGACCTCGGCCTGCTGGTTCACCTTCACCGGGTAGACGCCGCGGAACTCGCCCGGGTACTCGTACTCGGCGATGGCCTTGGCGAAGCTCTCGTTGAGCAGGGCGATGCGCGCGTCGAGGATGTCGCGGAAGCGCAGCAGCACCGGCAGCGAGAGACCGCGGAACTGAATGCCCTCGACGATTTGCCACATGCTGACATCGACGAGCTCGTCGCCTTGTTTCAGCTTAACGGTGACCTCGCCTTTTTCGGAGACATTGAAGTAACGGTGGCCCCAGTAGCGG
The DNA here is from genome assembly GCA_012522445.1 of Myxococcales bacterium. Classification (GTDB taxonomy): domain Bacteria; phylum Myxococcota_A; class Polyangia; order JAAYKL01; family JAAYKL01; genus JAAYKL01. The sequence continues at coordinate 2,610 of JAAYKL010000131.1, read as the reverse complement.
ATGCCGTAGAGCTCTTCGGAGTCGGAGACCTTCCATCTTTCGGTGATGTGCTTCAATTTTTCTGCCTTTCACGTGCTTGGGTGCCGCGACCAGGGGCGCAGCCGCAGAGGAGGGGTGTTGCTTACTCGGTAAAATCCATGACGTCGCCGTCATCGTCGTCGGTGAAGTCCATGGTGTCGCCGAAATCGTCGTCATCGGTGAAGTCCATGACGTCTTCGTCGACGGCGGGGCGCGGCGCGAGGTTGGGCCGGATGATGCGGATGTCGACGCGGTTGTTGGCTTTGCGTCCGGAGGTGCGCGCGTTGCTCTCGATGGGTTGGGTGTCGCCCATGCCCTCGACGGAGATGCGCCCCTCGGCCACGCCCTTGCTCACGAGGTACGCCTTGATGTTGGCGGCGCGGTTCTCGGTGAGGGTGCGGTTGGTCTCGGCCTTGCCCGTGGAGTCGGTGTGCGCGACCACCTCGTAGCGGAGGATGGGATTGCGCACGGCGATCCACGCGATCATGTCGAGGATTTGCACGGTGCTGTCGCGGTTGTTGAACTCGGCGGACTTGGTCTTGAAGTTCAGCCCGGCGATCAAGTTGAAGCGCTCGGGTTCGATTTTGAACAGCGCCGCGCCGCGGTCCGGACAGCCGTCGTAGTCGGTGCGGCCGTTCCATGTTTCGGGCTCGTCGGGACACATGTCGAGATAATCGGGCACGCCGTCAAAGTCGTTGTCGTGATCGGGGCAGCCGTCTTCGTCCTCGAAGCCGTCGAAGTCTTCGGGGTCGTTGGGACACAGGTCTTGCGCGTCGGGGATGCCGTCGCCGTCGTTGTCGTACTCGGGGCAGCCGTCTTCGTCTTCGAAGCCGTCGTAGTCTTCGGGCTCGTCGGGGCACATGTCGTAGGGATCGAGGATGCCGTCTTCGTCGTGATCGAGGTCGGGGCAGCCGTCGTCGTCGCGGAAGCCGTCGAAGTCTTCGGGGTCGTTGGGACACAGGTCGTAGCCGTCGGGGATGCCGTCGCCGTCGTTGTCGGGCTCAGGGCAGCCGTCTTCGTCTTCGAAGCCGTCGTAGTCTTCGGGCTCGTCGGGGCACAGGTCGTATTCGTTGGGGATGCCGTCGCCGTCGCGGTCCCACTCGGTGATCATGGGGTTGTACTCGGGGGGCGGCGGTTTGGGATGCCACGAGAAACCGAAGATGCCCTGCACCTGGGGCACGCCCGGCGCGCTGATGATGCCGCCACCGGCCCCCGCGGTGATGGCGACGTTGCGGGTGTTGATGCGGACGCCGCCGTTGAAGAGCAGGGGCGCGCTGTCTAAGTCGTTGAAGTTTTCGGAGGCCAGGCTCTTTTGGCCGTAGAGTTCGCCGAAGAGCGTCAGGCCAAAGGCGTCGGCACGGAGGGGAAACTCGTAGCTCACAGCGCCGGCATACTTGAGCGCATGCCCCACCACCGCGGAGTAGAACTGCTGCTTTTCGCGCCACAGGGCCCCGAGGTTCGCCGCGATGTGCAGGTGTCCCACCCGGTATCCCATGGCGATCTGCGGGGCCGTCACCGAGAAGTGGGCGGCGCCGTTGTAGTTTTCGCCTTGGCCGGTCCAGGCGGTCATGGGCAGCGATGCCGCCACGCCCACCGAGAGGGCAAAGCCGTCGCGGTTTTCACGGCCCACGACGCGCGCCTTGAGGTAGAGGCGTATGTCGCCCAGCACGCCCATGGTTTGGTAGGCGTTGCTGTCGGAGACCAGCCAGCTCGCGCCGCTCTGGGCGTCGGTGACCAGGGTGGAGTGGCGTCCGGTTTGCCAGATGTACAGGGGCACCGCCAAGCCGAACTGAAAGCGCGAGAGGAAATTAAAGCTCGCCAGGAGATCGGAGACCAGCACGTGCTTGACCAGGTCGATGGTGCGCTCGGTTTGGGACACGCTGACGTCGTCGCCGCAGGTGGTGCCCGAACAGCCCATCACCGCAAAGGTGCGGTATTGATAGGAGAGATAAAAGCCCAGGTTCGGCCGCAGGTCTTCGCCGACCTCGGGGGATTCGGTCATGGGGAAGTCGCGGGCGCCGGGAGCGGGTTCAAACAGATTGCTCGGAAAGGGAAATGCGGGGGTGTGTTGGGCGCGGGCCGGAAATGCCAACAACACCACAAACGCGAACGCCAGCAAGGGGATGCATCTGTTTGGTCTCATGGGTGGTGGCCTCACTGTTTGGGGTTTGTGAAAATGCTCGCGAAAGTATCTCATTGCGTTGGCACATTGGCAAATTGAAAAGGCGCGCTGTAAGGAGCACTGGAAATGTCCGGGGCATAAGCCGTTAATTATGTCCGCTTTCACCGGCGGCCGCAGCTTACTGGCCCCTCCCAAACACCATTAATTCCGTCTCACACATCATTTGCGGATGTTGGGAGCTTCGGCGGCTGTCGTGCCTGCGGTTCATCCTGGTCTTGCCTGAATTTGTGGACAGCTGACTTAATGGGGATAATCCCCGGAGGAGGCAGTGATGTCCAAACGGAAAAGAAGAACTTTTACGAAAGAGCAGAAGGCTGACGCGGTGCGGCTGGTACGGACGAGCGGAGAGTCGATCGGGACGGTAGCCCGTAACCTCGACATCGGTGAGAACTCGCTGCGGCAGTGGGTTG
>JAAYKL010000130.1 GCA_012522445.1 Myxococcales bacterium | reverse complement strand
CAGGAGATACATCGGCCGCTGCGGCGAAAAGTTTCCTAAAAAATCACTCTCAGCGAATAAAAATTACTCTCAGTGAATAAAAAGCTAATAAATTTGGTGGTTTGCCAGTTGGTCTTTTTCAAAAAAAACGACTCTGAGAGACTGGAACCAGCGACTCTGAGAAACTGGAACCAGAAAGTTGAAGAGCAGGGGCTACAAAAAGACGCGTGTTGGTCGCAGCCATTCGCCTTGAACCGTCGCAATGGCACACAGCTCAGCAACATCATCCAGCAAAGCGATGTTCGCGGCATCAGGAGACACTCCCGGGTAGTCCGCCAAAGGCAGCAGATTGCCGTTGCGCATTTTGGGCACATCCGCAGCGTGCAGCATCACCTGAGGCATCACCGACGACAGCGCACGTGCAGCGGGCACCACATACTGCAAAAGCCTCTGTGGGTCTTTCTCCAGGGCTAGCAAATCCATGGGCACAGCTTCTGTCACCGAAAACCCCGACGTATGTGTGCGGCGCAAGGCATACAAGTGCGCCACGGTTCCCAAGGCCAAACCGATGTCCCGCGCCAAAGAGCGAATGTATGTCCCCTTGTGACACACAACCTCAATCTCCAAAAACGGCGCATCAAATGTGCACACCGAGACGCGATCAATTTGCACCGTGCGCGGCGGCACCTGCAGGTCACTGCCCGCTCTCGCCAACTGGTACAGGCGCATGCCACGATGCTTTAGAGCGCTGAAAATGGGCGGCGTCTGCAACACCTGGCCTTCAAACTTTTTCAGCACCTGCGCGATGTGAGGCTCATCCATTGAAGGCACCGGTGCTTCGCGAGTCACCTCGGTCTCCACATCGTCGCTAGCAGTAGACTGCCCCAAGCGCACCACGGCGCGGTACACCTTCACCGTATCCTGCAAAAAGGGCACGAGCCGCGTGTAGCGACCGGTGCAAATCACCATCAACCCCGACGCCATGGGATCCAGCGTACCAGCGTGCCCCACCTTGCGCGTCGCAAAATTTCGCCGCACTACCTTGATGGCATCGAAGGCGCTCGGTCCCACCGGTTTGTCAATCAAGACAACGCCGTCCAACCGCTGCCTCAAGACGGGGTCCCAGGGTGCAAGATCGCCGCAACCAGTTCCAACATTTCGTTGCGGATATCGGCCACGGTGCGCCCCTTGATCGTTGCACCAGCAGCCCTCTTGTGACCGCCACCCCCAAACTGCGCCGCGATATGCGCCACATCCACGTCATCGCCGCTGCGCAAACTCAAGTGCACAGCATCGCCGTCTTCGATGTAGGCAACACTGACAATCACGTCCGCAATGGAGCGGCCAAACTGCGACAGACCATCGGCATCTTCCAAAAGGGCTCCGGCTTGGTGCCGCATTTCCGCAGTACAAAACAGCTGACAAAACTGCCCGCCCAACGAGAGCTCCATGGTCAATGCGACCAGCCCCAAGAGGCGCTGGCGGGAAAGGGAAATCGATTCAAATAGCGCCGCAGCGGTATCCCAGGGCGATGCGCCAAGCTCAAGGAGTTCGGCAGCAACCTCGTGGGTTTGCGATGTAGTGTTTTCGTAGCGGAAGGATCCCGTGTCACCCACCATGGCCATGTACAGGCACTGAGCCACATCGGTGTCGACAGGCCAGGCCAACCTGCGTGCCAAGCGATACAGTAACTCTCCGGTGGAAGAGATTTGCTGGCGAATTTGCAGGTCGCCAAAATCATCGTGCACCGCGTGGTGGTCGATAACGACGAAGAGGCCGCGATGCGCCTCATCGGGCAAAGCGTCGGGGAACTGCGTCAGGCCACCGGTGTCGAGAACTATCGTCATGTCCCATACGGCATCAGCGGTCCACGTCGATGAGATTTCTTCGGCGTCGTAATGAGGCGCAAAGGCATCGGGCAAGCCGTCGGGCAAATGACAGACGGGCTTCTTGCCCATGAGCCGAAGCATTTTGTACAGCCCCAACAACGAGCCCGCTGCATCGGCGTCTGGACCGCGATGTGTCGCGAGCAAAATGCGCGATGCCGATGCCACAGCCTGTCCCAACTGCTCCTCTAGCGACAGGGCCTGGGCTTGCGACAACGATGCATTGCGGGTTTCCGCTAGCAAGGCTTCGAGTTGGTTGGCTTTTTCGAGGGTGGTGTCATGCACAAAGCGCAGCACCGGAGTGAAGCGCAGGTTCAACCGCTGGGCGATATCGCGTTGCAGTCGACCTGCAGCACGTGTCAGCGAACGGGAAGCTCGGGTGGCATCCGCGGCTTCGAGCGTCGAGAAAAACACACGCGCGTGCTTGAGATCGGGCGAGAGTTGCACGTCGGTGATGTGTACAAACGCCAAGGCGGGGTCGCTAAGTTCTTTGCGTAACAGGCTGGAGAGTTCGGCGCGCAACGCCTCGGACACCCGCCGTTGTCGTCGACTTTGCGCAGCAGTGACAGTCATTGGAAGTCCTCTACGCTCATGTCATCGAGCAGCGATGTGTCCAACACCTCATCTGACGCCATCTCGTCGCCAAAAGAAATAATCTCGGTCTGTCGGCGCAATAAGGGCGCCACGGCCATCTCCTCCATGAACTGGCCCACCTTGCCCATCATGGCATCCACGTGCGGTTTGGCATTTCCCACCACGACAAAGGACAGCACCGCCTGCGACAACCGATCGTTATCAGCCACCTCGGCAATGGAAATATCAAACTTGGCGCGGGTGCGCTCCAGCAGGCGATTCACCACCGAGCGCTTCATTTTTAGGGAATGCACATCAAACAATTGAAAGGTGAGGCGACAGACGCCAACGAACATGGGTCACTCCTACTGTCCGCATCATTCCAGGGTCGCGGCGACCTCTTTCTCGAGATAAAACTCCACCACATCGCCGACGCGGATGTCGTTGTATCCCGCAAGACCGATGCCGCACTCCAGCCCCGCAACCACTTCTTTGACGTCGTCTTTAAAGCGGCGTAACGAGCTGACCTTGCCCTCCCAAATTTGCACGGAGTCGCGAATAAGGCGGGCAAATCCATTGCGCATCACCTTGCCTTCGGTGACGTACGAGCCAGCGATGGTGCCGTGCTTGGGAATGTTGTAGGTCTCGCGCACTTCAGCCATACCGATGACTTCCTCCTCGGTGGTTGGGGTGAGCAAGCCGAGCATGGCCGCTTTCACCGCATCGAGAAGTTCGTAAATAATGGAGTATATTTTGATCTCCACGCCCTGCTCATCGGCCAAAGAACGCGCCTTGCCCGCTGGTCGCACGTTGAAGCCCAAAATAATGGCGCCCGCTGTGGAGGCGAGCAACACGTCGGACTCGGTAATGCCACCGCAAGACGCGCCCACCACCGTGATTTTTACCTTTTCGGTGGAGAGCTTTTCGAGGGCTTCGCGCAAGGCTTCCATGGTGCCTTGTACGTCGGTTTTCACCACGACCTTCAACTCGGCCTGCTCCTCGTTTTGCAGTTGTGAATACAGGGTTTCCAGCGAAGGACGCATCGAAGGTGCGATGCTCGCGCGCACGCGCTCATCCCGGGCCGAGGTTACCTTCTCAGCGAGCTTCATGTCGGCCACTACGTCGACCACGTCTCCTGCGGCGGGCACCGACGAAAGCCCCAGCACCTCCACCGGTGTTGCGGGACCGGCCTCCGCCGTCTTGCGCCCACGCTCGTCTGTCATGGCGCGCACCCGGCCGTGGGCCGCTCCGGCCACCAAAATGTCGCCGACGCGCAAGGTGCCTTCCTTGATCAAAATGTTGGCCACCGGTCCGCGGCCCTTGTCGAGATAGGCTTCCAAAACCACACCCGCGCCGGGCCGGAGCGGGTTGGCATCCAGCTCCATCACCTCGGCCTGCAAGGAGAGCATCTCCAGCAATTGATCGACGCCCTTACCGGTCTTGGCCGACAGCTCTACCATGATGGTGTCGCCCCCCAACTCTTCGGGCACGAGACCATGCTCCATGAGCATGCGCTTGGCACGCCCCGGATCGGCGTCCTGCAGATCGCACTTATTGATGGCCACGATAATGGGGCATTCGGCGGCACGAGCGTGCTGAATGGCCTCAATGGTTTGCGGCATAACACCGTCGTTGGCCGCACAGAGCAACACGACGATGTCGGTGGCGTTGGCTCCGCGCGCGCGCATGGCGGCAAAGGCCGCGTGACCCGGCGTGTCGATGAAAGTAACTTCGCCAATGGGGGTGCGCACACGGTAGGCGCCGATGTGCTGCGTAATCCCTCCGGCCTCGCCGTCGGCCACATTGGCTTTGCGGATGTAGTCGAGCAGGGATGTTTTTCCGTGATCGACGTGGCCCATCATGGTGACGATGGGCGATCGCGGTACGCGCTGTTTTCTCTCTTCATCGGTCTCTTCGGCGCGGGTGTCGGCCAGCATGTCAACTTCTTCAACGACGTTGCTCTCCACCTCGTAGCCGAATTCCTCAGCCACGATTTTGGCCGTGTCCAAATCCAGCGTGGAGTTGATATTTACACCCGCCATGCCCAGCCCCATGAGCTTCATGAGCAGTTCGGTTGCTTTCACGCCCATGCGCTTGGCCAACTCCAACAGGGTGATTTGACCTTCGATTTTGATGACGCGCTTGATGGCCTTGGGCGTGGTGATCTCGGTCTTCTTGCCCTTAGCCCCCGGTGTCATGCGGCGTTTCCGAGCAGGCCCCCCGGTTACCGCACCGGGCACTACCACCCCGGCACGACGCGCAGGCGCAATGTCGCGGCTTTCGATTTCGCGCTTGCGGGGCACGCCGCGCACGAAGCGATCATCGTCGCTACCTGGCACAGCGTGTCGCCGAATCATTGGCGCCTCGGACGAGGGCCGCAGCGCAGCGCCTTTTCCGTCGTCTTCCATGTCGCCGGGGGTTGAGCCGGCCAAGGCTTTTCGGGTCATCTCCTCGTAGAACGCCGGATCTCCCGCCGCGCCATCGTCGTGGCGTGTGGCGCTTTGTCCGGAGACAAACTCTTCGTCGCGCATTGCCGTACGAGCGCCACCCTGTGCAGGTACGCGCTCTCGTCGAACTGGCGGTGTCGCCACCCTGCGCTGCACCGGCACAAACACGCGTTCGTCCTTGGGGGTTGCGGCGGGTTTGGCGGTGGCCTCATCGGGTGAAGAAGGCGGAGCGACTGCGGCGCCTTGTGCGACATCGGACTCATCCGCCGGCGACACTGCAGCAAGTTGCGATTGCGCCACGGCTGCCTCTGCGTCCAACTGCCGTTCGGCGTCGGTCAGCTTGGGCGGTTTGATCTTGGCTGGCCGCGCAGGGGTTGTCGTCTTTCGGCGCACCACAGTAGAATTGATTTTCTCTTCCACCACAGTGCGTTCATCTCGTTCGCGCTGCATCAAGTCGCGGATTCGCTTGGCGCTATCCTCTTCGATGGTGGTGAAGTAGTTGTTTACCGGAAAACCAAACTCTTGGATTTTGGCAACCATCTGCTCTTTTGAAATTCCAAACTCGGCAGCCAATTTATAAACTCGAATTGCTTGCGCCATCGTTTCTCCGAACCTTCCTTATCTCTCACCGCATTCTCAGCTCGCACTGCATTTGTAGCACGTGAGAATGGCTTTGTTTTCAACTGCGTTCGCTTTGTCGCAGTGCATCCCAATTCTCAAACAGATGCCGCATCGCATCCGCCAGTGATTTCTCCAAGATGCCCACCACTCCGGTGGGACGGCGATTGATCATTGCGCCCAGCAAGGACTGATTGCCAAACAACCGCGACAAAACCCCCGATTGTTTTGCCCGTGCCACAAACTCTGCAGCCCGCGCCAAATCAGGGGTGACCACCAAAAGATGAACGCGGTTTTGGGCCAGGGCAGCCAACACCGCATCGCTGCCCGCCACCACGCTTTTTTTGCGCATCGCCACCAAAAAATAGGAGTGCAGGCGCTGCTGAAAGTGGGCGTCGAGCAGGGCAAAAAACACCTCGGCGGTTGGGTAACGCACGTCGCTCTTCAGCGCACGTCCAAAGGCCCGCTGTTGCAATGCGGTGGCAATGCATGTCGCCGTTTGGCAGACGTAGGCGCCACGGCCGCCCAATTTTCGGTGCCAATCCGGTACCAAATCGCCATTGGGCGCACGCACCACACGCAGCATTCCCGCTGTCGGCTTCGTTTCACGACACGCAACGCAAGTGCGCAGCGACGTCGCAACGGCGCGTTGGGGGGCTTGGGTGTGTTCCAAAGACATCAACAATATCAGTCCTCGTCGGTCTCCGTTGGTACCGCTTCGCCATCGGCAACTTCGCCATCGGCAACTTCGCCGTCAGCAACTTCACCGTCAGCAACTTCGCCGTCAGCAACTTCGCCGTCAGCAACTTCGCCGTCAGCAACTTCGCCATCAACGGTCTCTTCTGCTTCGGGAGAGGCTGTGGCCGCAGCCAGCGCCTCGGCTTCTTTGGCTTCTTCGGCCTCATCCTCAGCGGCAGCCGCGATGGCCTCTTGGCGAATTTGTTCAATGATTTGTTCTTCACTGTTCAAAAAGCTCTGCGCGCCCTCCAGCAACATCCGCGCCTTTCGGATACCCAGCCCCGTGCTCAACGCCAGCCGATCCAGATCGGCTTCGTTGGCCAGCTCCTCTACGGTGCGATAACCAGAGAAGGTCAGCAGCTCGATGGTTCTGTCCCCCACACCACGAACAAACATCATGCGGTCGCGATCTTCCAACTTGCCGCCGCGACGCAACAAACCGCGGATTTGCCGTTTGCGCCGGCGCTCCAAAAAGGTTTCGGCGCGCTGCTGCAACGCTTGAATTTGCGCGTCATCACCCATACCGGGAATGGCCCGCAGCTCCGCGACATCGGCATCTGCGATCTCTTCCAGTGAACGGAAGCCGAGCTTGTACAGCATGCGTGCCATGTTTTCGTCCACGCCCTCCAGACGCGCCAGTGAAGCGATGGAGATGCGCTCGCGCTCCTCGATTTTGCTTTCGCTGATGACGTCCAGCTTCCAATTGGTGAGCTGGGATGCGAGGCGCACGTTTTGCCCGCGCCGACCGATGGCCAAGGAGAGCTTGTCGTCGGGCACCACCAATTCCATGGCGCCGTTGGCGTCGTCGATAATGACCCGAGAGACCTCTGCGGGCTGAATGGCGTTGCACACAAAGCGCGCCGGATCGGGATCCCACGGCACGATGTCGATTTTTTCGCCGCGAAGCTCTTGCACCACAGCCTGCACACGAGAACCGCGCATGCCGACGCAGGCCCCAACGGGATCGACGTCTGCATCGCGAGAGGCCACAGCGATTTTGGCGCGCGCGCCGGGCTCGCGGGCCACAGCGACAATGCTGACAATGCCCTCGTAAATTTCGGGCACTTCCATCTCGAACAATTTTTTCAACAGACCGGGATGGGTGCGCGACAAAACAATTTGCGAACCCTTGGCCTCTTTGTCGATGTCCTTTACGTAGGCCATAACGCGATCGCCCAAGCGATAGGACTCGCGCGGGGCTTGTTCTCGCGCCGGGATCACCGCTTCGGTGCGGCCCAAGTCCACGATGATGTTGTTGTTGCGCTCAAAGCGGCGCACCACACCCGCGATCACTTCGTCTTTGCGGTCTTTGTATTCGTTGTAAATGTTTTCGCGTTCGGCGTCCCGCACGCGCTGGGTGATAACCTGCTTGGCGGTTTGCGCAGCAATGCGACCGAACCCGCGGCCCGCGGTCTTCATGCCCAACAGTTCGCCGTATTCTTTATCCTGCTTGGCGGCTTTCTTTTCGTCTTCGTCGCGGTAGAAAATTTGGAACCCGAGCTCCTCGCCCAAGGACGTTTCGAGCTTGGCCTTGGCGGCGTCTTCTAGGGAAATCTCCCGCGCCGGATCCGTCACGTCGTCCACCACCAACATGTATTGAAAGAGGTCTACGATGCCGGTTTCCTCATTGAAGCGCGCCTCGAGCTCCTTGGATGCGCCAAAGTTCTTTTTGGCCGCTGTGAGAATCGCCGCTTCAATGGCCTCTATCAGCACCGTTTTGTTAATGCCTTTGTCGCGACTCACTTGATCGAGAATCATGTGCAATGAAAGTATTCCGTCTTGCATCCCTCGTGCTCCTTCAAACAGCTTTCACCACTTGGGGGTAAAAACCAGGTTGGCTTTCGCGATGTAACTGTGGGGGATATCCAAGTTGTTTCGCTCTTTGCCCAATGCCACGCGCACGTGCTCGTCGTCACATGCAATAATTTCCGCCACCAGCCGCTTGCGCCCGTCCACCTCTTTGCGGAGTTTAAAGCGCGCCTCACGGCCGACAAATCGCTGAAAGTCCTCTGGGGACACCAATGGCCGCTCCACGCCCGGCGAGGACACCTCCAGGGTGTACGCTTTGTCGACGAGTTGCCCTTCCTCAATGCGATCGCCCAAGGCGCGGCTAACGGTGGTACAAGCCGACAAGTCAACGCCCGACCCCGCCATGGGATCGGCACCAGGGCGCTCGATGAGCACGCGCAACACCCAGCCTTGCGGCTCCCGGCCAAAGGTGGTTTGCACCACGGAAAAACCGTGTTCCGCAGCTATTTCTCGCGCGAGCGTCTGAAGTGTTGTCAGTTCCATTTGCTTTAAAAAACACAAAAAAAGGCGGGTCCAATGAAAGGATCCACCTTACGTGTTCAACCCGTTTTCGATTGGCGGTGTATCACGCATTTTTTTCAGAATCAACCGATTTTAAAAGACAATTACGGTTCATCGACCTTTTGAAAAGTTTTGCGCACCGCGGTAATACTCCCCCTTATGTCGCATCCCCAAGGAGAGAACACCACCCCCTCATTTCGCGTCCCCGGACTGCTGGTCCTGCTCTCCTTCGCGGCCTTTGTCTCCCTGGGCATGCCCGACGGCCTGCTCGGCACCGCGTGGCCCTCCCTGCACCGCGATTTCGCACAACCAGTGGACGCCATGTGGCTGCTGCTGGCAGGCGAAACCCTGGGCTACCTGATCGCCAGCACCAGCGCCGGATGGCTCATGCACCGCATGGCCGTGGGACGCATCCTCGCCTGGAGCTGCGCCCTCACCTCTTTGTCCCTCTTCGGCATCACCCTGAGCCCAGCCTGGCCGCCCATGTTCGCGATGGCCCTTGTGCTGGGCATCGGCGCCGGCGCCATCGACACCGCGCTCAACGTCTGGGTCGAGGCCCACCTGCCCCCGCACATGATGCACTGGCTCCACGGCAGCTTTGGCATCGGCATCACCCTGGGGCCGGCCCTCATGACCGCCAGCCTGCTCCTCACCCAGGGTTGGCGCACGGGATACCTGGTGGTGGGCGCCCTGCAGTTGGCGTTGGGACTCGTCTTCTTTCGCACCAGCGCCGCCTGGAATATCGCCCCCCGACCCGCAAGCAACGCCGCGATCCCCGCCACCACCGCCACCGCCACCGCCCCAGTCCCAGCCCCGGAGCACGCGCCCTACGCCGACACCCTGCGCCACCCCCGCGCCTGGTTGAGCGCCCTCATCTTTTTCGTCTACGTCGGCATCGAGATCAGCACCGGGCACTGGGCCTTCACCTGGCTCATCCGCGCTCACGGCTACGACGTCGGCACCGCGGGCTTTTGGAACACCGCCTACTGGGGCCTATTCGCCGCCGGTCGTTTCGGCGCAGGCTGGATCAACCGCCACATCGCCGCCCCCCGCCTGCTGCCCATCGCCATTGTCGCGAGCCTCGTCCTCGCCATTCTGCTCGCCCTGGTACCCATCCCCGTCACCAAAGGTCCCCTGCTCGCCTTGCTGGGCCTCGCCATGTCGCCCATCTTCGCCGCCCTGATCAGCACCACCGCCATCCGCATCCCCCGCGCCCACATCCGCACCACCATCGGATTGCAGATGAGCGCCGCGGGCATCGGCGCCGGGCTCCTCCCCAGCATCACGGGTCTCCTGGTGGCTGCCCAGGGTCCGCACGTCGTTCCGTTGGTGGCCGCCGGCTCTGCCCTTTCTCTCCTGATTCTCGTCACTTGGCTGCACCGCCCAAGTAAAAGCAGTTGAAGCGGCGCGCGTTCTTCTATTAAATAGCCGCGGATTTCGGTATGGCGAACTTACCGACGCAACGACGCAACACTGCGATGGAGGAAATATGAACAACAACAAATCCGAATTGTGCAAAGCGCGCGGCCAGTATGCGCCCAAGGTTCCCGCGACCCTGATGAACGGCCTGAAAAAGGTTGTGATCACCAAGGGTGAACCCACCGAGTCCGTCGCCGATCAAGCGCGCATCCGCGAGCTCTTCCCCGCCACCTATGGCGCCCCCGTGGTGAACTTTGAAGTGGGTGATGTCCAAGATGTACGCCCCTTGAACATCGGCGTGGTGCTCTCCGGCGGACAAGCCCCGGGCGGACACAACGTCATTGCCGGCGTATACGACGGGGTCAAGAGCGCCAGCGACAAGAGCCACGTCATCGGCTTCATCGGCGGCCCCAGTGGCTTGGTCAACAACGAATACATTGAGATCACCGACGCGTTAATGGACGCCTACCGCAACATGGGCGGCTTCGACATGATCGGCTCCGGCCGCACCAAGCTCGAGAGCGAAGCCCAATTTCAAAAGTGCATCGAAGTGGCCAAGCAGCACCAACTCGACGGCATCGTGATTATCGGTGGCGACGACTCCAACACCAACGCCGCAGTGCTGGCCGAATACTTTGTGGCCCAAAAGGTGCCCTGCGCCATCCTCGGCTGCCCCAAAACGATCGACGGCGACCTGAAGAACCAACACATCGAAGCCTCCTTTGGCTTTGACACGGCTTCCAAGACCTACGCGCAGCTCGTGGGCAACATCCAACGCGACGCCGCCTCAGCGCGCAAGTACTGGCACTTCATCAAGCTCATGGGGCGCTCTGCCTCCCACATCGGCCTCGAAGTGGCCCTCAAGACCCAGCCCAACTACTGCCTCGTCTCCGAGGAGGTCGAAGCCCAGAGCCGCAGCCTCACCTCCATCGTCACCGAGCTCGCCGACATCGTGACCGCCCGCGCCCTCGAAGGCAAAAACTACGGCGTCGCCCTCATCCCCGAAGGCCTGGTCGAATTCATCCCCGAGGTCAAAGCCCTCATCCGCGAACTCAACGACGCGCTGGTGGGCGTCGAAGACGAGATCAACGCGCAAAAAACCGTTGCCGGAAAAGTGGCCATCGTAAACAAAGGCTTGACCGAAAAGAGCGCCGCGGTGCTCTCCTCCCTGCCCGAGGCGATTCAGGCGCAGCTCTTGCTCGACCGCGATCCCCACGGCAATGTCCAGGTCTCCCTCATCGAGACCGAAAAGCTCCTCATTGAGCTCGTGGCCGCCGAGGTCAAAGCCCGCGGCAACAGCCAGGTGCAGTTCAAGGCCCTCAACCACTTCTTCGGTTACGAAGGGCGCTGTGCCCACCCCTCCAACTTCGACGCCGACTACGGCTATGCCCTGGGCATGTCTGCAGCGGTGCTCACCCAAAACCACCTAACGGGCTACATCTCCGCGGTGCGCAACCTGAAAGACGGCACCGACAAGTGGATGGCGGGCGGCATCCCCGCATCGATGCTCATGAACATCGAACGCCGTCACGGCGAGGACAAACCGGTCATCCAGAAGGCCCTGGTCGATCTCAATGGCGCCGCCTTCAAACACTTTGCCACCCACCGCGATGCCTGGGCCAAAGAAGACGCCTACCGCTATCCGGGCCCCATCCAGTTTTACGGCCCCGAAGTGCTCAGTGACGCCATCACCGAAACCCTGCGCATGGGTTGCTAATCCCTCGCAGCCAACCACTCCTTTTTTACATTCGTTTTTTTCCTAGCGGTTGCGCGCCCTAAGACGGGACAACCGCGAGGCCTTGCATGTAACGCGCCGCCAGCCTCTCGACTTCGTCGGGGGTGCTCATCTGCAGGGCCTCCTTGGCCATGGCCGTCACTTCGGAGATGTTCACCGTCTGCAGGGCAAACTTGATAAAGGGAATCGCGCTCGGCGCCATGGAGAGATCGCGAATCCCCATGCCGATGAGCAGCGGTGTCATGTGGGGTTCGCCGGCAATGGTGCCACAGATGGCCACCGGGATGCCCGCCGCATTGGCCGCGGTCACGGTCATATGGATGGCCCGCAGCACCGCCGGGTGGTAGGGCGAATAGAGATAGGCCACATCGTCGTTGCAGCGATCGATGGCCAGGGAATACTGAATGAGATCGTTGGTGCCGATGGAAAAGAAGTCGGCCTCCTTGGCCAGGAGATCGGCGGTGAGCACCGCTGAGGGCAACTCGATCATGCAACCGACGGGAACGAGCGGCAGGGTGTCGGCGTCAAACTCCGCACGCACCTCCGCCACCAGGCGATTGAGCTGGCGCATTTCCGGTACGCCGCTCACCAGCGGAAACATAATGCGCGCTTGCCCCTTGGTGTCCAAGGTCGCCTGCAAAATGGCGCGGATCTGGGTTTTGAGCACATCGGGGTTTTTGAGCCCGATGCGGATGGCGCGCATGCCCAGGGCGGGGTTGCGGTCTCGCGACTGCATGGAGCGCGGCATTTTGTCGGCGCCGAGATCGAAGGTGCGAAAGGTAACGCAGCGCGGAGCCAAGGCCTGCAACACGTGGCGGTACACCCGGAACTGCTCCTCGGCGGTGGGGGGATGGTCGCGGTCGAGGTAGAGGAATTCGGTGCGGTACAGCCCGATGGCCTGGGCGCCGTAGTCCATGGCGAAGGGCGCCTCGGAGGGCAACTCGATGTTGGCACTCAAGCGGATGTCTATGCCGTCGGACGTCACGGAGGGCTGGTCTCGGGTGCCGCGCAGGCGCTTCTCCATGGCGTGCCATTGGAGGCTCTTCTCGCGATAGCGCGCCAGCATTTTTTCGTCGGGCTGAATGATCACCCAGCCTTCGAGGCCATCGACAATTAGCATGTCTTCGGGGCCGACGATGTTGGTGATGTTTTCGACGCCAAGCACCGCCGGGATGCCCAGAGCCTGCGCCATGATGGCCGTGTGGCTGGTGCGAGTGCCCGTCTCGGTGACAAAGGCCATGATGGGGGTCGGCGCGAGCTGGGCGGTTTCGGCGGGGGAGAGCTCCGTGGCGACCACGATGCAGTCTTCGGCAAACTTCTCGTCACTGAGGTCGTCGTCTTCGTCGAGCCCCAGCAGGTTGCGCATGATGCGGCTGGAGACGTGTTCGATGTCTTCGGCGCGCTCGCGCAAATACGGATCCTCGAGGCTGAGCATTTGGTCTTTGATGTCGTTGCTGACGGTGGAGAGGGCCCACTCGGCATTGATGTGCCGCTGTTCGATCAGCTTGCGGGTCGCATCGATGAGCAGCTCGTCTTCGAGCATGAGCAGGTGCGCGTGCAAGATCATCGTGTGATTGCCGCCGGGCATGCCATTTTCGGAGGTGACGATGGAGTCGATGCCCGCTTGGATTTGGGTGCGCGCCTGGGCCACGGCGGTGGTCAAGCGTTCCATTTCTCCTGCGATCTTTTGTGGAGACACTTTGCTGCGTGGCACCAATAGCTGGGTGCGGTGCAAGGAGCGCGCCCGCGCGATGGCAATGCCCGGAGATGCGGCAATGCCCTGTAAGCGAATCACCTGGCTCACTGTCCTTCTCCAAATTTGTTCTTCACCAACTCTTCGATGGCGGCGATGAGCTCGCGGCAGTCCTCGCCAACGGCCTGGATATCGAGCTCGGTGCCCTTGCCCGCAGTGAGCAACAAGACGCCCATGATGCTCTTGCCGTTGATTTGGCGGCCGTCGCGGCTGATGTAGAGGTCGGCCGAGAAGCGCGAGGCGGTTTGCACCAGCAGCGTCGCGGCCCGCGCGTGAAGCCCCAGTTCATTGATAATGGTTAATTTGGTCGATGCAATTTCAGTCATGCGGGTATGATTGCCTCCGTTATCAACGCCGCCAGAAGAAATGCCGGCATCAGAAAAACCCAAGAAGAGCGCCGTTTGCTGAGCACCAGCGCCAAGATGAGCGCGGCCACGCCCACTGCCACAGGCCGCCAGAGTTGCGTCACCACAGGCCCCAGTTCGGGGCAGAAAAGCACCACGGCCAACAGCAATCCCGCGAGCAACGCCGTAATGGTTTTGAGCCAGAGGGTTTTGGCAGGCGACATCCAGTGGCCGATGACGGTCAGGGCCTGCTCGCCGTATCGGTAGCCCGTGAAGACCGCGGAGATGCGAAACGCCATGTGGATGGCATTGAAGATCACGATGATGGCGATGATGCCCGCCAGGCTGCCAAACACCCAGGCGACGAGGGCGGCGATCACACCGGCAAAAGGAGTGACGCCGGAGTGAAAGAAGGGATCGCCCATGGCGGCCAAGGGGCCCATGGTGCTGCGCAAATAGGTGACGATCGTCTTGGTGTTTTTGGCGTCGCGTTCCATCTTTAGCACCGCCCCGGCCAACACCCCGGCCAAGAAGGGATGCGTGTTGATGGGAAAGCGATAGTGCTTGAGGGCGCGACGTCGTTTTTCGGGATCGGGGATTAAGCGGCGAAGCGCCGGGGCAATGCCGTACACAAACCCCTCGGCCTGCATGGAACTCGCGCTCCACGCGCTTTGGATGAACATGAGGCGCAGGCTCAGCTTCAGCAGATCGCGTTTGGACAAGTCGCTCATGGCATTCCCCACATCCACCACGCCGTGCTGAGCAGGGCCGTGGCCGCAGCCACCGAGGTAAAGCGCCAGTCCACCAACGACGACAGCACCGCCACCACGCCAAAGGCGGGGATGGCCATTTGCATCACCGAGAGGGCCACTGGATTTGGCGCAGGCAGCCAAATGTGTGCCGCCAGTCCCGCCAAGACGCTCAAGCCCACCGCCAAGACAGACTGCAATCCGCTGATGAGCAAATTGCGCGCCACGCGGCGATGCACCAAGCGAATGAAGGGCTCGACGGTTTCTTCGGAGACACCATGGGGCAACAGCTCGACAACGGCGTTGTCTTTGCGGGCCAACCACTTGTCGAATTGAAACGAAGCGATGCCCCAGATGGTGCTGAAGGCCAACACCGCCAAAGTGGGCGCGTCCCCCGGTTGTACGACGACGCCCCAGCGCTGCAGCGCGATGAGCGAAAAGGCCGCAGACACCGCCACCAACACCCAGTTGCAGTAGTGGGTTTGGCCCGTGGCGAGCAACTGCAGGGTCACGCCCAGCCACAGGGCGGGAGCGGGAGCGCCAACGACAAATCCCGCGATGAGCAAAATGGCCAGGGGCTGGACAAAAGCCATCTGTCCGACGCAACGCCGCTCCAGCATCAGCAGGCCGCCGATCGCAAAGCTGGACAAGAAGAAAATGGCTACGCTCGCTCCCACTCCAACGCTCCTGATTTTCCGAGGGAGAGTCGCAGCGGCTCTCCGGGAAAGGTTTGGATCTCGACGACGCGGCCGTCGCGGTGAAATTGGGCCAAGGCGTGCTTCTCTTCGGGGGTGAGGTAAATGGTGTCGGTGATGCGGTTGCGCCCAATGGCCGAATGGATATTGCCCAACGTAATGCGCGGGCAACGAAAGCCACTCATGAAGGCGCGGGCCAAGTCAAAGATATCGCTCAAGATGATGAGGGTGGGCAGGGCGTTTTCCTCTCTGGCGGCCTGGGCGAGCTCGATGATCGACACCACGGAGAGGCGAATGCGGCGCGGCACAGCCATGCGATACACCGTGGACATGGCGGGGTTGGCGGCCGCGAGATCATCGGCGATGATCAAGTGTTCGATTTCGAGATAGGGAATCCAAAACTGCACCACTTGGCCGTGCAGCAGGCGGTTGTCGATGCGCAGGTAATGCCGACGGTCACTCGTCATACGGCGCCTCCATGCACAGCGTCGTACGTGAAGTGAATGATGTGCTCACCGCCGTACGTCGAGATGTCTTCGGTGAGTTGGGGCAAGGTGATGCCGTCGCTGCGCCCCAAGAGCACCCGCAGCAGTATCGGCATGTTGAACCCCGCCACCATTTGGACCGTGGGCCCCAACAGCATGGCGGCTTCATTACAAGGGGTCCCCCCCGGCAAGTCGGTGAGAATCAAGATGCCCGCATCGGTGCCCAAGAGGCGCATGGCGGCCTTGAGGGCTTTTTTGAGATCGTGCCGTCCTTGTGCAGGGCCGATGCCCACCGCTTCAAATTTTTGCTGCGGCCCAACAATGAGCTCGGCAGCGTCTTTGAAGCCTTGGGCCATGGTGCCGTGACAGCAGAGCAAGATGCCAATCATACTTTTTTCCACACTCCTTAAAAACGCCGCAACGGGCGCCGCCCTCAATCCTGTTTGTCGTCAATCACGCGCGAAGACAGGGCATGGGGCGCCGTACTCCAAATGCGGCTGTTGCGCGACTCCGCTCCCTGGCGGCTCGCGGCATCCATGCGGCTTTGAAAATCCCGGGCCGAGTGGTGCCCCATGGATTTGAGAATTTGGTTGCGCGCCGCGACCTCGACAATGGCGGTGAGGGTCCGTCCGGGTCGCACTGGGATATCTACCCGGGGGATCATCACCCCCAGGATGTCGTGGGTTTGCATGACAATGCCCAGGCGGTCGAAGCTCTTGCTGGCATCCCACTCTTCCATATTGATGACGAGCTCGATTTTTTTGGTCTCGCGAATCGCCGCCACGCCAAACAGATCTTTGATGTTGATGATGCCCAAACCGCGGATTTCCATGTGGTGACGAATGAGTTCGTTGCCCGCCCCGATGATCGTCGAAGGGGGCACCAGGCTCACGTCCACCACGTCGTCGGCCACCAACCGGTGCCCGCGCATAATCAGCTCCAACGCGCACTCGCTCTTGCCAATGCCGCTCTTGCCAATGATGAGCACCCCCACGCCAAACACATCGACCAGTACGCCGTGAATGGCGCGAATTTGCGCCATGCGCGTGGCCAAAAACTTGTGCAGGGCTTCGATGAACAAGGATGAGCGCAACCCCGTGAGCAGCAGGGGCACGCGGTAATGGTCGGCGCTCTCCAAGAGCTGTTCGGGCATGTCGAGCCCGCGCGTGACGATGATCGCAGGCGGAGAACAACTGGTGACGAAGTCGCAGGCGAGGCGCCGCTCCACCGGAGGCAGCGACCAGAGATAATCGAGCTCGGTCTTGCCGAAAATTTGCACCACCCCCGGCGACAGCATGGACGTAAAGCCCGTGAGGGCCAGCGCCGGTTTTTGCACGCGGTCTCCGGTAATGCCGCGATCGAGCCCCGCCCTACCCGCCACCAACTCCAAGCCGAGTTCTACCTTGAGCGCGTTGAAGAGGGTGGAGACTTCCATGGGTTAGCCTGCCGCACTTTCTTTTTCGATAATGGCGTACACCGCTGACGCATCTTTTTCGGCCATGATGCGCTCCTGCTGGTCGGCGCTTCCCAAAAATTGTGCGACGAGCTTCAGCGCGTTGAGGTGCCGTTGGTGATCGCCGTCCAAGGGCGCGATGAGCAGCGCAAAAAAATGCACGGGCTGTCCGTCGAGGGCGTCGAAGTCGATGCCTGTCCGCGAGATGCCCAGGGCGCCGCGCAGCGCGGGGATGGACATGCGCGCGTGGGGAACGGCGGCGCGTTTGCCAAACCCGGTGGAGCCCATGCGCTCGCGTTCAACGATGGCGGCGGTCAGGTCGTCTAGGGTCACATCGCCGCAGTGCGGGTGCACCAAGCGAGCGAGCTCCGAGAGCACACCGAGCTTGGTGGTGGCCGACAAATCAATGCAAATGGCCTCTGGAAATATGAAATCCGTTAGTTTCATTTTGGTTCATGTTGGAGCGGCGAATTCCGTTTGGCCGGCAATGCATTTCGGCCGTCGCGTTTGCGTGAGCGAAACTGTAACACGTATCGCATTGGAGACAAAACATGGATTTATGGGTGTGCTGAAGCGGAAAAACGAGCGAAACAAATTGGGGGGAGCGAAGGGGGAAGGGTGGGGGTGTCAGGCGGTACGGCCTGCGCGCATGCGGCCCTTGGTTTTGTCGATTTGGCGTTCGATTTTTTCCATGGCCCTGTCGATCGAGGTGTACATGTCCTCGCTCTCCTCACGCACTTTGTACACATGTCCATTGGATGAAATCATGGCATCGCAGACTTGCAGGTAGCGCTCCATAGAGAGCACCACCGTCGCTTCGACTGGTCCGGTAACAAACTTTTTCAGGCGGGAGACCTTGTCAGCCACCAGCTCCTTCATCGCATCCGAGGGATCCATGTGTCGAAATGTCATTGAAATTTGCATGTTGTTTCCTTCCTGGCTTGCATCCGGCAAACCTTAGAAAAACTTTTTCCGCTTTGTGGACGACAAAATACCCATGGCTTCCCGGTACTTGGCGACGGTTCGGCGCGCGATGATAATGCCTTTCTCATGCAGCATCTCGACCAATCGCTGATCGCTGTAGGGTTGTTTGGGGTCCTCGTCGTCGATGTACTCCTTGATTTTATTTTTCACGCTTTCGGAGGCGATGTCGGCATCGCTCTCACGTCGTATCGGAGAATTAAAGAAATACTTGAGTTCAAAAATTCCCCGCGGCGTTTGTACGTATTTGTTGGTGGTGACACGGCTGACCGTGGACTCGCTCAACTCCACCGCTTCGGCCACGTCCCGCAGGATCATCGGCTTTAAATAATTGACCCCCTTTTCGAAGAAATCCTGCTGTTTTTCGACGATGCACTCGGTGACTTTCACGATGGTGCGGCGGCGCTGTTCGATGGAGCGGATGAGCCACTGGGCGCTGCGCAGCTTGTTTTGGATGTACTCGCGCGCCTCGGGGCCTTCTTTTAATGCGGTCTTGAAAAACTTGGAGATGCGCAACCGCGGCATGCCGTCGTCGTTGGGCACGACGAAATAGCGGTCGCCGACCTTCTGCACTTCGATGTCGGGCGTGATGTAGTTGTTTTCGACGATGAAATTTCGCGCGGGCTTGGGCTCCAAGTGCGAGATGATGCGCGCCACTTCGTACACATCTTCCAGTTCGATTTCGAGGTCGCGGGCGATGGCCTGGTAATTGCGTTTCTCGAGGTTGGGCAAGTGCCGGTCTACTACGTCGCGCACGTCGATATCCAATTCAAGTGCGTCGACCTG
This sequence comes from Myxococcales bacterium, assembly GCA_012522445.1. Taxonomy (GTDB): domain Bacteria; phylum Myxococcota_A; class Polyangia; order JAAYKL01; family JAAYKL01; genus JAAYKL01. Next base: position 10,734 of record JAAYKL010000130.1, on the reverse strand, counting down.
ACACAGCAGGCATTCGCGCAGATTTCGACTGGCCACGCCGACGGGGTCGAAGTTTTGCAGCACCTTCAGGGCCTCTTCGGCCTCGTCGGTTTCGAGACCGGCCTTGCGGGCCAATTCCTCGATGGGGGGTTCCTTGAAATAGCCATCGCTATCGAGGTTGCCGATGACCATGTCGAGAAAGCGCTGTTCGGCGTCGGTCAAGGTTGTCATTTGCAACTGCCAGCGCAGGTGATCGGTCAAGGTGCTTTCGGCGCTTTGGGTTTCGCCGATGGCGCGCGCATCGTCGCCGCCTTGCCACTGGGGCGCGTAATCACTGGGCTGGTTGGCGTAGTTTTCGAGGTATTTGTCCCAGTCAATTTCGCGGGTGGCGGACACGACATCGGGATCGCTGGGCTCGGAGGTCGCCTTTGTTGCAGGCTCATCAGCGTCGGCAGACAGGGTTGGCGGCGCAGTGCTATCGCGGGATTCGGCATAATCGGCGCGCGCCTCCAAGGCGGGGTTTTCTTCCAATTCGGCGTGCACCATGTCGATGAGTTCGATGCGAGACAACTGCAACAACTTAATGGCTTGCTGCAACTGTGGCGTCATAATCAGTTGCTGCTGAAGCTTGAGCTGTTGCCGGAGTTCTATGCCTACCATGCGGTCTCTTTTCTGCTGATTTTGGGGTGGTAAAAGGGAAATAAATCGAGCGCTGGCGGTTGTGGTTTCGGCATATATCAAAAGTATAATTGCTAAAATTATACAAACAAGGAGATAGCACATAAAAAGCGCACACAGAGGGGCTTGCGCTTTGCAACGCCTTGTGCCAAGGTGCCCTGCTTGAATTGCGCCGGTGTGGCCAAAGCGTGTCACCGCCGGAAAAACAGGAGAAACGCAATGGCTTCACTCGACAAATCCGTCAAAGAACAGCAACTTTCTGCGGCCGAAGCAGAGCTGGCCTCTTTTGCCAAATCGCTCGCCGACAAGGGGATCAGCGACGCTGATGCCGCCAAAAACGCAACCCATCGAAAGCTAAAGGCCCGCGTCAAAAAGGCGCGCGCGCGCATTCAGGCCATCGACAATGCCGCTGCGCACGTCGCTGCCATGAAAGAGAAAGACACCAAGGTCCAAGTTGACAAAGCCGCCAAAACCGCCGCCAAAGGGGCCGCGGGCAAGGGCGGTGGCAAAGCGACGGCCAAGACCGCTGCCAAGCCGGCCAAAAAGAAATAACCCTTTCGCCAAATCGCCACACAGGCACACGGTACGACATGCAGTTTGCAGGGTTTACGCTCGCTGATTTCGACGCTTATCTTCCCGAAAAGTGGAGCAGCAATATGTACACGCTGCCCCGCCGAAAGGTAAAAGACAGCCTCGATCTCCTCGGACAAAGCCTGCGCGAAGTCTTTCAGTCCGACAGCCTAGACCTGCACCCACATCTTTCGGATGCGCATCCCTCGTTGTGGAACAACAAACAGGTCGACACGCAATGGCTCTTCTTCTCGCGCAGTGAGGCCGCCCGCCAAGAAATCACCGAAATCATCGACAAAGAGCGCACGCTGGCCGCCACGCTGGCCGATCCCACGCCGCTGTACCGCCAAATCTTCATCGGTGTGGCCCTCGACCAGCACCGCCTCTCCGTGGGGATATGGCTGCACTTCGAGGCCTGGGTAGATCGCAAAAACCTGCTGGCCCTGCTGCAGGACGCCACCAAGGTCGACGCCCTGTCCCGCCTCGTAAAAGACGCCCTGCCCGCGGCACATTGCCTCGGCCTGCGCGGACACAGCGAGCTCCCGGCTTCCCAGGCCACTCCCGAGCAACTCGCGACGCTCACCGCCGATTTTACCGCCCAACAGGGTTGGCTCTTCGCAGGCCGCCACTACGACCGCGACGCGGCCACAAGCGCCGGTCCCGCGCTGCTGCAGCAAATCTGCGACGACGCCCGCGCCTTGTTGCCGGTCTACCGCTTCATCGCCTGGTCGCCGACCAACGACGCCATTTCTATCGATCGCATCGTGGCGCAAATCCACGAAGACCGCGAAGCTCAGCAACGCGAACTCACCGAAGAGCAGCACGAACGCGAACGAAAAAGAGCCGAAGAAGAGGCCGAAAAAAAGCGCAACCGCGAGGCTGTTGAACAACGCGTCCGCGACGACGAAGCCTGGCGCCAACGCGAACGAGCCATCCGGCGCGCCCAAGCCATCGCCCGTGCCGAAGAAGAGGCCAAGCGATCCGCCGAGTCCGACGCCAATGCCGAGACAGCCGCCGCGCCTGCCGATGCCGCCGCGCCACCCGCCGAGGTAGATGGCAATCTCTTGCCCGCCAATTTCTCTGAGGTGGCCGCCGAAGCGCCCTTGCCCGACGCACCGCCGCCCCGGCGCGCCAGACCCGACGCATCACCCGCACCCAAGCACCCCAGCGACCGGCGCGATGACCGGCGCGATGACCGGCGCGATGACCGGCGCGATGATCGGCGCGATACACGTCCCCGCAGAGAATCCTCGCCACGGCGCGACCGCGATCGCAGTCCCAAGCGCGAACATGTGCCCAAGCCTGCCCCGGCCGCACCCAAGAAGCGCGTTGAGGTCTCCGAAGAGCGCCGCGAAAACATCCAAGTCTCCGATCGCATCGAGGTGCTCAATGGCTTCCTCAAAGGGCGCGTCGGCGTGGTGCAGAGCATCGACGAGAGGGGCGATCTCCGGGTCAATTTCGGCGCCTTGTCCGCCCGCGTGCCGCGTGAAGATGCGCGGGGCTTGGGCCCACAATAAATGAGCGACAAATCCGAGCGCCTGCAAAAGGTCATGGCCGAAGCGGGCATCGCGTCCCGCAGGGCGTGCGAGAAAATCATTACCGAGGGCCGCGTCCGCGTGAATGGCCGCATCGTCACCGAGCTCGGGACCCGCGTGCGCAAGGGCCGCGACCGCATTGAAGTCGACAACCAGCTCATCACCGCCGAACCACTCAAAGTCATCGTGCTCAACAAACCGCGCGGGGTCGTCAGCACCGCCAACGATCCCGAAGGACGCGAAACCGTGGTCGACCTAGTGAAAGATGCGGGCGGCCGCTTGTTTCCCGTGGGACGCCTCGACTACAACACCTCGGGGGCCCTGCTCTTAACCAATGACGGCGACCTGGCCCACGCCCTCACCCACCCCAAATTCGGCGCCGAAAAGACCTACCACATGAAGGTGGACGGCCGCGTTACCGAAGAGGTTTTGGAGCAGTGGCGCACCGGCGTCACCCTCGACGACTTCAGCCGCACCCGCCCGGCCAAAGAGGTGTTCATCGCCGAGTCCACCGACGGCTTCACCTGGTTGCAGATCACCATCCGCGAGGGGAAAAACCGGCAAATCCGCCGCATGGCCGAGGCCACGGGGCTTCGCGTCAGCAAGCTCAAGCGCATCGCCTTCGCGGGCATCACCATTGAAAAGCTCCCCATCGGCACCTGGCGCCATCTCAGCGAACAGGAGATGTACCGCCTCAAGCGCGACTACATAAATCCGGCGCGAAGATCCCTCGGCAAATCCCCCGTGTCGCCGCATACCGATGCAGAGAACGACGGCGCTGCGGCGGCGCAAACCCACAGGCGCCAGCAACGCTCGGCGAGGGTTCCGCGCGGTTGGGGTGGCACCTCCGAGCCAGCATTCAAGTCCCGCACGGGCGAACCCAAGTCCCGCACGGGCGAATCGACGGCACCGCAAAAGCCAAAAACACGCGCGCCATCCCGGCCCAAAACGTCCCAACGCGCCACGGGTCCCGCTCGTCCGCGCCCCGGGAAAAAAACACCAAACAAGGCTTGACCTGTCCTGGCGAAACCACTATACAGAACGCCGCTGTTGCGGGGTGGAGCAGTCTGGTAGCTCGTCGGGCTCATAACCCGAAGGTCGTTGGTTCAAATCCAGCCCCCGCTACCCAACACAAAGCTCGGTGATTCATCGTCACCGGGCTTTTTTTATGCCCGCAACGCGACCGCATCGCATTTCATTGTAAAGCTGTTGTTGGCGTGTTGTTAGAGTCGCCCGATGCGCTGCCACAGGCGCACGCGCTCTTGGGCCTCAATGCGGATGCGCGGCGAATCAGGCGTGCAGCGACCGCTCGACTGCAGGTAGGCCGTCACCGCGCTCTCCCAGGAACCGCACTGGCGATACTTCTCCTGCAGGTACTTGGCGCCGCACCGCATTTGCCCCTTGCGGGAGATCATGTTGCAGCGAATGGAGTAACGCGCCGGGACCTGCATAATGCCCCGCTCCCCCGCGCGCCCGTAGACATTGGTGCGAAACCCAGAGGCCCGCTGTTGCATGGCCACCAGCAAGGGGGCCGGCACCATGGTCTCCCGGGCCACATCGCGCACTTCCAGCACGTACAACCGGCGCTCTTTCGCGTCGTTGAGGGGATGGCGCGTCACCCCGATGAGCAGTTTCTCCACCACGCGCTCCAGGCGATCCGGTACGGCCTGCGCCGACAAGGCCACCGAGGCGACCAACAGGATCACCAGCATCCGCGCCGTGAATGGCACTTTGGGTTGGCGGCGTTTCTCGTTCATCGGCAGGCAGCACTCCTTTCCAAAACAACCAGGCGACACGCGCGGTGCACGCGAGGTGTTCAGAGTGATTATACACCGCGATCAAGGCCAAATTTTGTCCATTTTAACAAACTTATTTCGCTGAGGACTGTGTACCTGGAAAACGTGCGCCCCAAGGGCGGGGCCGGGAAAGGCCTTGTGCCCATACGGGAGCTGCTGTAAGTTCCCCTGGGTTTTCCCGCTGAAACAACGCCAAACGTCGCGAACGCAATGCTTTGGCCCAACCGGACACAACCACATGCACCGATACGAAACCGCCTTTGCCGCCGAGGCCGCCGCCGCCCTCGACCTCCCCATCGACAACATCCAAGGCCACGTCCGCGTTCCCGAACCCGAACGCGGCGACTTTTCGCTGCCTTGCTTCCCCTTTGCCAAAGCCCTGGGGCAACCCCCGGTGAAAATCGCCCAAACCCTCACCGAAAAACTGAGCCAGTCCCAGCGCTTCGCAGTGGCAGCGGCGGGTCCCTACGTCAACGCCACCATTCACCCCGAGGCCCTACTCGCGACCCTCATCCCCGAAGTGCGCCAACTGGGTGATCGCTTCGCCACCTCCGACACCGGCCAGGGGCAAACCGTCATCATCGATTACTCGTCGCCCAACATCGCCAAACCCCTGGGCTTTCACCACCTGCGCTCCACCATGATTGGCAACGCCCTGACCCGCATTTTGGGCGCCCTGGGATACACCGTAAAGGGGCTCAACTTTCTGGGCGACTGGGGCAAAACCTTTGGCCTGCTCGCCGCCATTTACCAGCGCAAGGGCCAGCGCGACCGCCTCGAAAAAGAGGGCATCGCCTACCTGCTCGAGCTCTACGTCGAGGCCAACCGCGAACGCGAGGCCAACCCGTCCTTCGACGACATCGCCCGCGCCCTGTTTAAGCGCATGGAAGACGGCGACACCGATGCCCTGGAGCTGTGGCAGTTGTTCCGCGACATCAGCCTAAAAGAGTTTCAACGCGTCTACACGCGCCTCAACGTCTCCTTCGATCACTACGAGGGCGAAAGCGATTATCGCGACGGCATGGACGCGCTCATCGAAACCATCTCCGCCACCGCGGGCACGCGCATCGATCAGGGCGCCCTGGTGGTGGACATGCCCTACGGCGAAAACGAACCGCCCATGATGCTCAAGAAGAGCGACGGCGCCACGCTCTACGCCACCCGCGACATCGCTGCGGCCAAGGACCGCTGGCAGCGCTACGCCTTTGCCAAGTCCATTTACGTGGTGGGCGGCGAACAAAAGCGCCACTTCGAACAGCTCAAGCGCGCCCTGGACGCCATGGGCGATGCGTGGCAGGAGCGCATGGTCCACGTGAGCTTTGGCCGCGTGCACGGCATGAGCACCCGCAAGGGCAACGTCGTCTTTTTGGAAGAAGTGCTCGACGAAGCGGTGGAGCGCGCCCGCGAGAAGATGACCGCAGAGTCCTCGGGTCGCGACATCGACATCGACAAGGTCTCCGAAGAGGTGGGCATCGGCGGCATTGTCTTCGGCGATCTCAAAAACCTACGCACCTCCGATTACAATTTTGATTGGGAGGACATTCTCAACACCAAGGGCTTCTCCGGTATTTGCGTGCAGTACGCCCATGCCCGCTGCTCCTCTATTTTGCACCGAGCGGGCGGAGCGCCGGGCATCGACGCCTACGATCCCTCCTTGCTCGTGGCCCCCGAAGAAGTGGCCCTCGTGAAAGAGATCGGCCGCCTCCCCGCAGCGGTGCTCGCGGCGGCAGAGGGATTCGAGCCTTCGCGCCTGGCCCGCGCTGTTTACGAGGTCGCCCGCGCCTGGAACCGCTACCAACAAGCGGGCAACGCCGACAAAACCCTGCGCATCCTCGCCGAAGACGACGCCCTGCGCACCGCGCGCTTGGCCCTGGTGGACGCCGCACGCATCGCCCTCAAACAGGGTTTGCTGCTGCTCGGGGTCGCGGCCCCAGAGGCGATGTAAGCCACCATGACAACACAAACGACATGGCGCATTTGGGAGCTGGGGCTATCCCTGTCTCTCCTGTGTGTCGCCGCCTGCGGCAACGCCCCCGCCGATCGCTCGACAGCGCAAGGTGCCTTTGCCGCCTTGGCGCCGTGCCTCGAATCCCAAGAAGATACATGCCTGTTGCACCTGCTCGATAAACAAAGCCGCGACGACGCATGGGCCGCCTTTGCCATGCTCAAAGAAATCCGCACCCTCATCGAAGCCCACTACCCCCAAGAGACCAACGGAGACGCCTCGCTGCCCCCCACCTTGCAACCCCTGTTGCGCAGCCCATCGGGGGAGGCGTTCTTTGCCACCGTTTGCCAGCGCGTCCGCTGCGGGGTTCCCCTGCGAGAAGCCTTTGGTGCCATCGCGTCCCAAACGGCGCAAGGCGAACACACCGTCGAGCTCACCACGGTGCGCGGTGGGCGGTTTCGCATGCAGAACATCGACGGCGAATGGGGGCTCGCTCAAATGCAATCCGAACTCAAAGCAGAGCGCGATCGCGTGTACCGCGTTCTGTCCGAAGTGCGCCGCAATGCTGCGGCCTATGACGAACAACGCCGGGCCGTGGATGCGCCGTAGCACTGGCGCGCGCCCACACCACCTGTAACGGAGGAAAACCATGACCATCGATATGAACAGCATCGGACGTTCCCTCGGGCCTGTCCGCCAAGATTACACCTGGAAAGACACCGCGCTTTACGCCCTCAGCCTCAGCGCGGGGCGCGACGATCTCGCGTGGCTGCTCGACCCAACCCCCAAGGTGCTACCGACCTACGGCGTCATCCCCACGTTCGCGCCTGTCTTTGAGCTGCTCAAGACCACCGGTGGCGACCTGGTCACTTTGCTGCACAGCTCCCAGCGCACCGAAGTGCTCGTGCCCTTTCCGTCGGGTGGCAGCATGGAGACCACCGCCACCATTCGCGGCGTCTACGACATGAAGATCGGCGCGTCGATCATCATCGACACCGTCACGTTGGTGGATGGCGTCAAGACGGCGGTCACCGAGTGGAACCTGCTGCTGCGCGGCGAAGGCGGATTTGGCGGCGAGAAACCACCGGCGCGCCTCAAGCTGAGAGTGCCGAGCGATCGCCCAGCGGACTTCCAAGTCGAAGTGCCCACGCAGGACAACCAAGCGCTGCTGTACCGGCTGAACGGCGACATCAACCCCATCCACTCGCACCCCGAGGTGGCGGCGGCGGCGGGCTTTGATCGCCCCATTTTGCACGGTCTTTGCACCTACGGCATCGCCGGTCGCGTGGCGCTAAAGGCCCTAGCGGGAGACGACCCCGCGCGGTTTCGCGCCCTGGAGTGCCTCTTTGCCAAACCGGTGATGCCGGGGGACACCCTCCTCGTCGAGGGCTGGGTGCTGGACGAACCTGGCAAAGCCGCCCTCACCGTCACCATCAAAGAGACCGGCGTCAAAGCCATCTCCACTTGCCTGTTTGAGTACCAGCCCTAGCGCCACCCCCAACACCACGCCCGATTGCCAACGCGCGCTCGAACGCTTCGCCCCAGCCGGACGCCCCCGTGAATGGATGCCGCGCTACAGGCACTCACCGCGCTGCATATCGGTGTGCCACTCGAAATTGTCGGCGGCCCAATTCGTGTAGTACTGCAGCTCGTTGTTGTAGGCCCGCCCGGTGAAGGGAAACCAGTTGGCCTTGGTTGTGGCTTCGTCGTTCATTTCGTCCTGCCACAGCAGGTCGCCCGCCGCGTCGAAGACCCGCACCCAATCGATTTGAATTTCGTCGGACACGAAATCAGCGGCCATGGCGCCACCCAAGTCGCCCCCCAACGCCATGTTCAAAATGATGCGGTGCGAATGGCCCGCGGCGTCGGCGTAAGTTTGGGTGGCCTGGTCGGCACCGTTAAAGAGAAACGTAATGGTATCGCCGTTGAAGCGCAGGCCGTACACGTGCCACTTCTCGGGGCCGTCGGCGCCATAAGGCACAGTGGCCGGCACGTTGTGCGCGGCGCGAAACACCGGTTCACCCCACTGGTTGGTCAGGTAGTGATCGGCGTTCCAGGCACCGAGCCACTCGTTGATGTCGATCTCTCCGCAGCCCGGCCACACCACATTGCCGCCGTAGTTTTGTTCGGTGGCATCGCTGCCGAGCATCCAGATGGCGGGCCAGGTGCCGTCGACAAAGGGGTCGGCGTCGTTACAGCGCTTGCGCCCCATCTTGGCCCGCACCTCCACGCGTGTGCCCGGCGTGTTGGGCACTTCGTAATGACTGTTGATGCGCCCCGACGTGTAGGCCGCGCCGTTCATGTCTTGCTTGCGCCCGATGATGCTGAGCACGCCGTTGGCCGCGCCCGTGTCGCTACCCGAGTCCGTCGCCGGGTTGTCCGAATCGCTCACCGGATTGTCCGTGTTCCCCGGGCCCAGCGAGTCGCTCACCGGATTGTCTGTACTGCCCGGAGCCGACGTGTCGCCCACTGGATTGTCCGTATTCCCCGGACCCAGCGAGTCGCTCACCGGATTGTCCGTACTGCCCGGAGCCGACGTGTCGTCCACCGCGTTGTCGGTCGACTGGCTCGAACAGGCACAAAACAACGCCAGCACCCACCACTGCCAATGCATCTTCATCTTTGTTTTCATTTTCATTTTTACCGTGGCCTCCATTAGAAAAGTGCGACCCCTTGCAACGCCGTCGGGATGGGTCGGTTGTTGCGTTCGTAGAATTCAATGAGCTTGGCGGGCTGCGCGCTGGAGCGCTCGGGGCAAAAAATCAGCTCGAACTTGGTGGTGCCCGGACAGGTGAACAGCGACTCCGCGTCGTCGTAGGCAAAGGTGTACACGGTGGGCGCGGTTTCTTTCAAATGCTGCAGGTAGGCCGTGTTCCAGATGCTGTAGGGATGTTCGCGGTTGTTGCACTCCTCGGAGGTGAGCCCGGGGTGCGGCACGCCCGATGTATTGGTGGGGCAACACATGCGCAGCCCCAGCGGATCGGTCCATTCGTCCACGTGGTCGTCGTAGGTGATTTTTTTGCAGGGCGAGTAGCAGCCGAGCACTTCGCCGCCGACCACAAAGCGCAAGTCGAGATCGGTGTAGCGAGCGTCGGTGAGGTTTTCGTGGGCCGGACATTGCGCCGCCGCGTCTAGCATCGACGCGTTGATGGGAATGCAATCCGGGGCGGTCTTGGCCTCGGCGCCCTTGGGGATGATGACATAGGGCTCGGAGTAGCCGTCGACGTGGCTAGCGTTGTACCAGGTGACGCTGCCGCTGCTCAGGGACGCCCAGGTGGCCTCCATCTTCGACTCAATGGGCGGATGACAACCGCCCGGCGGACAGGTGCCGTCGCTGTTGGTGCGCGATTGCCCCACGGTGCAGTTGTCGCCCTTTTCGTCGCAGCCCCGCTTCACCCAAAAGCGCGTGCCCTCCAGGGCGATGCCCGCGTTGATGATGTCCGGGATGTCCCCTTCGTCGGGGATGGCGTAATCGAAGGACTCGCCGGAGGTGAAGCGGCGGTTGTTGGCCCCTGGGTTGTGGTTTTCGAGCACCTGGCGTTTGCCGTCGCCGTCGCCGAACTGAATCCAGATGGGATAGGCGCAACGGTTGGTGATGCGCAGCCGCGTCGGCTGGTCCGTGTCGTACTGCCACGGCGTCCCCTCTGTGCCCGTCGCCGTTGTCTCGGACTCTGTGTCGCCGGTATCGCGGGGCGCGTCGCTGCTGCTGTCGCTGGTTGCGTCACTGCCGCTGTCATTGACGGCACCGCTGTCGCTGTCGGGGCGCACGCCGCTGTCGGAGCCAGTGTTCGGCCCCCCGTTGCTGTCCGTACTGACGGGATCATCTGTCGCCGGGGCATCTGAAGCGGTATTCGCATCGCTGCTGCCGCAACCGAAGCCCAAACACGCGACAACCATGGCCGCCGCGCAAAGGGCGTTGCCCCTGCGAGACACACTACTCACGCGAAACACTCTGATCATTTTGCCTCCCTTATTGTCTTTGCGTTGATAATGTTCGACGCGCGTCGCTGCAACGCGCCCCCTCACTATACCCCTAGCGCCCAAAAAATGGCCCAAAGTCAGCGAAGTCCCGCAAAAAACGCCCCCGTGTACGGGATAACCACGTGTACGGGCGGTTCGTGCTCCCACCCTCGCCCGCATTTTGGGGTTCGGTTTCACACGCATTGTTGATGTCTTCGGTGTGGGGATGCCCTTGCGGGTACCCGGCCCAAAATCCCCGCCCCAAATCACT